>CAYYNP010000074.1:0-34543 GCA_964472545.1 uncultured Planctomycetaceae bacterium | reverse complement strand
GTGCCCCGATTCATCGGGGCCGTGCAGCGGAATCCCGTGAAGGACCGCATGAATGAGGTCACTACGAACGACTCTTGATGGGTTCGGCGAATGAGTACATTGCCGCTTCCCAAGCGGCGCAATGCAGCAGAGTATGCGAATCATGCACAAGATGCGCTTGCCATTTGCCGTTGTCGCGTGCCTGGCGGTTGCGTCCAGCGCCCGGGCGGTTATCAACCCGAAGCTTCAACCGTCGCACCTGGCCGATCGTTATCTCAACGTGGTGGCGTGTCGCGTTACGGCCACCGACGCCAAGGCTCGCACGGCCGTGCTCAAGCTCGAAGGGGTCGCCAAGGGTGACTTCGCTGCCCAGGCGATCACCCTGACGGCGAAGGACGAGAGACTGGCCGACGCGATACTCACGCTCGGCAAGGGCCGGAAGATTGTCGCCTTCGTCGGCAAGCGGCGCGTTCGTCACGAGAACGACGTGCTTTACTACATCGGCAGAGGCGTCTGGTATCTGGCCACGATGACCGATTCGCCCGGCGAGTGGGAGGTCCTTTCGAATGCCGACAAGGGGATCGACCCCTCCAGCAGCGAGATCATGTTCGGCACGTTCAACGGCGAGCCGGAGAGTCTCTGGGAACTCGTCGACGACATCGCCAAGGGCGTGGCCTACTTTCCGGCCGTGCCGTTGACGCGGTTTTCGGTGACGAACGTTGCCGGCCTCCAGAAGCCGGTTCGCGGCGTGGCGGTGTACGACGTGAACGGCGACGGCCGCTGCGACCTGCTGGCGTGTTGCTTGTCGGGCAACCGCCTGTTCATCCAGGACAACGAGGGCCAGTTTACCGACCACACCGAACAAGTTGGCCTGACCGGGACAAAGAGCGTAAGTTGCAGCTTTGCCGACGCCGACGGTGACGGCGATGCCGATCTGCTGCTTGACGGTACGCTGTATCGACGGGCCGGCGGCAAGTTCATTAAAACTCGTGATGTACCGGTTGGGCCCGGGTGCCTCAGTGCGGCCTTCTTCGAGTACAACGGCGACGGCTATCCGGACGTGGTTGTCTCGCGCGAGGACGAAGGCCTGTCGCTCCACGTCAACCCGGGCACGCCCGGCGGCGTCTTTGAAGATTCGAGCGAACCGGCCGGGTTGACGGACGAATTCAACGGCGCGGGCCACACCGGCTACTTCGAGACCTGCGACTGGGATCTCGACGGCCGGGGCGACCTGATCTTTGTTTCCGGCCCCGGCTTGCTCCTCTGGCAGAACGACAGCGGCGAGTTCGAGTCGTTTGATCTCGCCGGTCAGGACGGCGACTACACCGGCGGCACGGCCGCATTCGGGATGGTTGCCCGCCCGGACGTCTCAAGCGTCTATCTCGTGGCGGGAGACCAAAAGACGCTGGTCTGCGAGGACGCGGGCAATTTGGCAGACGTTACCCACGCGGGCAACGAAATCCAGGACCCGGTGTCGGGCATGTTGATGGCCCTGGCGAAGGACCTCAACTGCGACGGCACGGTCGACCTCTATGCGGCCAGCCAGGCGAAGGGGACTTCGTCGTTCTACGTCGCCAACCGCGGTTACGGGTCGTTCCTGTTGCCGGAGAAGTATCTGGCCGGCAGGATCGTCCCGCCGACTGTCTATAGCCGGCCGGCTTGGGGCTTGGCCACCGGCGACGTCAACGGGGACGGCGCGCCGGACGTGCTCGTTGGCGGGCTCGACGGCACCGTTTCTCTGTTGATCAACGAGACGTTGGCGAACCGTCCCGACAAGGCCGACATCAGCACGACCGGCGACGTCCGCAAGCAGATTCAAACGCGTCTGTTTACGGTCCGGTGCGGTGCAAACAAAGGCGTGCTCGGCAGCCGGCTGAGCCTGATCGACGCGGAAGGCCGTGCCGTGACGCACCGTTGGATCGGGTCGAACGTGGGGGTCGGGTGTTGCGGCCCCGGCGAGTTCACGCTCGCGGTGCGCGAGCCGGGCAGCTACACGCTGAGGTTGCGGCTGGGCGACGGCCGCACAATTGAGCGGAAGATCGCCATCGACGAGAATACGCCAAGACACCAAGTCCTGACGATCGAGTGAGTTGGCCTGGAGCAAGCTTCCGAAGGCACCAGATAGGTCATGCTTATGAAAGCGTTCCGTTTCGCGTCCGCCGTTGGCATCATTGCGCTGGCAACGGTCCCTCTGCACGCCTCCGAACGCCTGGCCCCAACGAGATCGACCAAGGACGAGCGTTTCGAAAACGAGCGGTGGCCTCCGGCACGCACGCTTGTCTGGGCCAATCCCGGGACCAGCGGGTCGATGCAGACCCCGAGAAACTGGACCGAATATGCCTCGGCCGCCGATTACCTCGCGGGAAGTGAAGGGCAACCGGCCGCGAATCCACCGGACAAGCAGACCGATATTATCCTGCCCGATTCATCCGACGGTCAATCCTACGTGGTTGCTTGCATCGAGAGACGCAGGGCCGATGACGATTATCCCCAGTGGGATTGTCGACACATCACCATCGGCAAAGGCGCCGGGCTTGACGGCGGGTGCGAATTCCAACGAGGCCGCCCGGTTTACCCCGGTACCCCGGGGCTCGACACACCGCTGGGTATCTACGGGAACGTGACCGTTAACGACGGCGGGTACATCTATGGGCCGCATGTCTTCCTCGGAGACAAGCACACGTGTTTCTGCATCGGCAATAGCCCTGAGCCCCTGGGCAAGTCCTGGGCCATCCGAAAGCCCAACGACGCGAGCGTCACTTTGCCGAGCAAGAGATACGAACTTGCCGAAGGCGTAACGGTCGAGTCCGGACGTCTGGTACTTCCTTCGGGAAGCCACCTCCGTTTCGGCGCGGGGCTTCAGGCTCGCATTGAGCTCGGAAAGCAGCGTGAAATCGGAGCGTGCCAGAAAGAGGCGTATATTCACGTTCACAACACGGGCGCCCTTGAAATGCACTCGGGCTCTCTCATTGGTCGAGCCCGGCAGCCGGAGGCCGTTGTGGCCGATCTGCGAATCGAAGGCCTGTTGCAGATTGGCCGCCCCAAAGAGGAACGTGACCAGCCCGCGGTGATCGAACTGGGCATGGCTGAAGGGAGCCGCCCCGAAGGGAAAGGCGGTTTCCTCACGCAACATGGCGGGCTTTATATCCGCCCCTCAGCCCGGGTCGAGAACTTCGGTCGGCTTGCGATAACGTCCTATCATCGCGACGGCCCGGCCACGTCCGACAAGGGAATCTCGCTTTTCCTTGAAACGGAGGTCGACCTCGGCGACGTGAGCTTCGATTACCTCCGCACCGGTGGAATAGCCGCCACCGACGCCAAGACGGCCAAAGCCGCCACCGCCGGTGCTTCTTTCGGAGAGCATTGTGCCGCGAAGGGTGACGCATTGTTCTCGGAGCTTGCGTCGATTGATCTTCAAGGCGGCCGGGGGACGGTTGAATTCGTCGACAGTTTGAAGACGGATTGCACCGTACTCTTTTCGCATGCCGGGCGCCTGATCGTCAGGGGCAAAGGGAATCGAACACTACAGTCATTCGATCTGACCGGCGTGCATGCCGTCACGATCGGCGGTAAGCGAACCGCGTTCAACGCAAAGCGCCCGCTCAACGACACGGAGAGGGAACTCCGTCAGCAGAACGCTCTGTGGGCCGATCTGCCCGGCCAGGGCCAGTACGGAAAGTACGGCAAACAGCAATGGCCCGACTGCCCGGTGATGATCTGGGCGCGGCCCGGCAGGTCGGGAGTATGCTCCGTGGGCCCGAACTGGCTGGACGAAACCGGCACGCCCCATTTCGAGGTCCCCCTGGTTTCGCGGCACGGCGACGGAAGAGATACCGCCTCGGTCGACGTGCTCTTGCCCGCCGCCGACACGCCTTACGTCGCCAGCGGTTGGCGTAGCCGAGGTAGCGAGCCGCCGTCTCCGCTTAGGCATCTCACCATCGAACGGAACGCCTGCTACGGCATCACCCGTACCGTGGGTGGCAACCTCTGGATGAAACATGGAAGCGGCCTATCCGGATCGCACGCCGAATCGTATGAAGGTGGTGGAAGGTTCGCCAACACGCAGCCCGGCTTGCATCGCTTTCTGCGCTTCGACGGCAAACGCATCCCCTATCGCCAGGGTGATATTCAGGCACCCTTGGTAGATGGCCGCGAGGCCGTCCTCTCGCAGTATGGCTACTTCGCAGCAGGCGACGGCGGCACGCTGGAACTGATCGGCAAGATTCGATCGGCGGCCGATCGGCTCAGTATTGCGGGAACGGGCACGGTGATCATCTCCGAGGGCAGTGAACTTCACGAAGGCAGCCGCTCGGCGCTATGGGTCCAGCAGGGAGCCACGTTGGCCCTGCTGCAAGATGCCTTTGCCGGCACCGAGATGACCCAGCAGCGTCCGCAATGCTATGCGTCGATGATCGTCGGCGGCACACTGATGATCGGGCTTCCCGAGATGCCGATCCGCAGAGACATGCGGTTTGCGCTGAGCGGCATAAGAAAGGACTTGATCAGCCGCAACCCTGGCTTCAGCGTCCGCTCGACCGGAAGCTCTTTCGTGTTGGGCCATGAGGGCCGATTCGTGATTCACAGCGCAGACCCCGAGAACGCACGGGTGATTTTTACGATGCACGACACCGAAAGGGCCTTTGCACGAGATGCAAGCTATCGAGCCAAGGCAAGCAAAGCCAGAGATATGGCGTTATGGAATCCGGAAGGCATCGGTTGTTATTTCGCGGGCCGGACGGACGTCGACGGGATTCTGTTCGATAGGGTTTATCCCGGCGGCATCATCGTGGCGCCCGAGGCGCGGGCAAAGTGGAAGCACGTTTCTTACGGACAGAACAACCTGGCTGCGCCGGAAGAACTGTACTGGGACCTGCGGGCGGAGGGGTCCGAATGATCCACAGATTGTTGTTGAGGAGTAGGCTCCGCTTGTCCAGTTCGGCCTCACTCTCGACGCTGTCAACAAGAGAGGGGCGCTCAGTGAAGGAAGCAGGCGAGACTCGTGAAACCCACAATGCTTGTCTTGGTATTCGTATGCGTTTCGGGTTCGGCTTCGGCGCAAGTGGTCACGGCCAGGCGGATCGACGCTCGCCCGCCGGGTCACCCGCTCGACACCGGCTCGAACAACGATCCCATCCTCAACGGCGCTCTGCTGCAGTCCTTCGGCTCAAGCGGGAGCAGCAACACGGGTGCCTGTGTAATCCGTGTGCCGGACTGGATTCCCGACGGCGAAAAGGCGCACCCCGGCGCGAAGTACTACATGTACTTCTCGGCTCACCACGGCCCGACGATCCGTATGGCCTGGTCCGCCTCGATCACCGGCCAATGGCACCTGTTCAACGACGGCGACGCACCGGACGGCGCCTGGGGTAAGAATGGCAACTACTCCGGCGCACGAACGCCGGGCATTGGCGTGCTCGACCGGCTGCACCATGGTGGGAAGATTCGCCTGGATGAGAACACGGTGATCGACGACAAGTTCCACTTTGTCGACGTATACGTCAGCGATGTTAATCATCGCATCATCATGTACTTCCACAGCATGGGCCCGGGCAACGGCGTTGCGACTTCAAAGTACGGCTTGAACTTCAACATGCCCGGCGCAGGTGGTGAAGAGGGCCACGGTATCCGGAACGTGCGCGTGACCGAGTGGTACCTGCGCAGTTTTGAAGTCGAGGGAGAAGCAAACGGCAAGAAGGTTGTGGCACGATTCGGCGCGGGACGTGGCGATTTCTGGCGAGCACCGCTACTGAACAAAGCCGGCGAGCCGAATTCACACGCCAACGCCGATACGCCGGGCGGCTGGTTTAGTCCGGATTGGGATGACGACCCGACGCCGGAGGGTGAACAAAGGTGGCACACGGTCTACTGGTGGACCAAATATGAGAAGGCCGACAGTCCGTTGGCGCGATCGCTCGGCGCTCCGGAATTGCAGAACCCCAACCGGAGTATCGATGAGAAACAACAGCGAAAAGAAGGCACGGGGCACCGTGCCAGGCATTGGGCGTTCTACCACGACCCCAAGAAAGACCGCAACAGGATCTACGCAATCAAGACGGTCTCGCGTGACTTGCCGGAATCGCTTTGCTTGACCGTTCTCGATCTATCCGGATTGAGCGAAGAGGAACGACTCGATCCCGCCAAGTGGAAGGTCGTGCATAACGTCGAGCAGGTCTTGCTGAAGCCGGAGGCGTACTTCGAAGGCATCGACCGAGCGTACAAGCCTTCGAACAATGGTGTCGGCAACGGCCACCACTTCCGTGATCCTTACGTGTTCGAAGATATCGACGGCAAACTCTACTTGTTCTACAGTGGCAAGGGCGAGGCCAATATCGGAGTCGCGGAGTTGATCATCGAGCCGGAGCCAAAGGAGAAGTCGCTGCGTGTGACCGCTCCGCATGCCGCGCACCCGATCGTGACCGGCAACGTCTATCCGATCGGCTGGTGGAGCCATGGTGGCATCGCCGAGGTCGATCTCGAATACAGCGTCAACGGCAGGGACTGGATTGCCATCGAGAAGAACGTCGAGAACGGTCATCGCTATCTTTGGACCGTGCCCGACCGCGTATCGGACTCGGCCGTTGTTCGCGTGCATGAAACGGGTGGCAGGATCACGGCGGAAAGCGAGCCCTTTATCATCACCGCTGAGAAGGCCATTGGTATTGTCTTTCCGCGTAAAGGCAACGTGTACACGGCCGGCGCGACACATTACCCGGCTTACTGTAGCGTCGGCCAGATGGAGTTCATCACGTTTGAATACTCGGTCGACGGCGGTCAGTGGATCAAGATCACCGACCAGCATCCGAACAAGAGCGCCCTCCGCGCGGAATGGAATGCACCCGCGCTGGCCTGGAAAGTGCCGGCGATCAACAGCGACAACGTGCGGCTGCGCGTAAGCGAAACGGGCGGACGAGCATCGACCGTCGGCGAGCCTTTTTCGATCAAGCCCGCCAGAGGCCCACGCAACTAGAATAGACGTCGGCGATCAAGGCGATTATCCGGGCAACGAACAACAAAGAGCCAGGAGACACTCGGAATGACGACGTTCCATTTCAATTTTGCAATGGCTGTGTTGATCTCGCTGGCATCCGGCAGCCGTGCATCCGAGGGCCCCAATCGTCGGCCTGAGTTGGCCGACGATGCAGCGTGCCTCAAAGAGCAATGGCCACAAGCCCGCACGCTCATCTGGGCCAAACCCGGCGAAGGCGGCACGGCTCTGGAGCCCGGCAACTGGAAGGAGTATGCCGCGGCCGAAGACTACGCGGCGGGCAAAGGCGGCAAGACGGCCAAGGCCGGGCCCGATGCAAACACCGATATCGTCCTGCCCGACGCACCGGATGGCCAGGCTTACGTTGTCGGGTTCATGGTTCCCGTCAACCAGCGGCGAGAGAGCGAACCGCCTGGCTCCCCGGCGATATCGTGCCGGCACGTGACCATCGGTGCAAACGCCGCGCTCGACGGCGGGATCGGCGTCTCCCGGGGCAGGTCCGTCACCAGCGATTGGCCGACCGACGACACGCCCATCGGCATCCACGGCAACGTGACCGTCGAGGACGGCGGTGCCATTTACGGGCCGTTGTACTTCCTCGGTGACAAACACACGTGGTTCTCGATCGGCAAGAGCCCGGAACCGCTCGGGCGAAGCCTTTTGGTACGCAAGGCGCCGGGGGCAAGTGTCACTTTCATGGCGAGCCGGTATGAGTTGGTCGACGGGGTGACCGTCGAGTCGGGCCGGCTCGTGCTGGCGCCGGGAACCTGCCTGCGGATCAACGCGACGCTCCAGGCACGGATCGACTTGAAGAAGCTGCGAAAGCGCGGTTTCGGGCGGGTCGAAGCTTACGTCTGGGTCCACGACCGTGCCGCGCTCGAGATGCTCCCCGGCTCGCGGATCGGCCGGGTCAACCCGCCGGACGACGTCATCCCGGACTTGCGGCTGGAGGGCTTGCTGCAGATCGGCCGAGTCGGCGACGGCGATGGCGACGACACGCCCGCCGTCATCGAACTGACCATGGCCGAGGGCGACGGCACGTTTCTGAGCCAACCCGGCGGGCTCTACATCCGCCCCACGGCCGAAGTCCGCAACTTCGGTAGCCTTTCCATCACAGCCGGCAATCCCGACTCGGCGGCGGCGAACAAGGGCGTGTCGATCTTCCTGGAGAACCCGGCAGAGAAGCAGGTGGACTTTGGCCAGGTGAGCATCGACTACCTCCGCGCCGGCGGCATCGCGGCCACCGAACCGGCCGCGGCGCGAAAGGCCTCGGCGACCGCGACGTTCGGCGAGCACTGCACGGCGTCCGGCGATGCGATCTACTCGCCGATCGAGTTCATCAGTTTCAACGGCGGCCGCGGCACGGTCGAGTTCGTCGACGGTCTGAGTACCGAATGCGAAATCCTCTTCCCACTAGGCGACCGGCTGATCGTGCGCTCCAAGGACAACCGCATCGCCCAGTCGTTCGATCTCAGCAGCGTTCACGCGGTCGAAATTGACGGCAAACGGACCGAGAACCATCCCAAGCGTTCCCTGACGCCCCAGGAGCAGCGACCCCGAGAGGTCAACGCCCTTTGGGCCGACGTGCCGGGCGAAGGGCAGATCGGCAACTATGGCAAGCAGGATTGGCCCGCGGCGCCGCTGATGGTCTGGCGGCGTCCCGGTGTGCCGGGCTCGCGCTTCGTGGGGGCCAACTGGCTCGACCAGACCGGCCGGCCGTACTTTGAACCGCCGGTGCACAACGATGCCAAGGACGTCGAGGCTCCCGACGTCGATGTCCTGCTGACGGCGGCCGACGACTTCTACCAGGTCGTCGGCGACCGGCCCCAGTGGGCCATCCGCCACATGACCATCGAGAACAACGCACATTTCTTCCTCACCTACAACGTCAGCGGCAACGTGTGGCTGAAGGACGGCAGCGGAATGCAAGCGCCGTGGTTTGGCAAATACACCAACAGCAAGCCCGGCGTGCATCGTTTCCTTCGTTTTGACGGGAAGAGGAGCAGAAGACCGAACAGGGCAGGAGAGCCTCCCCAACGGCTTCACGCCGCAGACTGCACCACCTCGCAATGGGGCTGCTACCAGACCGGCCCCGGCGGAACGTTGGAACTGGTCGGCACGAACCGCGTGAACGACCAGTTTCGCATCGCCGGCGAGGGCAAGCTGATCATCTCGGAAGGCAGCTATCTGGCCCCGGGGCCGCGGGCCTGCTTTGCGATCCAACCGGAGGCAACCGTTGTGCTGCTGCAGGACGCGCGGATCAGCCTGGAGACGACCGCCACACAATTCGGCAAGGCGTCGGTCTGGGTCGGCGGCACGCTGATGATCGGCACGCCCGGGCGGCCCATCACCCACGACATGCTCTTTCCCGTCACCGGGATCGAAGAAGAGTACATTATCCGCAATCCCGCCGGGAATATCCGGACGCCCGGCGTCTCGTTCCTGTTGGGAGAGGAGGGCCGGCTGGTGATGCACACGGCCGATCCGACCAAGGCCCGGCTGGTGTTCAAGATGCACGACAGCGAAAGGGCCCGCGAGCAAGGCAAACGCTGGGGCGAGCCGAAAGGCATCGTTTTGGACTTCGCCGGAGAGGCCGAACTCAACGGCGTCGTGTTCGACAACCTTCTCGAAAAGGGCCTGATGGTCTCGCCCGAGCAGCGAGCCAAGTGGAAGAACGTCTCCTTCGGCGAGCACAACCTGGCCGAGCCGGACGAACTGTACTACGACCTGTCGCCATCAGCGGAATGATCGATCCACAGTGGGGGACGATGACGAGGAGAAGGAAGATCATCGCCGCCGTCGTAGCGATTCCGGTGGCTCCGGCCGCGGCGGGTGATTTCGCAGAATGGGAGGCGGCCCGGTGAAGGTCTTCCTGCTCATCTGCCAGTCGAACGTGAATGGGCGGGGCAACATCACGACGCTCGAGGACAAGCTCTTCGAGGACGCGCCCCGGGGAGTGCCCCCCGAAGTGACGGGTCCTGCTGAACGGCGGCGGCGCGAGTAACTGCTGATGTGGCAACGACTTGCGTTTTCTCCGGCGTCCGGAGCGCTTTCGACACGAGGGGAAAACAGAAAAAATCGCCGGAGCCTACTTGTAGCCGTTGCATGGTTGTGGTATCGTGGTACCACGATGCTGGTTCTCTGGCCCAAGGACGGCTGTTACCAGGCAAACGATGCCCCGACTTGTCAACATCTCCGAAGCCGCTTCTCTTGGGCTGCACACGATGGCGCTGTTGGCTATCGGTGACGGGCAGAGGTTGAGAAACCAGCAAATCGCCAAAGTGCTCGACGCCTCGGGGCATCATCTGGCCAAAGTCATGCAGCGGCTGGTCAGAGCCGGGCTGGTCGATTCCGTTCCCGGCCCACAGGGGGGGTTCCTGCTGGACAGACCCGCCAAAGACGTTACTCTATTGGCGATCTACGAGGCGATCGACGGAAACCTCGACGAAGAGGTGTGTTTGCTGGGCGATCCGATTTGTAGCGGAAGAAACTGCGTGCTGGGGGAAGTGCTGCTCTCAATTCAGCGACAACTGCGAGATTACCTGAGCAAGACCACGTTGGCCCAACTGGCCCAGGGCTCGCCGCTGGCCGGGCCGTCGTGCGGCGCAAAAAGTGAAGCCTGATCCGACAAAGCCATAAACCTGACCGATCGCTCATATCATGCGTAAGTACCAGGTTGAAGTCCCACGGACCGGATACTGGCGTCGGCAGATCAAGTGCCAGGACGCCTGCCCGGTAAACACCGACGCCCGAGGCTACGTCCGGGCCTTGGCCGAGGGCAACGACGAACTGGCCTACCTGATCGCCCGAGGCCCGAACCCGTTGGCGTCGATCTGTGGCCGCGTGTGTGGCGCGCCGTGCGAAGCGGCGTGCCGGCGGGGCGATTTCGACGAGTCGGTTTCGATTCGGGCGCTGAAACGATTCGCCTGCGAACAGTTCGGCCCGGAAGCCCGAGCGGACGGCGGCAAGAATCTGGTGGAGTTCGTCAAGAACGCCACCGCCCGGCACGCTTCGCGGCGGTGCGAGGCCGCTGAAGAACTCGTGCCGTTGTTGGCGGCCAAGATCCCTGCGGTCAAAGAGAAGAGCGTCGGCATCATTGGCGCCGGGCCGGCGGGGCTTGCCGCCGCGCACGACCTGGCCTTGCTCGGCTTTGCGGTGACCATCTATGAGATGGAGTCGCTCTTGGGCGGCATGCTGGCGGTGGGCATTCCGGACTACCGCCTGCCGCGCGAGCTGATTCGGGCAGAAGTCGAAGCGATTCTCGCCCTGGGTGTCGAGCCGGTTACCGACTGTTGCGTGGGGCGCGACGTCTCGCTGGCCGAGTTACGCGAGAAGCACGACGCCGTGGTGATCGCCGTGGGAGCCAAGCGGTCGCGCAAGTCGCCCTATCCCGGCAGCGACGCGAAGGGCGTTTTCGGTGGCGTGGAGTTTCTCCGGGAAGTTGCCCTGGGCAAGCCTCCGGAACTGGGACGCCGGGTGGTGGTCGTCGGCGGCGGCGACGCGGCCATGGACTCCGCCCGAACCGCACTGCGCGTGCCCGGTCAGCCGGAAGACGACGCCGGTGAGCAAGGGGAACACTACCTGGCGGTCGATGCCGCAAGGACGGCCTCTCGGTTCGGTGGTCGCGAGATCACGATCATCTATCGTCGCAGCCGGGCCGAAATGCCCGCGGTCAAATCGGAAATCTACGGGGCCGAAGAAGAAGGCGTCAAGATGCACCTGCTGACCAACCCGGTCGGCATTGAGGCGGACGAGAAGGGCGCCGTGCGGGCGATCCGCTGCCAGAAGATGGAACTGGGGCCGCCCGACGACAGCGGCCGGCGGCGCCCGGTTGCCGTCGAGGGTTCCGAGTTTACGATCCAGTGCGACAACGTGCTGATCGCCATCGGCCAGGCCTTCGATCTGTCGTTCATCGATCCGCCGCGCGACGGCATCAAGATCAACGATTGGGGGCAGATCGACTGCGATCCGGTGACCGGGGCGACGGCCGTCGAAGATATCTTCGTCGCCGGCGATTTGGCCTACGGGGCGAAGTTGCTGATTCATGCCGTGGCCTCGGGCAAGTCGGTGGCGCGAACGATCTACAAGAGTATCACCGGGCAGGAAATCACCACCGAGGCCACCGAACTGCATTTTCCGCTGGCCCAGTTCGATCGCGAGGCCGGCTACGAGAAGCACTCTCGGGCCGAACCGGACGCGGTCCGCCTGGACGACCGGTTTGAGAGCTCGGGGCGCGAGGTCGAGTTGCCTTTTTCCACGCGGCAAGCCCGTTGCGAGGCCGGGCGGTGTTTCGATTGTGGCGTGAACACGATCTTCGACGGCGGGCGTTGCGTGCTCTGTGGCGGGTGCGTCGACGTCTGTCCGGAGAACTGCCTACGGATCGTGGCCTTGGACCAGATGTCCGGCGGCGACGAACTCGGCAGCGACGAACTCGATCGGGTCACGTCGCAGCAGTTGGGCGGCTTTGCGAGCGAAGCGGCCTCGGCGATCATCAAGGATGAGACGATCTGTATCCGCTGTGGTTTGTGTGCCGAACGATGTCCCACCGGCGCGATTACCATGGAACGTTTGAGTTTCGAGGAGCAACCGCAATGTCCGACGAGTTAAAGCGAGACGGAGTTTCGCGACACGATTTCCTGGCGATCGCGGGCGTCGGGACGGCCGGGGCCGTGGTGGCGTTCGCGACGGGTGGCATGCTGCGCCTGCCGAAGCCTCGCGTGCTGCCCGACGTCTCCAGTGTGGTGCGGCTGGGCAAGCCGGCGGAGTTTCCGCCGGGCACGGTCGCGATGCTTCCGCAGCAGAAGGTCTGTGTGGTGTCGACCGAGGAAGGCATTTCCGTCGTGTCGCTGGTCTGCACCCATCTGGGCTGTCTGGTGACGTTGACGGAAAACGGCTTCGATTGTCCTTGCCACGGGTCGAAGTTCGACGACCAGGGCACTGTGCTGGCGGGCCCTGCGCCCCGGGCGCTGCGGTGGTTGTCGGTCACCCAGGCTCCCGACGGCACACTTCTAGCAGACCAGTCCAAGGAGTCGGCCCCGGGGACGACGTACAAGGCCTCCGCCTAAGGAAAGGTACCAGCCATGGTTCGTAGCGAATCGACGGCAAGCGAAACCACTGCGGCCGAAACCACTTCGGCCGCAACTACCGTGCCGGAATCGACGACGTTTCTAGGGAACGTCCTGGCCCTGCCGCGAAACTTGTGGAGGGCCACGTTTCGTCACGGTGCGCCGACCTCGGATCGAACGCGATCGCAGGCGGTCTTCGCCAATTTCTTCCTGCACGTCCACTCCGCCCGGGTGCATCCGCATTCGTTGCGGCTGACGACCACCTGGGGGTTGGGCGTCTCGCTGGTGGCCCAGTTCATCATCCTCACGGTGACCGGCGTGCTGTTGATGATCTACTACATGCCGTCGACGGCGCTGGCCTACGATTCGATGAAGGACCTGCACTACGTGGTGCCCACCGGGCGGCTAATCCGCAACATCCACCGTTGGGCCTCGCACATGATGGTGATCTTCGTGATCCTGCACATGATGCGCGTGTTTTACACGGCCGCGTACAAGCGTGCCCGCGAGTTCAACTGGCTGGTCGGTATGGCCCTGTTTGTGCTCACGTTGATGTTGGCCTTCACCGGCTACATCCTCCCCTGGGACCAACTGGCCTACTGGGCCTTGACGATCGCCGCGAACATCGCCGCGTCGCCGAACGAATTGGCCCATGCGATGGGGCTCTCGGAAGACTACCAGGTCGGCAATCTGATCAAGGAGTTGTTGCTCGGATCGGCGGAGCCCGGCCAGGATTCGCTGATTCGGTTCTATACGCTGCACGTGATCTTCCTGCCGATCCTGGCGGCGGCGGCCATCGGCGTTCACATTTGGCGGGTTCGCAAAGACGGCGGGCTGGCGCGTCCCGACGGCACACCCACGCCGGCCGGCAAGGGGGCCGATTCGACGTCGACCGACGGCGTGAAGGCCGAGCAATCGCCCGGGAAGAGTTACGGGCTGATGTGCGTGGTCCGCGACCGGTCGCCCCACACGGGCAAAGATCCCGATCCGACGGTGCCCTCGTGGCCGTATCTGCTGCGGGCGGAGTTGCTGGTGTTCATGCTTACAATGCTGGTATGCGTGGCGTTGGGGTTCCTGTTCGACGCCCCGTTGCGTGAGCCGGCCAATCCGGCAGTGCCGGAAAACCCCGCCAAGGCCCCTTGGTATTTCCTGGGTTTGCAGGAGATGGTCTCCTACTCGGCCTTCATCGGCGGATTCCTGATTCCGGCCGTGGCGGTCGTCGGGCTGGCGCTGATTTCGTTGGTCGACCGCCAGCAAGAGCCGTCGGGCGTATGGTTCAGCGGCAAGACGGGACGGAAGGTCGCGTGGCAGGCGGCTATCTTCGGCACCGTGACGGCCGTGGCTTCGGTGGCCGTGCCGGTGAACTTCGGGTGGATTCGCGAGTGGTTCGACCAGCCGTCGCAATTGGTGATCATCCTATTGAACCCCGGCAGCCTGTTGACCGTCGCCTACATGATCTGGTCGCTGGTCGTGATGCGGATGCATCGTTCGACCCGCATGGGGGCGATCGCCATGTTTACCTGCTTCATTGTGGGCTTCGTGATTTTGACCTACGTGGGGACGTTCCTGCGTGGACCGAACTGGGACTTCTACTGGAGCGAAAGTCAGTGGCCGGCTCATTGAGTTGACACGTCAAGGCCCGGACAATTCGCAGTGGTCATAGGAGCGACGCAGATGGTAGAAGCTGACATCAAAGTCATCGATCGGCAAATCAAGTGGGGATTGCTCGTCAGCAGCATCGCCACGCTGGTGCTGATGGTCATCGCCGCGTTGTACGAGAACGTCTACCCAGAATGGCGGCAGACACGGCTGCAATACGCCGCGATCCTTGATGAGATGGCCACCGACGAGCGCGGGCGAATGCTCGCCGAGGGCTTCGAGATCGGGTTGGATCAAAACGTGCTGCCGGAATTGCACAAGGTCGATCGTTGTATCACCTGCCACGCGGGGATCGACGACCCGAGGATGGTCGGCCAGAGTAAGGACACGCCGTTTTGCACCCATCCGGGCGATTTCCTGGCGAACCATCCGCCGGAGAAATACGGCTGCACCATCTGCCACCAGGGACAAGGCCGGGCGACGTTGCTGCCGGATGCACACGGCAACGTCGACTTTTGGCCGGAGCCGCTGTTGACCGGCCCGATGGCGTACACGTCCTGCGGCCGATGTCACTATGAAAACGACCTCTACGGCGGCCAGGCGGATCTTTACGGCTCGCAGTTCCGCACCGAACAAGTCAGCCGAGGCGAGTTGGCCTCGCACGTTGCCGGGGCGGAGAACATCGCCCGCGGCAAGCAACTCGTTATCGAACGCGGCTGCCTCGGCTGCCACAAGTATCGCGACCGCGGCGGCAGCCTGGGCCCGGACATCACCCACGTGGGCGAGAAGACGGTTCACGACTTCGATTTCGAGCACGTCGAGGGCGAGCGGAGCGTGCTGAACTGGATGACCGTTCACTTCAAGTCGCCCACTGTCGTGGTGCCCGAGACGTTGATGCCCGACCTCGGGCTCAGCGACGACGAGGCCCGCGATCTGGCAATGTACATGGTCAGCCTGAAGCGGAAGCTGGGGGCCTCGTCCTACACGCCGATCCCGCATCCGGTCGATCCGCAGCCGGCCGACGGCAACACGCTCTACCTGATGTACTGCTCATCGTGCCACGGGGCCGACGGCGTGGGAGCCGTGGCCCGGGCGGCCGACGATGCCGAATCCCCAGACCTCGAAGCGATCGACCGGCCGCGCGAACTGATCACGCCGTCGCTGCGCAACGCCGACACGTTGGCCGTGGCCAGCGACGCCTTCCTGCGCCACATTATCGATCGCGGCCGCTCCGGCACGGGCATGCCGGCTTGGGGCGCCGACGGCGGGCTTTCGGACGGCGAAATGGATCGCCTGGTGGCCGCCATCCGCTCTTGGGAAGCTGCCGGGCCGCCCACCGAGAGCATCGCCGCCCGGCGCGGGAACCCACGCTACGGCCGGGCGATGTACCGGTCTCGGTGCATGGGCTGCCACGGGACCGCCGGCGAAGGGGGCGTGGGCGTGAGCCTGCGGGCGCCGTCGTTCCTGGCCGCGGCTTCCGACGAACTGCTCCGCGACACGATCATCGAAGGCCGTCCGAATACGGCCATGCCGAGTTGGAAGGAACTCAGCGCCGACGAGACCAGCCATATCATGGCCCATCTGCGGTCGTGGCAGCTTGCGGCACCCAAGGTCGACGAGGTGGTCGATCTGGTGGCACAACAGCCGGCACCGACCGACAGGGCAGGGCAGATACTCTATCGCAGCAATTGTGCCCATTGTCACGGCGCCAAGGCGGAGGGCGCGTTGGGCCCGTCGCTACACACCCGTGAGTTGCTGGCGTTGGCCGACGACCGATACCTGGCCACGGCGATCGTCGAGGGCCGCCCCGATACGGCGATGCCGGCCTGGCATCACTTCGATTCTGGCGGCGTGGCCGATCTGATTCGCTACGTCCGCACGCTCAGCCGTCCCGCGCAGGCCTGGGATCCGCCACTGCCCGAGGAGTCGTTCCGTGCCGGGGGTGATTGGGACCGTGGGCGGATCCTCTTCGAGGGCACTTGTGCCGGTTGTCACGGCCGGCACGCCGAGGGCGGCGTGGGGCCGCAGTTGGCCAACCCGACGTTCTTGGCCACCGCAACCGACGCCATGCTCCGCCACTGGATCAGCTACGGCAAGCTCGACACGCCGATGCAGGCCTTCCTGCGCGGCCAGCCGGGCGTGGTCGAACTTTCCGAATCTCAGATCGAAGACGTCATCACCTGGCTCCGCTACAACGAGGGCCGGCCGCGTGCCGTCACCGCGCGCCCCGGCATGGGCATTCCGGCACTCGGGGCCGAGACCTATGCGGCCACCTGCTCCGAATGCCACGGCGAACGTGGCGAGGGCCGGCTTGGCAGTGCGCTGAGCAATCCCCATTTCCTCCGCTCGGCCTGCGACGGCTACCTGGCCGCCACGATGATCCTCGGACGCGAGAACACGCCGATGGTTTCCTTGGCCCGCGGCGGGCAGGGGATCGTCGAACTCAATGCCGAAGAGGTGGCCAACGTGGTGGCACACTTGCGGTCGTGGGAACTCGATCCGCCGCCGCGGGAGCCCTCCGCTCAGGAAAGCTCCGAGGCCGACCAGCGCGTGGGCCAAGAGCTGTTCGCCGGGCACTGCGCCGGTTGCCACGGCAATGAAGGCCGCGACAGTTGGGCTCCGGCACTGAACAACCGGGAGTTCCTTGATGCCGCTACCGACGGCTACCTCAAGGCAACCGTTGCCCGGGGGCGCATCGGCACGGCGATGCGCAGTTTCGGCAAGGGGGGCGGCGGCATCTCGACCCTGACCGGCGAACAGATCGACAACATCGTCAGCTACATCCGCGGCTGGGCCGGCGCCACCGGAGAATCCGAACCTTTACAACCATAAAGCCGCGACCGGTGGTCGCGCCCGTATACCCGACTTCATCCATCGCGTTTCAGCATTCGACGAAACCTGAGGTGCGTTTCACGCACCCTACAAGACCCCACAAACCAAGCCTATCCCCAGGGAGCCACGACCATGGCACGACGACAAGGCCCCGTCAACTTCGATCGCCGCAAGTTCATGAAGCTGGCGGCGGCTGCCGGCGTGAGCTGTGCGGCGACCGACATGTTCTCCGACGAATACATCCAGGCCCAGACCACGCCCCAAGGCACGGCCGAGGGCGTGAAACTGCTGCAATCGGCCTGTCCCTACTGCGGTGTCGGCTGCGGCACGCTGATCCAGATGCAGGACGGCAAAGTGGTCGGCATGGTGCCCGACAAGAGGCACCCCACCAACCGCGGCATCCAGTGCATCAAAGGCCTCAACGCCCACGAGCCGATCTACGTCGACCGGCTCGAAAAGGTCCTGGTCCGCAAGGATATGAGCGATCCGTTGCGCGGCAAGGTCTCCTCGACCAAGGGCCGTTTCGACGACGACGTCTTCGACGAAATGGGCTACGACGAAGCGGAGGAGTTGGTCGCCGACAAACTGGCCGAGATCATCGAGGCCCGCGGCGGCAACGCGGTGGGCCTCAACGGCTCCGGGCAATTGACGATGGAGGCCCAGTGGATCGAGAACCAGGTGATGAAGGCCGTGATCGGCAGCAACTCGATCGAGGCCAACGCCCGAATGTGTATGACCTCGGCCGTGACCGGCTACTTCCACTCCTACGGTTCCGACGCCCCGCCGACCAGCTACGAGGACATCGAAGAAGCCGACTTCATCACCTTCTGGGGCCACAACGCCCGGGAGGCCCATCCGATCCTCTTCTGGCGCGTGGCCGATCACAAAAAGCGGACCGGCATCCCCACGCTGGTCTCCGATCCCCGGACCACCGGCACCGTGGCCGGGCTGGAAGCGATCAACCCGGCCAACAGCTACCACTTGCGGACACTCAACGGCGACATCAGTTACCACAACGCGATCGCCCACGTGTTGTGGACCAAATACCGGGACGCTTGCCAGACGGAGGAGTGGCTCGATGCGAACACGGTCGGTTGGCAGGAGTATATCGACGGCGTGGTGAACGACTACTCGCCAAAGCAAGTGATCGCCAGGCTGGATCGGCTCGACGGCGGCCGCATCACCGAGGACCTCATCGAGACGATCGCCGAACAGTGGGCAATTGCCTCGAAGAAGGGCCGGGACAAGGGACGCGGCGGCGTGTTGACTTTCTGGGGAATCGGCTACAACCAGATGCTCCACGGCCAGCACAACACGATCGGCCTGATCAACCTCCACCTGCTGACCGGCAACGTCGGCCGCCCGGGTTGCGGAAGCCACAGCCAGACCGGCCAGCCCAACGCCATGAGCGAGCGGCTGATGGGCGGATTGACGGGCCGGTTGCCGTTCAACCAGCCGCTGAGTAACGTCGAGTGGCGCGACCACATCGCCAAGTGTTGGGGCGTCTCGCCCAAGCGGCTCGAGGACACGTCTCTGCTGAAGAATCCCGGCATGGTCGTGGGGATGATGGAACGGGCGCTGCGGCCGGACGACGATATGGATCGTCTGCTGGCCATGTTCTGGATGTACACGACCCACGTCCACATGCCCGACGTCAACACGCTGGTGCGTCCGGCGCTTTCGAAGATGTTCGTGGTGGTGCAAGACATCTACCGCCACGCCCCCAACAACCTCTACGCCGACGTGGTCTTCCCGGCCGCCACGTGGGGTGAATGGACCGGCGGGACCTATATCCAATCGGAACGGCGGCTCTACTGCTGCGACGGCACCAAGAACCCGCCACCCGGCTGCCGCCCCGATATGGACATGGCCATCGACAAGGGCAAGATGTTGGCCAAGAAGCTGGGCCTGGACGCGGACAAGATCTTTCCCTACGAAAAGACGATCACCATGGGCAACGGCCTGAAGGCCTACGACCCGGAGGACGTCTTCCGCGTGATCCTGGCCTCCAGCAAGGGCGCCGACTGCGACGTATCGGGCATGTTGGAGTTGGAGGAGGAGACGGACCTTAGCCCCTACGAACAACTGCGACGTCTGCGCGGCGTCCAATGGCCGGCTCCCACCGCCGCGATTGCCCGCAAGGGCGGCACGCCGCGGCGCTATCTCGGCCAGGAAGGCTGGGCCGGCAAGCCCTACGAGGCCTTCCGCCGCCCGGACGGCAAGGCCAAGTTCAAGCTTTGTCAGCAGCGCTACGACGACATCCAGGCGGTTGTCGGCGGCAAGACTCTCAACACGATCGAGGACGTCTGCAACGAGTTGATGAAGTACGGCGACAGCGATAACCCCGGTGCCGGGCCGTTTCTGATCGACAATCCGGAGCTATTGGAAGTCGCCCGCGACAACGCCCTGACGCCGGAGATGCCGGACGTCGACGCCTACGCGAATCAGACGTTGGCGGAGCATCAGCAGAACGACAAATTCCCGTTCTGGCTGTCGCTGGGGATCGTCTACGAGCATTTCCACACGGCCAAGACGATTCGCGGCGCCACGACGCTGAAGCTTGTGCCGGAACAGTACGTCGAGGTGAGTCCCGAGGACGCCGAACGCTTCGGGCTCCGCGACGGCCAGAAGGTCAAGCTGGTGACCCGCCGCGGCGACTACGAGGCCAGGGTATCGGTCGGCGTCGGCAGCATGGTCCGCCCCGCCCGCAGCGAAGTCTTCCCGGGACTGCTGTTCAGCCCCTGGAACCTCTCGGTGGCCGACAGCGCCGATCCGAAACGGAACCGGTGGTTGGTCAACATGACCAGCCATCGAGCCTGGGACCCGGTGAGCGGCCAGGTCGACTACAAGAAGCTGGCGGCGCGGATCGAGGTGATTTGAGTTGTCCACGAGTGCCAGCGCCATCCCCTGGTTCCCAAACTCCCGTTTGGGAACCAGGTGGCCTGGGGCTTGTTCTGTAGCCGAAGTCGCCAGACTTTGGATGGTAGCACGGAAAATGCCAGATTCTGGCGAATTCGGCTACAGGCGGCGAGAAATGCGGGCCAAGGTCCCCAAACCGGAGTTTGGGAACCAGTAATCAGGGGGTAGAGCACATTCCATGAAGATGAAACCGATCAATCGCCGCGAGCTTCTCAAGAACGCCGCCGTCACCTCGGCTACCGTGCTCGGCGGCAGTGTGGCAGCGGGCGTTCTCCGCACCGTCGAGGCAGAGGCGGCGGGCGCTCCGTTGCGCCCGCCGGGGGCCCTGCCCGAAGACGACTTTCTGGCCACGTGCCTCCGCTGCTTGCGTTGCGTCGAGGCTTGTCCGAACAACGCCATCCTCCCGTTGGACGACACCTGTGGACGACACCGCCGCAATACGCCGACGATCAAGGCCCGGCGCCAGGCCTGCATGCTCTGCAACCGGATCGAGGGCGATTATCTGAAGTGTACGCAAGCCTGCCCCAGCGGGGCCCTGCAACGGATCCGCAACGATCCGGACGAGATCCAGCAGAAGGTCTCCATGGGCACGGCCGAAATCGACCGCGAGTTGTGCTACTCGTACAACAACTGGACTTGCGGGGCCTGCGCGCGGGCGTGCCCGCTGCCGGGCAAGGCCATGAAGGTCGGATCCTGGGAGCGGCCTGAGGTCGACCCCGAGGCTTGTATCGGGTGTGGCCTGTGCGAACGGATCTGTATCCGCTATCCCCAGGCCGTACGCGTGAAGCCGGAGGGCGCGTGATGGACGACACGCGGCGATCGTTCTTGAAGAGGGCGCGTGCCCTGGCTGCCACGGCGCTGGCCATGGCGGCCGCCGTGCTTTCCTTCCACGCTCTGCTGGGCCGCCGCCGGCCGAGTTACCCGGCCAATCGGGCCCAATTCGGCGACCGCGGCATCCGCCTGATCCGGCCGCCGGGTGCGGTCGAGGAAGACCGGTTCCTTGCCGGTTGCATCCGTTGCTATCGTTGCCAGGACGTCTGCGATCGCGGCGCGATCCGGTTCTTCAACGAGGCCCATGGCGAAGTCTATCACACACCGTACGTCGATCCGGCGGTGGTGGCCTGCAACTTGTGCATGAAATGTACGCACGCCTGCCCTACCGGCGTGTTACGCCCGATGGAGATCGAGCAGAGGGCCGAAGTCGACATGGCCACGGTCGAACTCAACGCCGACGGTTGCCTCTCCTACAAGGCGGAGGCCCGATACGACGAACGGGCGGCCGCTTGGGAAACCAAGTTCGTTCCGTCGCTCGAGCCGGTCGAGTTGCCCGATGCCTCCGATCCGACCTTAACGCGCTGTGGCCCTTGCGGCGAATGCTACATGGTTTGCCCGTTGAAGGAGAAAGCGATCACGCGCAAGCCGGGTGAGTTCTTCTCGCCGGTGATCGATGCCGAGCAGTGCATCGGATGTGGGTTGTGCGAGGAGATTTGCCGCCAGTTGGTTCGCGGCGACCCGGCCATCCGAGTGGTTGCCACACGCGGTGACGACGTTTGACGAGAGGTTCGCTATGAAGACAACCGGGCACAGAATCCGACACGGGGGCCTTCAGGGCCTGCGCCGGGTGGTGCAGGTTTCGGTGATCCTGCTGATGGCGGGCCTGTGCTACTTGAGCCTGTACGGTCACCACCGTGCCACACACACCCTGGAAAAGGCGATCGAGGGATCGACGTTTAAGGCGGGAGTGTTGGCGCAGTACGACAAGCAGATCGAATCGATGGACGACCCGCAGGCGTTCCTCGACGCCAACGAAGGCACCATCTGGTCGATGCAGATCCTCGGAATCGAATGGACCGATCCGTTGGCCGCTGCCGAGCCGATGGCCGTGACCAGGCGACTGGACAATTGGAAGCTGTGGCTCTCGATTCTGATTCCCGTGCTCGCTACGCTCGTGCTCGGTAAGGTATTTTGCAGTTGGATCTGCCCGGCCAATCTGCTGTTTGAAATAGCCGGCAAGCTGCGCCATCTGCTGCGATTTGCAGAGATTCCGCCGGCGGAAGTCAAGTTCTCCCGGGTCAACAAGTACGTGCTGCTGGTGGTAGGGTTGATGATCGCAACGATTATCGGGCTGCCGATCTTCTCGCTGATCTACCCACCGGCCGCCGTGACCCGCATTCTGCACGGCTGGATCTTCGGCGCTTCGATCGCGGGCGGCCTCGTTCTTCTCGGCCTGATCTTCGCGTTCGAGTTGTTCGTCTCGCCCCGTTGGTGGTGCCGAACGATGTGCCCCGGCGGGGCGCTCTATGGACTGATCGGTTGGCCCCGGTTGTTGCGAGTGAAGCTCGCCACCGACCGCTGTACGCACTGCCGCAAATGCGAAGGGGCCTGCGAGCCGGGGCTGAATCCCGTGACGGAGTCCGACGGCATCGAATGCGACAACTGCGGTGCCTGCATCCGGCGATGCCCGGAACAGGCACTCCGTTTCGGCGTGGCCTTGCCGGCAATCAACGAGACGAAAGCGAAGCACGGCGAACCGCCCCGTGCCAAGGCGGCCACGATCGCCACGATCCTAGCCGTCGCCGCGCTCGTGCCCACCACGGCCCACGGGCACCACATCCTCGGCCTGCCGCACTACTCCTACGATGAGAACTACCCTCAGGTCCCGGTGCTGGAGTATGAGACCACCATGGGGCCCTACAGCGTGTTGCTTCAGAGCTATCCCGGCAAGCCCAAGCCGGGCGATCAGACCAATCTGGCGTTCCACATCAAGAATACCGAGGCAAAACGGTCTCGCACCGAGCCGATCAAGGTTCGCGTGCTGCAAACGTTTACCTTCGGCAGTAATCGCGAGGTCCTTTCGACCACCGTGGAACCTATCGGCGAAGTGCTATACAGGATCTATCCGACGTTTCCCGATGAAGGCGAATACGTCGTCGAACTGACGATGGACGTCGACGGTGAGGAGCAGACGGTCGGCTTTTTGATGGTCGTGGGCGACCCCAGCCCAACCACGTCGATTCTAGTCGCGTTGGGATGCGGCCTGGGCGTGTTCCTGATTACGATTCGCGCGATCAAGAAGAAGCGGCAAAGGCGGCAGCAGCAAGCCACCGCCGACAATACCCAAGGCGACGGTGTCGAACTCGAACCGGCCGCGGCAACCTGAGCAGCACCCATGCGATCCTTGCTGAAGATCTTCCTTCCCTACACGATGCTGGTGGCCATCGGCGTGGCGGTTTACGTGTCGAACTACCATCCGATGGCCGAGATGGTCGTCGTCGATGCGCCGGCCGACGGCGAGAACGGCGGCCATCCTGAGGCCGCCGTCGAAAACGAGCGTGAAGACGGCGGCCCCCGGATCGACCCGATCTGCTTCATGGAGGTCAATCCGGCCTGGGGATGGCAGGCATCGTACAAGGATAAGGTCTACTACTTCTGCTGCGAGAACTGCCGCAACGAGTTCGTCGACTCGCCCGAAGACTACATCGGCGTGCGGTGCATGGTCTGCCGCGATCCGGTCGACCCGGCGACGGACCCACGGGCAACGTATAACCGTGAGACATATTACCTCTGCTGCGAGGAGCACCGCCAGGAGTTTGAGGCCGATCCGGCCGCGCACTTCATGCACACGATGTGGGGCATCCCGCCCTGGATGTACTTCTCGTCGATCGCGTTCGTGCTCGTGGTCAGCTTCGGGCTGTTCGAGGGCATCGAACGTCTGCGTGGCTCGGGCGACACGCGGCCGCAGCAGCAAAAAGACCGCCTCGATCTGATGCGCATTGGCCTGCTTCGCCGCTTGCTCTGTTGGCGGCCGTTTCGTTTCTTCGGCCAGGCGATCTTGGCCGCTGCTTTCTTGCTGATCATCGCGGCCGGATTGTTCGGCAGCCAAAACCCAGGGCTGAACATCGCGCCGATCCTCACTTGGACCGTCTGGTGGGGAGGGCTGGTCGTGCTGATCATGTTCGCCGGAAAGGCCTGGTGCTACGTCTGTCCCTGGGATGCGATCGCCGGGTGGATGGAGAAGCTCCGATTCTGGAAGAAGACCGACGAGGGCCTGGGGCTGGATTTGCCCTGGCCACGCGCGATCCGCAATATCGCCCTGGCCACGTTGCTGTTCGTCGGGCTGACCTGGATCGAGTTGGGATTCGGCGTGACAATGAAGCCCCGAGCGACGGCCTACCTGGGCATCGCCATGTTGCTGCTGGCGATCGTCTCGGCGTTCCTGTTCCAGCGCAAGAGCTTCTGCCGCTATGGATGTTTGGTCGGACGGGTCAGTGGGCTTTATGCGCTCTTCTCCGGCATCGAGTTCCGCTCCCGCGACAAGACCGTTTGCAAACGCTGCCGTACCAAGGAGTGTGCCCGGGGGAGCGACAAGGCCTATGGATGCCCCACCTTCGTCTACCCCGGCGGGTTGACCACCAACACCTATTGCATCCAGTGCGGCGAGTGTTTGCAGGCATGTCCACACGACAACATGGCGATCAACCTGCGTCCCTGGGGAAGCGACCTGGCAACCGACTACAAGCCGCGGACCGACGAGGCCTACCTCGCGTTGTTGATGCTCTCGATCACCGCCTTCCACGGCCTCACGATGACGCCCGTCTGGGGCCAAATGACCACACGCCTGACCGACACGCTTGCCGTCGGACAACTGCTCTCGTTTTCCTCGGGCATGGCGGCCGTGATGTTCGCGCCGATCTTGATCTTTGCCGTGCTGGTCTACTTCTCCTACCTGGTCGGAGCCGGAACGGCCACGCGGGGCAACGTGCCGCTGCGATATCACGACTACTTCATCCGCTACGCCTATGCCCTGCTGCCGATCGCCCTGTTTTACCACCTCGCCCATAACCTCGAGCATCTGCTGATGGAAGGGCCGAAGGTGATCCCGCTGGCGTCAGATCCGTTCGGTTGGGGGTGGAATTTGCTCGGCACGCTGGGCATGGCCGTTCCGCCGTTGGTCTCGCTAGACGTGCTCTGGATCCTCCAGATCTTGTTGGTGCTGGTGGGCCACGTCTACAGCCTTTGGGCGGCCCAGCGGGTGTCGATCAATATGTTCGGCAACCGTAAGGCCGCGTTTCGCAGCCAACTGCCGATGCTGGTCGGCATGATCTGCTTTAGCATCTTCAGCCTTTGGCTGCTGAAACAGCCCATGGAAATGCGGACCTCGGCGATGTAGGATGGCGCCCATGAGCGACGGCAAACGAATGATCGGCCCGGACGAGGCATTGCGGCTAGTGCTGCAAGAGGCGAACATCAGGCCGCCGTACAGCGTCCCCTTGACCGAGTCGTGCGGCATGCAACTGGCCGAGCCGATTGCGGCCGACCGCGACTATCCGCCCTTTCCCCGGGCGATGATGGACGGCTACGCCACCACCGCCGCCGACGCCGCAGAGACCGTCGACGTGATCGGCGAAATCGCCGCCGGCGAGTCGGGCAACGGGCGGGTCGAGCCGGGACGTTGCTTCGAAATCATGACCGGCGCGCCCTGTCCGCCGGGCACCGAAGCGGTCGTGCCGAAGGAGCAGATCCGCCGCGACGGAGACCGTGTGACGTTTCCGAAGCGGATCGAGCCCGGCCAACATATCGCCCCGCAGGCCAGCGAGTGCCCTCGCGGACGGACCGTGCTTCAGCCGGGAGAGACGATCTCCCCGTTGGCGGTTGCCGTCATCGCCTCGTGCGGCGGTAGTACGGTTCGCGTGGTTCCGCGTCCGAAGCTGGCGGTGATTACCACCGGCAGCGAACTCGTGCCGCCGGACGTCACGCCCAGTGCCGCACAGATCCGCGATTCCAACGGACCGATGTTGGTGGTTATGGCCCACGATCTGGGACTTCAGCCGCCCGCGCATCGCCACGCCGACGATCGGCTCGAGCCGCTGCTGGACACCCTGCACCAAAGCGCCGAGGCCGACGTCGTCTTGCTCACCGGCGGCGTCTCGGTGGGCAATTACGACCTGGTGCCGAAGGCCGTGGAGTCGCTTGGGGCGGAGACCGTCTTTCACAAAGTGCGGCAGAAGCCCGGCAAGCCGTTGCTGTTGGCCCGCAAGGACGAACAACTCATCTTCGGGCTGCCGGGCAACCCCTTGGCCAGCCATTTCTGCTTCCATCGCTACGTGGCGGCGGCCGTCCGCCGAATGGAAGGCAAGCCGCCCGGTTTGCACGCGCTGCAGGGCGAGTTGTCCGCGCCGGTCGGCCGCAAGCGGGCGAGGACCTATTTCGTGGCCGCCCGTGCGGAACACGCCGATGACGTCGAGGTCGGCTGGCGCATTCGGCCGTTGCCGGGCGTCAGCTCGGCCGATATCTTCGCGTCGTGCTCGGCCAATTGCTACGTCGAGGTACCGCCGGGCAAGGGCGCAGCCGAGCCGGGCGAGGTCCTTTCGTTCACCTTCATCGGAAACGCCCCATGGCCGAACTGACGCCGAACTGACGCCGAACTGACGCCGATTCAACTCCCCCCGACGATGAGACGCCCCAGTATGAAACCGATCCATATCGTCGGCCGCCGCAACCACGGGAAGACGACGCTGATGGTCGAACTGCTCGAGGAGTTCTCCCGCCGCGGCGTCCGTGTGGGTTCCATCAAGCACAGCAGCCACGCTCACGAACTCGATACGCCGGGCAAAGATTCTTTTCGCCATCGCCAGGCCGGGGCCGTTCCGGTGGCGATCGTGAGCAAGGAGTTGATCGGCGTCTACCTGCCGCGCGAGAACGGCGACGGTTTCTACGAGCGGCTGGCCGGCATCTTCGACCAGTGCGAGTTGGTGCTGGTCGAGGGGCACCTTGACGGCCCGGGCATCAAGGTCGAAGTCTGGCGCCAGTCTGTCGGCCCGTCACCACTGGCCGCCGAGCGCGACGACATCGTGGCCGTCATCTCCGACGATCCGATTTCGCTCGACGTGCCGGTCTGGCCGCGTAACGATTCGGCCGGATTGGCCGATCGGGTTCTGGCCGTGGCCCAATCCCGCGATGTCGGTGCATGACGGCGAAGTGTGCGTGTGCTGTTGTGGCTATCTGGCTGCGGCATCACTGGCCGCTTGGCAACAACAGCAGCGCGTCGACGGCCGCCGCGATCGGGCCGATCGACGTACGATCCTCCTCGGCTTGCCGTTGGCCGTCTCCGCCGCTGAAATCCAACAGTTTCAGGGCCGTGAGGAAATTGGTCTGATTGTTGCGGGCCAAGAGCACGTCGGTCGCGTTCACGCGGCTGTCGCGATTGTAGTCGTAGGCGAAATCGAGATCGGCCGGGTCGAGGAAGTTGCGGCTGTTGTTGCGCGCCAGCAGGAGATCCGTGGTGGTGACCATCGTGTCTATCGTCGAGTTGCCGGCCTCGGCCACGGCGTTGCCGAAGTAGAAGACGTCGTTCTCCGACAACCCGAGACCGGCAGCCAACACGGTGACCTGCAGCCACTCTCCGCGAATGGCGAAATCGTCCCAAACGATCGAGATTCGATCCGACCCGCCCACGCCGTCGCCGCGGCGCACCGCCACGGCGGTCGGCTGCGGCCCGACGGCCCACGCCGGCGGATCGTTGCCGTTGCCGACGGCGAACGAAAAATCGTCGAGCCCGGGCGTCGCGCCGCCGGGAAGGCCGGCCACGTCGATCATCAGCCCGTTCAGCCCCGGCCCGTAGCTGGTGTAGTTCTCGAAGCCGGCAATCCCACCGGGCAGCAGCGCCTTTTTGTCCGGCGCAATTGCTGTGTCGTCGGCCGCGTTGACGCCGGGATCCTGCCCGTCGAAGCTCGATCCGTTGTAGAAGAGATAGCGACCGACGACTGCGGTAACCGCCAGGCGTGAAACGTCGCCGGGCGTGGGCGCCGCGGCCGGCCAGCTCGCTGCGTAGGTCCCGCCGGAATTCAGCGCCGCGCGATGCAGCGAATCTCCCCCGCCGTCGGCCGACACCGGCCAC
This sequence comes from uncultured Planctomycetaceae bacterium, assembly GCA_964472545.1. GTDB lineage: Bacteria > Planctomycetota > Planctomycetia > Pirellulales > Thermoguttaceae > CAYYNP01. The sequence goes on along the minus strand of CAYYNP010000074.1, from coordinate 6,267 downwards.
GGCAACTGCGGCATGTAGTCGATCTGATCGACCAGAAGGTAGGGCACGATCAGGTTCGGATCGAGTGTCGGCTCGCCGGGACGCAACAGCTTGACACTCTCTCCGTCGTTGTCCAATCCGCCCGAATACGGCCCGAAGACTTGTACGTCCTCGGCCAAACCGTGGGCCGTGCGAAACAGTGCCGGTTCGACGGGTACGACCATCGCCACGCCGTGGGCGGGAATCTCCGCACCTTCGGGAAACGTATAGCTGACGCCGCCAATGCGCCACGTGTTGTCCGGCATCGCCGGATCGTATAGCGGCACGTTGTGGCCGGCCGCGTTGTAGAGTTCGATGAACTCGTCGCCGCCCTCCGGCGGGCGGTACATCACCTCGCTAATCACCACCGGCCCGATCCTTGCCGCGGTGTTGGCGTCGCCCAACGTCAACTCGCTCATCGGATACATCCGCCCGCCGGCGTTCGGCCAGCGCCCGAAAGACTCACCGTTGGCCGCGGCGGGGAATTCGACGTGATCGGCGAACCGCGTCAGGTTTCCGGCGGCGTCGGCCTCCATCAGCCAGACGTCGTCGCCCCGGGCGCCGCTCAGCGCAAAGTCCTTTTCGCCCGGGCCGCCGAACTCGGTCGCTTGATCGAACGCCAGCACGTCGCCCGCGTAGTGTCCCTCGTAGAATACGATGTACCCGCCGGCGGCGATCGTCGTGCCGTCGGGGATGCGAAACTTGCGATAGTCGCCGTTGCCGGTGTTCGATTCCCAGCCCCAACTGTCGCTGAGGAACCAGCCGCCCAGGTCGACCGTGGCGGCGGTCGTGTTGTGAAGTTCGATGGCGTCGACTTGCGGCGCGTCCGTGTGCGTTAGGACCTCGTTGACCACGATGCCGGTCGACGAGGCCGCTGTGGCGGCGGGCGTGCCGCCAAAGGCAACGCTGGAGCGCCAGTTGTCGCCGTCCTCGAGAAAACTCTGACGCGCCAACTCGGCCGTGGGTACGGCCGACGGATCGCGCAACTGCAGCGAGGCCCCCTTGCCGTCGGCACGGCCGGGCCAGGTGCCACCGTCGTCGTAGGCAAACAGGGCGATCGTGCCGCCGGTCCAATCGCGGACTTCGATCGTCTCGCCGCCGTTGCCCAAACGGTTGAGGTATTGGCCGGCCAGCCGAACTCCGTCGGTACCATATCGCGCCGTAAAGGCGGCCATGTTGCTGGCGATCACCACTTGCTCACCCGCCCCCAAGCGGATCACGTCGCCTTCGGCAAACTCGAATTCAATGTCACCGACCAGCGTCACGCCGGTCAGATCGATCGGCCGATCGCTGGTGTTCTGCAGTTCAATGAACTCGAAGTCGTCGTTGTCGAAGGTCTCGTCGATCGCCAATTCCGCCGCCGTCGGGTCGGACGGGTTGTACATCAACTCGCTGACGACGAGATTCTCGGCAGTGGCTTGGGTGTCGACGTAGAACGTGGCCGCGTTCAGGGCCGACCACTGGCCGCTCTCGAAGGTCCGCGACTTGATCGGTCCGCTTTCGGACAGCGCGATCGGCGTGCCGTTGTAGCGCGCCGCCGTGGGTGATATACCGCCGCCGACCAGCCGCGGATCGCTGCCGTCGGTGGTGTAATACATGTCGGGGCCGTCGGGGTCTACCACCCGGCGGCCGACCGACAACTCGGGCAGGACCAGCATGTCGCTGCTGCCGGCCGACGTGTTCAGCCCGTGAATCGACAGCACGTTCTGCGATCCTTCGACCAGCCGGTGCAGATCGTCGGTCAGATCGAAGTCCTCGAAACGAACCGCCTGGCTGTCGGAATGGCTGCTGGCCCGCGAGTTCCAATTGGGAGTTCCGGTGAAGTTGCGGCGGTCGACCTCGTGGCCGTTGATATAGGCCACGAAGCCATCGTCGTACTTCATTCGCAGGGTCAGCTTGTCGACCGTATCGAGATCGTTGACCGTAAACGGGATCCGCACCAGGATCGCGGTGGCGTTGGCGTGGGCGTCTCGCGGCACGACCTGTGTCTTGAGCAAGTTCCGGTAGTCGTCCGGCGAGTTTTCGTAGCCGATGCCCGTCTGGCCGGCGGGCCAAGCACCGTCGTTGAAGCCCCACGCCGTCCAGTTCGTACCCAGGTTGTCGTTGGTGGGAACGAAATACCGGGCCGCGGTAAACTCCGGCACGACGACGGTCTCGTCATAGACGGCTCCCTGGGTAGTCGTCATGCTCAGCGGAAAGCCCGACGGGACCTCGCCGCCGTGCCGGTTGAACTCCGGCGCGACCACGCTGGGGTAGAGCCCCGCGGCGCGAAGTTGCTGCAAGACGACGGCCGGGCGCTGGGGCATGTAAGTATCGAGCACGTAGTCGCGGGTACTCCGCCAATCGGCTTGCGTGTACGGATTGTTGGAACGCGACTGATCGCCCCAGCGTGCCGACTCGGCGATGATCGCCAACTCGACCTCGTCTGCCAGATCCTTGTAACGCTGGTAAGACACATCCGGAGTGGCTGCCCCGCCGTTGAACAGGTGGCGATGGGCATGGTCGGCAAACAGCAGATTGAACTCCGGGTTGCTCCGAAGTTCGGCATAAGGCTCGGCCAAGCTGTTGTTTACGCCGGTGCGGTTGGCGGTCAAACTCGACCAGACGACGATCGCGCCTTCGGAGTCCCAGTTGTAGGACTTGAAACCGCCGGCGTTCGGCGGCCGGCGACAGGCGTTGTACCAATTGTGGCCCGGCCAATCGCCCGTGCCGCCCCAGAAATTCGTGAACATGTAGTCGATGTAGTTGTCGACGTCGAGCAGGTCGTCGTAGGCCGGGTTGTTCGTGCCGTCGGGGTTGTTCCCCTGCACGCGTTGGTACGAGGCCTGGTCAGACAGTCCGGCGCGGGTTTGACTCAACAGCGCGCTCCAAGTGCCCGTGTTGCTCTCCCCGGTCGGATTTCCGGAGTTTAGCGCGTCCCACTCGGTCTTGTCGCCGCCGTAGTAGGTTGCCGAGAACGAGGCCTCGGGGCGTTCGACCGGATTGTAGAGCCCCCAGTAGAGCCCGTTGACGTAAAGATGCACAAACGTCCCGTGAGCCGAAGCCTCGCCCAGCGCCAACTGGGTCCGCCGCATGAACTCGTCGACGATGTACTGCGTGTCGCCGTCGCCCCAGTTGTTCCAGCCGTCGTTGGCCCCGGCACGGAGAATGATCGTGTCGAACCGGTCGGTGGCCGTCTCGGCGTCGAACATCGGGAATTCGAGCTTGGTGGGGCCGTAATCTCGCTTGAATAGCAAGCGGAAGGTCTTCTTCCGCGTCAGCCCCATCCCACGGAAGGCCCCGCCGTAGATCCGCAGCCCGGCGTCGACCTGAAAGCCGGTCGTGCCGTCGGTGTTGATCCATTCTACCGACGTGGCCCGCTCCCAGTTGCGTCCTTGGCTGTTGGAATTGGTGTAGATCCCGTCATTGCCAAACAGGTCGTCCTGGTTGGTGACGATCGACATCGTCGGCAGCGAGAGCAGCGCGTCGCGCATCTGGCCGCCGTACTGCGGGCTATTGACCACGTCGGGATCCATCTGGTAGTCGGCCGTCGTTCCGCCCCAGGAACTGGGGAAGCCGGCCGGATTGCCCGGCTGACGGACGACGTCGTCGAGGAAGATGTAGGTCTGGGTGTCGACGTTGGTGGGCAGATAGCCCGACTTGAACGCCGCCGCCCGTAGCGTAGTCGTGGTGTTGACGGCAATCGGGTCGATGTAGACGTTGCCGGTTGTGGCCGTCGGCGGGCTTCCGTCGAGCGTGTAGCGGATCTCGGCGCCGATCGTGTTGCTGGTGATCTCGACCGTAAACGGCGCGTCGTAAAAACCGCGGTCCACGCTGAACGCCGTGTCCGCCACCAGCCCCAGCGCGCCGGCCCGGTTGGCCGCGCCGGCCGTCGGAGCGGTCATGTATTGCGGCTCGTCGAGGTCGCTGCGGGCGATCAACTCCGGCACCATCAGCAGGTCGCCGTCGTCGGCGCTACGATTGAGCACGTGGATCGCCAGCACGTTGGTCGCCATCGGCCGCAGGGCGTGCAGATCGTCGCTGAGGTTGGTCTCCTCGAACTGAACGGCCAGAGCGTCGGGCCGTTCGGCCGTGGCAGTCGAGTCGGACTGCAAGTCCTCCGGAGCGTTGCGGCGCGCCACCTCCACGCCGTTGAGATACGCCACGTAGCCGTCGTCGTACTGCATCCGCAAGAGCAACTCGTCGACGTGTGACGTGTCTTGGGTGGGAAACTCGATGCGGCAGAAGAGCGAAGCACTGGTGCCCAGGGCGGCCGCGGCCACGTCGGTTTGAATCAAGTGGTTGAAGTCGGCGTCGTCGCCGAACCCGATGCCCGTCAGCGCGGGAATCGTGCCGGGAACGAACGGCACGTTCATGCCCGGATTCTGTACGCCCCTCGACGGAGCGGCCGGCGGAGCGAAGTCGCCGGATTGGTTGAGGTCAGAACCGCCCACGCGGGCCAGCGCCGGCTCCAACACGGTGGCCTCCAATTGCAGCCCGAAGACGACGTCACTGCTGCCGGAGCCGGTCTGGTGTACCTCGACCGCCAACACGTTATCGCCGGCCACCAACCCGCCGGTGGGCAGCGAGAATGGGCCCTCCCGGGAGGCGTTACCGACGGTCCGCCCGGCCGTTGTGTTATGGGTCACCGGCTCGTCGCGCATCCCTAGTCGATATGCCTCCGGCCCGTTGAGATAGACGACCATACCGTCGTCGAGCACCGAGTGCATGGTGAGTTCGGTGACGGCGGCCGGGTGGGCATCAAGGTTGAAGTGAGTGCGGAAGTAATAGGTCATCTCCCCCAGGTCCAGCGGGGTGCGTTTCGGTTCCGGCAGGCCGGAAGTCTCGTGGTACAACAGCGCCCGGCCGCTGTCCCAGGCCTGATCCCGATAGTCGACCGCGCGCCACTCCGTACCCAGATCCGTACCCGACTCCTCGAACGACCACGTCTGATCCATGGGAATCAGTTCCGTCTGTCCGGAGCCGCCCGGCACGCCGTCGCCCTGCCACCGGTCGCCGACGGTGATCCGGTCGAAGCCGCCGGCAGCGATCTCGAGCGAGGCAATATCGGCCTCGTCGTAACCCCACGGGACGAAATCGACGATCGCGCCTGCGTCGTCGACGATCATCACCCAGCCGGAGCCGCTGCTCCAATCGATCGGGCCGCCGAAATAGTTGTCGGCTTGGTCGTCGGTCCGATAGAGCACTTCACCCGCCGCGATCGCCTCGGGCAGCGGCCAGAGCACGGCATTGACGTCGTTGATATCGTCCGCCGCGGTGTCGTTGACCGCCACGAACCAGCCGGACGTATCGATCGGCGCCGCCGAGACGTTTTGGATCTCCAGCCAGTCGGTCGTGCCCGTTTCGATCTCGGTGACCACCAGGCCGGCGGCGTCCAGCGTGACCACGTCGGTGAAGCCCGTGCCGTCGAAATCCTGGGCCGTCCACGCCGTCACGTCGTCTTCGGCCGTCGGCACACGGTAGCTGACGCTTACCCCGGGCGAAACGAGCGTGTCCCATAGCGTGGTCGGATCGGCCAGGCCATACGAAACGTCCTCCAACTGCCGGGGAAACTGCGGGGCAAACTCCTGGGAAACCGTGAAGCCGTTGGGCTCAATCAGTGCCAGATACTCACCCGCAGCGTCGAGATTGAAGTTCGTGTGTAACTCGGCGCCCGCGATCGTGCGGTCCTTGCCCGAGGCAAATACCAGCAAGTGTCCGCCCGCCGGCAGCGTCACGTCGGGGAACTGCCACTTCGTCAGATCGTCTTCTTCGTCGGTCAGGTACCAGCCGTCGAGACTCTGCGGTTCGTTGGCCAGATTGGCGATTTCGATCCAATCCTCGAAGTCGCCGTCGACGTCGGCCTTGGTGCTGTCGTTGTCGGCCATGATCTCGTTGATGACCAACGGGCCGGCCTGCAGCACGACCCTCGGCTCGAGCAACTCAAACTGCCCGGCGGGCCTCGAACGCCGCTTCCAGCGGGCCCATGCCAGCCCGTGCCGACGCTCGCCACGGCACGTCGATCCTAGCCCTGCAAACCAACTCGACCATGCGCTCTTCATCTGTTCCTCCTCCGCGGCGGGCGACGGCCGCAGGCGTCGCAGCCGAACTCGCCGTGCCCGTTCATGCCCAGTGGCTGTTCCTATCCGAGTCTGGGCCCCCAACCCCAGTCATTATTCTAGCCTGATTCACCTCCGAGTAACAGCATTCTGTGGCCAAGAGAACTGCAAAGTCGATTCGCGGGAGTGGAAAAGGGGGACTGGCTCCGAG
>CAYYNP010000073.1:0-34622 GCA_964472545.1 uncultured Planctomycetaceae bacterium | reverse complement strand
GCAAGGCCGAATCGGCGGGCAAGAGCCAGGCAGACTCGAAGCGGGAGGGCTGGAGCACCTTCGGCGGCCGCTCGTTCAACAACCCCCGCAACGGCCAATTGCTCTATAGCGAGGCGCGGCCGATCGAAGACGACGACCGGGTCGAATTGCTGGCCGACGGTTTCACGCTGACCCAAGCCGACGCCACCATGCGGGCCACGTTCGTCTCGCCGGCCAAGCCCCGCCTCGAACTGGCCGAAAAGGCCCAATACCGCGACCTGCCCAAGAATGGCGTCCGCCGCGACAGCAGCCAGGCCATCTTCGCCGACGGCGGCGGCGAGTTTTTCGTGATCCTCACCTTCCAACAGGGCCCGGCCCCCAAGGTCGAAGTGCAAAGCGGCAAGGGGCTCGACGCACGGATTCGCGTGGGTCGCCAGACGGTGAGCTTCGACGGGGAGAAGATCGTGTTCGGAGAATGATCCGGCGTGGTTAGCCCGGACACTCTTGCGGAGAGGACTTTGCCATTCGAGAGAACGGATTCGCAAGAGTGTCCGGGGGGCGGAGCCACAAGAGGCCATGCTCAGACGCCGGGACCTCGTGTTGCTCCGCAACCCCGACGCTTTTCCGGCCAAGCGTAAGAAATGACAACGCCGGTTGCGGAAAAGCGTCGGGGCCACCCGGGGAGAATGATCCGGCGCAATAAGCAGCGGCCGGCGAAGTTCTCCATTGGACGGAGCAACTCCACCGGCCGTCTGCGAGTTTTCGCGATAGACAACCGAAACGGCGAGGCCGAATCAACGGTCCTACTTATCGGGTACCTGCACCGGACCCGACGGGCCGACCGGCGGGACGCCGGGGGGGTCGACCATCGACACGCCCGTGCCTTTGCCGTCGAACAGCGCGGCGGCCACCGCCGGGTCGATGCCCGCCTGACGCAGTTGATCGAACGCCCGGCCGAGCTTCAGATCCAGGTCTCGAATTTCCACGTGGAGTTGGGTGTGTACGACCAACAGATCGCGGATCTCGTCCAGCTTCGCGTTGAACGCCAGCCGTTCCTCTTCGTGCTCTTCCAGCACTTCGTTGAACTCGTCGGCAAGGTCGTTTCGCCGATCGATGATGACCTGCTGCCGGGGCAGTTCGACTTCGTTGTAATGGTCGACCACGGCGTCCGACTCGGCCTGCCGGCCGGCGTCCGTCAGCCGGTCGCGTTCGGCGATCGCGTCGGCCTCAATGGCGTCGAAGCCGGCGATCACTGCGTCGTCCTTGGCGACCTTCAGGTCGAGCTTGTTGAGCTTCCGGTCGAGCTTCTTGATGCGGACGTCCGCCTGCTCGAGATACTGCTTATTCTCGACGAGCCGGGCCTCGACCTTCTTCAACTCGCCCTTGGCTTCCTTCTTCCGTGCCATCTTCTGCGTGATGCCGTCGGCCACGGCAGGGTCGACCTGGGGCACGGTCGGATTGATCTGGGAGAGGGCCGCCTTGATCGCCTCGAAGTCCTTCTGGGCCTGCATCGCCTGGGCGACTTGCGCGGCGATGGCGTCGTCAAGGTCTTTCGTCTCATCCGCCCGGCCGATCGACGGGCAAGAGAGGACCAGGCCGCACAGGGCCGCGAAGAGAATCGTGAAACGGGGGGACGTGGTGAACATAACTCGTTCTCCTGCAAAGTGTTGGGCCGCTTTTCGGACCGGTGAATGTCTCGTCGGAAACGACTCTCGTTTCCGGCCTTCTGTAAGCAGATACGACGCTCCGGCCGAGACCTTACAGCGAGATTCTGTTTTTTTCGGGCGCCGACGGAAACGGCCGCCGGCTCGAACGTCCCGAGTACTCGGCAGCCGTGAGATTGATGGGTGGCTGGGGTCGAGCGCAGCGAGCCCCCAGAATCCGACGAAATGGGGGCTCGCTGCGCTCGACCCCAGCCACGCCGCTCGTCAACAGGCCGTGCGTGGTGCGGCTACTGCCCGCTGCGCAGACAGACCACCGATCCGTCCACGCCGCAGACGAAGACGCCGTCGGCGGTCAGGGCCATGCCGTCGAGGATCACCGGGCCGGGCAGATTGCATTGGGCGAGTGGCTCGCCGTCGGCGCGGGAGGCGATCAGGAGATGGCCCGGACCGTGACGCCCGGCGGCGCCCGGCAGCGCGTCGGAACCGGCCACCAGCAGGGCGTCTTGCGAGAGCACTATCGCCCGGGCGACAAACGGCAGCGGCTTCGACCAGACGATCTCGCGGCGGCCGGCCGGTTTGCGGCGCGGCCTCTCGGCGCCCGGCGGCGTGGCCTTCGGCTTCGGCGCGAGCGTCTCGGCGAAGAGCTTGTAGTCCTTGGCGGCGTCGGGGTGGACGTGTCCGGCGCCCGCCCGATAGGCCATCCGGCCGTAGCCGTAGATCCGCTCGCTGCCGTCGAAGACCAGCAGCCGGCCGGCGGGCACCGCGTTGCCCACGTTGGGCCAGCCGCCGTAGGCGCTCATCATGTGGGTGCCATAGAGCCAATACGTCCGGTGCCACCAGGTGTCGTCGAGCCATCCCCGCTGCGCGTAGAGATGGGCCACGTCTTGCGGTTGCGGCGCGAGTTGCTTGTTGAAGCGGACGTTGCGCATGAAAACGCTGCCGTGCTGTAGCGAGAGGACATCGGGCAATGCCCGCTGCGGTACGACGCCTTCGGCAACTTCCCGCCCCGCGGTCATCGAAAGGTTGGCGTGATGCAGCAGCTTGCCTGTGGGAAGTTCCAGTGCATAGACGTGGATACCGCCGTCGACGTGTGAGGATCGGCCGGCAGCAAAGTAGACCGTGGGCGCCGCGTTTGCTGCATCGTCGTCGATCAGCACGGAGCCGTGTACGGGCCAGACGGATTCGAGTTGCTCGTAGGCGAAGTGCATTTGCCGCCGCGGCCCGGCGCGAAACCGCCACACCAACTCGCCGTCGTCGGCGCGCAGGCAGTAGACCGTTCCGCCGCGTGTGCCGAAGACGCACAGCCCGCCGCAGAGGCTCGGCGGCGAGTCGATCCGCCCGTCGGCCGAAAAGGTCCAAGCCGTCTGCCCATACTCGGCGGAGAGCGCATGCAACATGTGCTGATCGGTCTCGGCCACGAAGACCCGGCCGCCGGCGACCACCGGCGCGGTGATCGGGGCGTTAAGCGGTTTGTTCCAGGCGAGTTTCGCGCTGCGCGGCGCCGCAAGGCCCTGAAACCCGCTACGGCCGGCGTCGCGGCGATACGTGGGCCAATCGCTCGTGGCGATTTCCGACTTCGCGGCAGAACGCTCGGCAAACCCGGGCCCCTTCATCAGCGGCCTGGGAGCTTCCGCCGATTTCTCTCCGGCGGCCGAACGCGGCGCGAGCGTGTTGAACCCGATCAGCAACTCCTGCGGATGACACGCACAGGAATGCTGCGGCACGTAGATCAACCCGTTGGCGGGCATTACGCCGTATTGGCACGTTCCCCGCACCCACCAGTTGCCCTCGCCGGTGCCCCGTTTGGGATCGATCATCTCGATGCCGTCGCGGCCCAACAGCAAGTAACGCACGGTGGCCTTGTTGCGATGGCAGCGGTGGTGACCCATCTGCAGGCCGTAGAGTTCGGCATTGTCGGGGATCTCGGTGGCTACCTTGCCGGTTCGCAGGTCGAGTCCCTGGGTGAAGCCAACGTTGCGCTTGTGGCGCAGATCGCCGACCCACACGACGTCGTCGATCACGAAGATGTCCAACGGCGTGTCGTAGTTCTCGAAGCACGCAACTCTCCAGATCTCTTTGCCGTCGGCCAGCGCGGTCGCCACCAACTCGGCGCCTTGGCGCGTCGTTTGATGGGCGTTGTCGAGGATCCACCTGCTGCCTTGTCCGGGCGGCGACGCGTCGGCGTTGTCGGTGGCCACGCGGTCGACCGTCAACACCACGCCGTCGTGGACGACCAGCGTCGGCGTCGACCAGGAGAACCGGCTGCGGGCGACCGGACGCTCGCTCCGCCACACGTCTTCGCCGTCGGCCGTGTCGAGGCAAACGAGGTGCGAGGTGGTTTGCAGGCAAACCCGATCGCCGGCCACAGCCATCGTGGTGGGCATGATCTCGCCGGAGACGTCGAACTGCCGCCGCCAACGCAGCTTGCCGGTCTGGGAGTCGAGGGCCACGATCCGCTGCCGGCCGTACATGGCAATCGCGCGCTTGGGAAACACGTAACCGCTCAGCGTGGGCGCCGTGCTGTTGATCCACTGCTTGCGGGCGTTGTGATCGGCGGCCGTCATGTCGTCGGCCAACACGTAGAGCACGCCGTCGGCCAGCAACAGTTCGCGGGCGCCCTCGGTGGCGGCCAACGCGCGGCCCCCTTTGCCGCTGGCCGCATCGAGTACGGTGACCGGCTCGCCGTAGCCCAGCGCCGCATAGACGCGACTGTCGTCGGCGATCAACCGCCGGCCGATTTCCGGCGGGCCGCTGCGAAAGCCACGCAGCGGAGATTCCCAGTTGGTGATCGGACGCTGCCACAGCAGCACGCCGTTGAACGCATCCCGCGCCGCCAGCTTCCAATCGGGCGGCAGGAAGACGGAGCTGATCGGGCCTTCGTCGATGATGTAGAAGACGCGGCCGGCCGAAGAGACCATCGCACTGACGCTGCCAAAATGCTCGTGGCTGCGGGCGTATTCGGGACCGCACGTCCACTGCAAGCCCCGCGGCGGGGCGACCACCGTATCGGCCGAAACGGCGTTGTTCGTGGCGTCGTAGAGATAGTGTGGCCATTCGTCGATCGCTTCGGGCCAAGGTTTGTGCGTGGTCTTCACCTTCTCGCTCCGCAGATCGACGACGGTTCCCCGCGGCGCGAGCACGCGATCGATCTCTGCGGCAGTAACTTCCCCCGCGTCGGCCGTAACGACGATCAGGTTGGCGAAGTTGTCGATGTAGGGCAATTCGGGACCTTCGCGGTGCGACACGGTGACCGGCCCGTAGAGACCCTGCTGGCGAAGATGCTCTCGGGCGGCGGCCACACGGCCGGGATCGGCCTCGAGCCCGTGGACCAGCAATGGACCGGTCGTCCGCAGGTTGCTCAGCAGCAACGGCTCGCCACAGCCGATCACCACGGCCAGCCCACCGCGAACGGCGTTTTCGTCGAGGAGGTCCTCGCAGCGTTGGGCGTGGACTTGTTCAATACGCGCAACCGGGAGACAGCCCAGTAGAATCAGCGGGGCGATAAGGGCAGCTTTCCTCATTTCGATCTCCTCGGTCAACGGGACGTTGTTCAGCGGGACGTTGTTCAACGGGATGTCGCGACGACCCTCAGGGCCACGTCGACGACGAAACGCGGCGAAGTCAGCGTTCGGTCTTTCCCGCCATGCTCGAATTCCTCAGCCGCCGCTACGCGGCCGGTCTTCGTATCGACCCACTCGGCCCGATACTTGCCCGGCGACAGTTCGAGAACCACGTCGGCTTGCACGCTCTGGCGGCGGATCTTCTCCGGGTCTTTCGGATTGCGCGGGAAGGGGACGTGCAGATAGACCGCATAGGCCTTGCCCGGCTCGGCGAGCGCCCGAGCCGACAGCTCCGGCGAGACGCGGCGGATCACGTCGTCGGCCGGTGCCATGGCGACGAAGTCGTACCCCTCGATAAACCGCTTGAGTATCCCCAGTTGCGCGCGCAACGCCGCACTGCCGCCGCCGGGCGAGCGATAGTCGCGCAGCGTGCCGGCCGGGTGTTTGGCGGTGAACGAATAGTCGAGGTTGTTGTACAGCCCTCCGCCGGCCAGCAGGAAGTCCCAGCCCTCGGTGCGGTAGAGGAAGTCGTGACGGCCGCGAAAACCAGTCTCGTTCTCGCCGATCACTTTGTTCAGATGGGCGTTCATCGCCACCACGTCGGGCGGCACGCAGTAGTGGAAGTTGAAGATCGACACGGCCGGGTGCGGCCGCTCGACTTTCTGCCGGCCGTTGGCGATGTTCAGCGAGATCAGGTGCTTCGCCGAAAAGTCCTTCTCCGCCGCCACGATCTCGTCGATGATCCGATGCTGCCAGTCCATCGTCACGCCGTGGAAATACGGCTCGTTGCAGACCTCGTAATAGAGATTGTCGTAATCGCGCAGCTCCTCGATCATCTTCCGCACCAGCCGAAGCTGCACGGGCAGCACGTCGGGATGCTTCAACGTGCAGACTTCCTGGCGATTGCAGCGGCCGATGCCGTTGACGTTGTTGGCCGCCTTCAATGGGCAGACGTCCCATAACTCGTCTTTGTAGTAGGTACAGAAGAGCGTCATCTCGACGACCACGCCGCGCTTCTGAGCAGCCCGCACGAAGTCGTGCAAACGGCGGAAGTAGGCCGGGTCCCAACGTTCCAGATCGAATCGGTTGCCACCGTCGCCGGCTCCCGGCCGGTTGCTGCGAGCCCAAGGGCAAATGTATCGCTCGGGCTTCGGCGCCAGCGTGTTGTCGGTAATCCCGAACGAGGAGGCCACCTCGTGATAGACGCCCGAGAAGGTCCGCGTGTGATTCAGCCCCTTGGCGTGCAGTTCGTCGAAGTAGCGCACGAAGTCGAAATCGCCGTTCAACAGCGCCCCGTAGTGTTCGCCGGAAGTGATCAGCACGGTCGGTTTTTCCCGCCAGAGGAAATAGTGCGGGTTGTCCGGGTGCAGGGCGATCGGCCGGGCCCGTTCGGCGGCAGTGGCATGGATCGTCACACCGCTGAGGACCACTGCCAGCATCGAGGCGACCACGATTGTCCGACCCGTTCGCACGAAGGCACGGCCGCGCCGTCTGTTGAGGCTCACCTGCATGGCGTTCTCCTTGTTCTATGTTGGATGTGGCGTCCCCCGTGCGCCAACCGCGAGCGTTTGCACCACAGGACAATATCGCGTACCCAGCAGGCAATATCAAGCTCGGCCAACGCCGGTGCTCTGTGCGCTTGACTCACACTCGTTCAGGGAACATGATAGGATTCGTTGCCGTCGGATTCGCCGGCAAAGAAACAAGTCTAGAACGAGAGGATACTTCATGAACCCTGCACGTCACGCGGTCGCGGTTTTGCCCGTGCTGATGACGTTGTCATTGTGGCTACTTCTTTCCCCGCTGCCCTCGCTCGCCGACGACTGGCCGCAGTGGCGGGGACCGCAGCGCGACGGCGTGTGGCACGAGACGGGCGTCATCGAGCGGTTCGAAGGGCCGCAGATCCCGCTACGATGGCGCGTGCCTATCTCCAGCGGCTACAGCGGACCGACCGTGGCCGATGGCCGGGTCTACGTGACCGATCGGGTGGTCGAGCCCGAGGAGGGCGAGCGCGTGCTCTGCTTCGACGCCGATAGCGGACGCCCGCTCTGGACACACGTCTACGATTGTCCCTACGGCCGGCTGAGCTATCCGGCCGGGCCGCGGGCGTCGGTCACCATCGACGACGGCCGGGCGTTCGCGCTGGGAGCCATGGGACATCTCTTCTGCCTTGATGCGGCCACCGGAAAAGTGCTTTGGAAGAAACTGCCCGGGATGGACTATCGCATCCGCGTGCCGATCTGGGGCATCGCCTCCGCCCCGCTGGTCGACGGAGAGCGGCTGATCGTACAACTCGGCGCCGATGACGGGGCCTGCCTGGTGGCGCTCGACAAGACCACCGGCAAGGAACTCTGGCGGGCGCTCGACGACAAGGCGTCGTACTCCGCCCCGATCATTATCCCACAAGCCGGCCGCCGCGTGTTGGTCTGTTGGACGGGCGAGAACGCCGTGGGACTCGATCCGGCCACCGGCAAGGTCTTCTGGAAGGTGCCGTTCCCGCCGCGAAAGATGGTCATCAACGTGCCCACGCCGGTGGTCTGTGGCGATCGGATGTTTCTCACCGCCTTTTACGACGGGGCCATGATGCTGCGGCTCGATCCACAGCAGCCGCGAGCCGAGAAGATCTGGCGCCGCATCGGCCAGAGCGAAGTCCGTACCGACGCTCTGCACTCGATGATCTCGACGCCCTACATGGAAGGCGATTACGTCTACGGCGTCGACAGCCATGGGGAACTACGTTGTCTGGACGCGGAGACCGGCGACCGCGTTTGGGAGGACCTGACCGCCACGCCGCCCGCCCGCTGGAGCAACATCCACATGGTCCGCAACGGCCGGCAGATGTGGATGTTCAACGAGCGCGGCGAGCTGCTCATCGGCCGGCTCTCGCCCCAGGGGTTCGAGGAGATCAGCCGCGCGAAGTTAATCGACCCGACCACCGCCCAGTTGCGACAGCGCGGCGGCGTTTGCTGGTCGCATCCGGCGTATGCGAATCGGTGTGTGTTTGCCCGCAATGATAAGGAGTTGGTGTGTGCCGACTTGGCGGCGGAGGGGGAGTGAGGGGGTGAAGGGGTGACAAGGTGATGTGGTGACGGAGGGTTTGCGCGTGATGCGTTGCGTACTTTGCATTCTGCACTTTGCGTTTTGTGTTTTGCGCTTCTCCACTTCCGCTGGTGCCGCCGAGCGGCCCAACGTGCTATTGATCATCGTCGACGATCTGCGTAACGAACTGGGTTGCTACGGGCATCCCACGGTGCTATCGCCCAACATCGACCGATTGGCCAATCAGGGCATGCGGTTCGATCGGGCGTACGTGCAGATGACGTTCTGCAACCCCAGCCGCTCGTCGTTCTTGAGCGGACTGCGGCCGGCGCGAACCGGCGTCTTCGACAACCGCACGTTTTTCCGCACGAAGATGCCCAAGGTGGTGACGTTGCCCGAGACGTTTCGACGCGCGGGATATCGTACCGGCGGGTTCGGCAAGATCTTCCACGGCCACAATCCGTCCGACGATGCGGTGATGTGGGACACGGCCGGCTACGGGCAGATGACTCCCGCAGGCCGGCAGGGCGAAGGCCGCAACCTGACCGGCGGCGTGGTACGCTGGTGCTCGTGGCGGGCGGCCGAGGGCGGCGACGCGGCCCAGCCCGACGGGCAGATCGCCCGGATGGCAATCGACTTTCTCGACAAGCGAACCGACAAGCCGTTCTTCCTGGCCGTAGGTTTCCACAAGCCGCACGACCCGTTCGTGGCGCCAAAGGAGTATTTTGAGCCGTATCCGCTGGAAAAGACGCGCCTACCGCGCGAGCCGGACGATCGTTCGCCGTTGAACCCGTTGGCGATTGCTAGCCCGTGGAAGGCCTCGTTCGACCGCTTCACCGACCGCGAGCGGGCGGAGTTCCTCCGCGCGTATCACGCCTGCATTACGTTCGCCGACGCCCAAATCGGCAAGGTCCTCGACGCGCTGCGGCGGCGACAACTGGAGGAGAACACCGTCGTCGTGCTGATCGGCGACCACGGCTACCATCTGGGCGAACATGAGTGGTGGAACAAGAGCACGCTGTATGAGCTTTCCACGCGGGCTCCGCTGATGGTCTACGCGCCCGGCATGAAGGCCCCGGGAAAGGACTGCTCGCGGCTGGTCGAGTTCGTCGATCTCTATCCCACACTGGCCGATCTATGTGGGATCGATCCGCCGAAAGGACTTCAAGGCCGCAGTTTCGCTCCGCTGCTGAACGATCCGGCGCTGCCCTGGAAGCAAGCCGCCTACTCCCAGTTGCGCCGCGGCGACGTGCCGGGCCATACCGTGCGAACCGATCGCTGGCGTTACGTCCGCTGGGACTTCGGCCGCCGCGGCGCGGAACTCTACGACCATCAAAGCGACCCCGGCAAGTATCGCAACCTGGTCGAGGACGAGCGGTATGCCGAGGTCCGGGCGAGGTTGGAAGGGCTGCTGGAGCGGCAGTTCGGCAAGCCAAGGCCGTAGCCGAATTCGCCAGAATCTGGCGTTTCTGCCTGCGCGCGCCAAATTCTGGCGACTTCGGCTACCGGACGGTTACGGCCAACGTCTCGCCGGAGGGGATCCTCCATTGGGCCGTCTTTCGTCCGATCTCGCCTGCGGTGAGCGTGGGTGATTGCTTCGCGGGCGCTTCGTTGCTGGAGAGCAACTCGATGCCGGCGGCCAGCATGACGTCGGGGCCCCGGCGGAAGTCGAACGGCTTGGCCGCGCCACGGTAGCAGACGCCGTCGACGTACGCCGAGCCATCGTCGCGGCCGAATTCCCACACGACGTGATGTTCGCCGATGCGGCCGGGCAGTGTGTGAATCACGACGCGATGCTCACCGGCCACCAGGGCAAACTTCCCACCGCCGAGGTCCTCGCCCCCAACGCCCGCGCCGCCGAGTTCGTAGCGAACGCGAAAATCGGCCGCCCGAAAGACGCCGTCCTGCGGCCGGTCCAGCGTGGGGTGCCAATCGCCGCGGTTGGCCACGGGGTAGAAGATCGACAGTGCCCGGCCGCCGCGCTGCGACGTGCGGATGCCCATTGAGGCGAAGTCCTTGCCGTCGTGCAGGAAGCGAACGCGAAACACGACTGCCCGGTCTTCGGCCGTCTTCCAGTACCCGATCAGCGGGCGGCGTTGCGTCCAAAGGTCCGCGTGATTAACGCTGCCCAAACAGGCGTCGGCCGTCAGCCAGGTGGTGCCGATCGTCGAGTCGTCGTCCGACCTGCCGCGGATGAACATCCGCCGCAACTCGAGCGGATCGCTCGGCAACGCACGAAATCGGGCGGCCAATTCCTGCGGGCACGGCGGCGGCTGGGCCACGTCGGAGCCGCGAGGCTTGGCCGAATCGAACTTGCTCGGATGCGGCCGGATCTCTACGCCGGTACGCCGCGTTAGAAACTGGGCAACGTCCACACGAAGTCGATCGCTATACGCCCGGGCGTGCGGACCGGCCCATTGTCCGGTGCCGGGATGGAAGCTGCCGGCGATGATCCCCCAGGCCGATTGACGCAACGACTCGGCCGCTTCGCGCACGTCCGGATCGGCCACCAGGTGCAGCGTCCGCTCGCATTCGGCCAATGCAACGCGTGTGTAGGTGGGGCTGTTGTACTCGTTGAAACTGCCGTGATGCGTCGTGTGATCGACGACCCGCCGCAGCCGCATCCGGCCGTAGTCCAACAGCAACGGCTCGTCGAGCAACTCGCCGGCCGCCGCACAGACGCCGCCGCCCATGATGGCGATGTTGGTGTAGCCCGGCCCCACGTTCCGCCGGCGAATCGCCGTGGCTGCCAGCCGCAAACTCGACCGCATTTGCTGCTTCAATGCTTCGGGCAGTTTCTCGGGATGATCGATCAAGGCCCCGGCGAGTTGGGCTCCGCAGAAATCGGCCCAGTTGTAATCCGGGGCCGACATCTCTTCAAGCGGCTCCTCTAAGAGCCACGGCCAGATGCCGCAGGTGGGGTTGGCCGGATCGGTGTCCTGTAGGCCGAGCACCCGGCGGATGATCCCGGCCGAACGTTCGGCGTCACCATCTGCGTTGCGCCGAAGCAACGCCACGGCGTAGACCAGCGAGCGCCGCGTCGGATGGACCATCGTGCCGGAGGAAACCCTGCTGTGATAGCCGGGGCTGCTGAACGGGATCCTCAGCATCTGCTCGGCCGGGTCGTAGAACCCGTCGTAGTAGTCGAAGTAGGCGGCCAGCGCGGGATTCGCCGCCGTGGGCTCGGCCGCGCCGCTTGCCCGGGCCTCGAGCAGTCCCGCCAATAGGGCCGCCAGCAGGCAGATTCGTCGCACCAGATCACCTCCGCAAAGGGTAAGGCCAAGTGCCGCGATGCGGTTCAGACCGGCCATAACACGGCGGGCGGCACGTCTGCGAGCATATCGGTCGCCCAAAGGGCCGACAAGTGCCCACCGTCGGCAGCCGTCTGCAACAACGCTAACCGACGGCACAGCAAGACTTTGCGCCGCCGGCCCCCGTTTCTCGACAAAAACCGCATTCGGGGGCTTGATCTGCTTGGGAGAAAACAGTAGACTTGCCGATAGTGAGAATGAGTCTCATTTTTGCCACCTGATTCTGTTTCCCCCAGCAGGACTGCACCGTGATCGACCGGTCGATACCGCTGAGCCAGCTCCGCTCGGGCCAGTCGGCCTGTGTGTCTCGCATTTCGGGCCGGCCCGACCACGTCCATCGCCTGGAAGAGTTCGGGCTTCGCCGCGGGGTCCGAGTGCGGATGTTTGCGTCGGGGAACCCGTGCATCCTCAGTATGTCGGGCAATAAGGTCTGCTTTCGGGCCGACGAGCAACTTCGCGTGCTGGTGGAACCGGATGCCAAGGTGGGCTAGCCGCCCGCCATAACGGAACGAGCCCTCCCTGTTTGTTGTCACCGCTTCGCCAGTGCCATGTCGTCGCCGAGCTTCGACAGCACGTTGCGGTGGTATCTTGACGCAAGCTTCCATCGCGGCACTTTGGCCGCCGGAGCCTGATGCCCATCTCCTCCGATAAGCCCGTTGCCGCCGAACATGCCGTCCGGACGGTTGCCCTAATCGGCAACCCCAATACCGGCAAGTCGACCCTCTTCGGGGCGTTGGTCGGGGTCCGCCAACACGTGGGTAACTATCCCGGCGTGACCGTGGAGAAGAAAACCGGCCGCATGGAGACCGGCGGGCATCGTTTCGAGGTGATCGATCTGCCCGGGCTCTACAGCCTCGCACCCCGCTCGCGCGACGAGATGGTCGCCGCCGACGTGCTGCTGGGGCGATGTGGCGACTTTGGGGCGATCGACGCCGTGATCTGCCTTGTCGACGCGGGCAACCTCGAGCGAAACCTCTACCTGGTTAGCCAGGTGTTGGAGTTCGGACTGCCGACGGTGGTCGCGGTGAACATGCTCGACGTGGCCAAGAGGCGTTCCATCGAAGTGGACCTCGATCGGCTCGACTCGCAACTGCCCGCACCGGTCGTCGGCATCCAGGCCAATCGGGGCGTCGGCGTCGCCGAACTGAAGCGTGCCTTGGCGGCCGTTCTCGACCGTCCGGTGCCGGCCGTGGAGTCGCCCTTTCCCGAGGCGTTCGAGGCGGAGATCTCGCGGCTCGAGTCGTTGCCGGTCTGTGCTTCCGACGGACCGGCCGGCAAGAACGTGCCGAAGTGCCTGTTGCGTCGGCTGTTGGTCAGCGGCGACGAACACCTGCAGAAGACGCTGAGCCCCAACGGCGACACGTCGCTGGCCGACGCGATCGCGGCCGCCCGAGGACGTTTAGCTGCGGCCGATTGTGCCGTACCGGCCGTCGAGACCAAGGCCCGCTACGGGTGGGTCGCCCGTGTGCTCAAAGGCGTCGTCGCTCAGGCCGCCCGAGGCCGTCCGACCGCCACCGACCGCATCGACCGGATATTGACGCATCGCATCTTCGGCACGCTGATCTTTGCTGCGATCATGGTGGGCGTGTTTCAGGCGATCTTTCGCGGGGCCCTGCCGCTGATGGGGTTGCTCGACGAGGGTATCTTCGGGCCGCTGGCCGGCTGGGTCGAAGCAACGATGGCCGAGGGGGCGCTGCGAAGCTTAATGGTCGACGGCGTGATCGGAGGCGTGGGCGGAGTAGCCACGTTCCTGCCGCAGATCCTGATCCTGTTCTTGTTCATCGCGGTGCTGGAAGACTGCGGGTACATGGCCCGGGCGGCGTATCTGATGGACAAGCTGATGTCGCGCGTGGGCCTCAGCGGCAAGTCGTTCATCCCCATGGTCTCGTCGTTCGCCTGCGCCGTGCCGGGCATCATGGCCACCCGGGTGATCGAGAACGAACGCGACCGACTGACCACGATCCTGGTGGCGCCGCTGATGTCGTGCTCCGCCCGGCTGCCGGTCTACGTGCTGCTGATCGCCGCGTTCATCCCTTCGCAGACGTACTTCGGCGGGCTGATCGGCCTGCAGGCGGTTACCTGCGTGGCGATGTACGTGTTGGGGATCGTGACCGCGGTGGCCGTGTCGTTGTTATTGAAGCGAACCGTCTTGCGCGGCGATACGCCGCCGTTTTTGATGGAATTGCCCAGCTACAAGTGGCCCTCGATACGCACGGTCGTCACGCGGGTGTCGATGCGCGGCTGGGTCTTCGTGCGCACCGCCGGCACGCTGATCCTGGCCGTCTCGATCCTGGTTTGGGCCGCGATGTACTATCCCCACGACACGGCGGCGATCGAAGCCCTGCCGGAGGTCCAGGATCTTCAGACGCAGATCGACGCCTGCCCGGCAGAGACGCCCGAACGCGGAGAACTCACCGCCGCCCGCGATCGGCTGGTCGCCGGCCGGCAACAGCAACAGAGCATATTAGGGCATATGGGCCAATGGATCGAACCGGCCGTGCGGCCGTTGGGATGGGACTGGCGGATTGGCTGCGCGGTGATTGCGTCGTTCCCGGCCCGGGAAGTCGTGGTGGCCACGTTGGGTGTGATCTACAACCTCGGCGAAGACGTCGACTTGGAGTCCGAAGCAGACGCCGGCGAGTTTCATCGGCGCCTCAGCGCGGCCACCTGGGACGGCAGCGACCCGCCGCGGCCGGTGTTTACCGTGCCGGTGGCGCTGTCGATCATGGTCTTCTTTGCGCTCTGCGCCCAGTGTGCGGCGACGTTGGCCGTGATCAAGCGCGAGACGAACAGTTGGCGATGGCCGGCGTTTACGTTCGCCTACATGACGGTGTTGGCCTATTTGGGGGCGCTAGCGACGTATCAGATTGGGACGTGGATGGGGTAGTGGGGAGTATGCGGTAGGCGGTAGGCAGTAGGCAGTGAGTCGTGGGTGAAGGGTTCGGGGCCGACGAAGTGGCCGGGGGTGATGGAGTAACGGCGATGAGTTTCTCTTGGCACGAAGTACTTACGGTCGCGTTGATTGCCGTGGCGGCGCTGTACGTGGCGCGGCGGGGATGGCGCGCATTGACGGGCAGGCCGGCGGTCAGTTGCGGCGGCTGCGGGAAGTGCCCGGCGACCGACGGCCAGCGAAAGCCGGTTACATTGCACCAGCTTTCGCGACCCGACGACCATTCGGTCTGACGCCCTACGGTGACACCACCGCGTAGGCCGACAACTCCGGCATCGCCTGGTCGAGATCGGTCTCGATGCGGATCGTCTTGATCACCCTGCCGGCTTGCTCGCCGGCGACGAACGTCACCGGGACGACGTGGATCGACTTCGCCTCGTCGCTGATCGTCGCGTCGAACTCGAACGACGCGTCTTCGCAGCCGATCGAGAGGATCTTAAACGGCTTCTTGCCGCGCACCACCAATCGCTTGGTCACGCGCTTGCCCGGCTCGACCACGCCCATGAAAAGCTGCGCCGGGCTGACCGTGATGGCCGACTGTACGTGGCCCTCGACCAGCACGGGCACCTGCGAAAGGTGGCGGTCGTTGGTCATCAGCATCAGGTGGTTCTTGAGATACCCGACCGGGGCCTCGTCGTCGAGCCGCACGAACAGGTCGTACGAAACCCGGCCGTATTGACGGCCGCGCGGTTCCACTCGGGCCGTCAAATGCGGGTTGGTGCTGTTCACCCCGGTGATCTGCCAGTTGCTGCGGCCGGAACGAGTCACGGTCACCCGGCGTTCGGTCGGGCTGCCCTGGTCGATCGATCCGAGTTGCACGCTGTTGGGGTCGATCACCACGTCGCTACGGATCACGCCCGACACGCTCAGCCGGACCGTGGCCCGGAATGGCTTGTCGAAGGTGACCGTCAGCGTGGCCCCTTTGCTGCCGGTGAAGGCATGCGTGTTGTACTTCGCGATAATCGCGCCCTTTTCATAGGTCTTCAAGAGGTCCTTCTCAATCCTCGGCGTGGTGCAACCGCAACTCGATCGCACGCCGGTGATGTGAACGTCTTCCATGTAGATGTTCGAGAGCTCGAAGGCGAACTCGGTCTTGGCCCCCTTGGCGACCTGGCCGAAATCGTGTCGGGTCACTTTGAACATCTTCTGCGCCCACTCCTGACCGGAGGCATCACCCCCCGACAGACAAGCCCCCACCAGACATACTACGAAAAGCCCCAAATACGCCTTGCGAACCATGAACTTGTTCTCCCACGACGGACACCGGGTGCGGTAAAGGTAGGACTACGGGGGGAGGTTGGGGAAGGCGCGAGGTCCATCTCGCGGGCCGAGCCGGCGATGACCGTTCTGCCACACGGAAGAAGGGTAAACGCCGAGAAAACGTAGGTTTCTAATCCCGTCATGTCAATTTTGGCGGGCTAGCGGCGCAAAGCCACGTTGCTGCCCGCGGCGAGTGGAACCCGCGCGCGGCAACAACGTGTGGGCTTTGCCAAAGTGAAAAGGCGGATTTGCGTGGGGTAACGACCGGCCCGAAGAGGGAATGCTTCAGGATTGACCGCCGCGGCTCGGCCAGGTGGGAGTCGAAAACATGGAAAAGCGACTCTCCGGGCCGATGTACGGCGCTGAAGCCCGTGTCGTGTTCCTCCGAGCAACTGTAGAAGGCCACAGGTAACGAGTCCAGGTTCGCCACGCCACACAGGTCCTCCAATCGACCAAGTCGCTTGATCCCGACGAGTTTGCGTCGAGTCGGGGGCTGCATCTGGCCTGATGGTATTGACGTAACATTACTACCAGAAAGCGCTTACGTGATTCTGATCACGTGCGATTCGCAGTCGCGGCCTGGCGAGCCCAGCGCCGCTCCGCTTGGAACCCCGACTCCGACGCGACGATGCCTGCGTACTGGACAGTCCGTCGGCCACAAAACAACCCAGATAGCGCATTGCCAAGGCACCTCGATTTGGGCTAAAATGTCGGATTACGCGCAGCGAAGAACCGATGGCGTGCGTAGGACTGCGCGACGGTGTAGGCCTAACGCGATTGGATCGCCGCACGAATCGGCCCCGCTACGGATCAAGCCATGTTCGAATCACTCTCCGACGGCCTCAGTTCCGCACTGAAGACGCTCCGCGGCCGCGGCAAGCTGACCGAGGCGAACATGCGCGAGGGCATGGCCCTGGTGCAGCGGGCACTGCTCGAGGCCGACGTCAGTTTCGCCGTCGCGCGGGATTTCACCGCCCGGGTGACGGAACAGGCGGTCGGCGAGACCGTGCTGAAGTCGCTCGACCCCTCGCAGCAACTGATCGGCATCGTGCATCACGAGTTGGTGCAGTTGATGGGGCCGGAAGAGCCCTCGCTGCACCTGAAGCGCGATCTGACCGTGCTGATGCTCTGCGGCCTGCAAGGTTCCGGCAAGACGACCACCTGTGGCAAGCTCGCGCGGCTGATCGCCAAGCGGGGCCGCAAGCCGATGTTGGTGGCGGCCGACTTGCAGCGCCCGGCGGCCATTCATCAGTTGGAAGTGCTCGGCAAGCAACTCGACCTGCCGGTCTACGCCGATACCGAGGCCAAGAACCCGGTGCGGCTCTGCAACGCGGCGGTCCGCCAGGCCAAGGCCAGCGACTCCGACGTTCTGATCCTCGACACGGCCGGCCGGCTGCACGTCGACGACGAGTTGATGAAGCAGCTCTCGCAGATCGACCGCCGGGTGGAGCCGGATCAGGTCTATCTGGTGGTCGACGGCATGACCGGCCAGGACGCCGTCAACAGCGCCAAGGCCTTCAACGAGGCGTTGGAACTCGACGGCGTGATCATGACCAAGCTCGACGGCGACGCCCGGGGCGGTGCGGCGCTGTCGGTCAAGGCGGTCACCGGCGTGCCGATCAAGTTCATCGGTACCGGCGAGCATCTCAACGAACTCGAAGAGTTCCGCCCCGAGGGTATGGCCGGCCGCATCCTGGGCATGGGCGACGTCGTTTCGCTGGTCCAGACGGCCCAAGACGAGTTCGACCAGGACGAAATGGCCAAGCAGGAGGCTCGCCTCCGCAAGGGCGAGTTCACGCTCGACGACTTCAAGAAGATGCTCGGGCAGACGAAGAAGCTGGGCCCGTTCAGCACGATCATGAGCAAGTTGCCGGGCATGGGTGGGATCAAGGACATGATGGGCGACGTGGACGCCGAGAAGGACATGAAACAACTCGTGGGGATCATCGACTCGATGACGCCCGACGAACGCCGCAACCCGTCGAAGACGGTCGACCAGAGCCGGCGGCGGCGGATTGCGGACGGGGCCGGCGTGGAGCCGCACCGGGTCAACGAACTGGTCAAGCAGTTCGACGGCATGGCCGACATGATGAAGAAGCTCTCGACCATGGGCATGCGCGACCGCATGCGGGCGGTCAAAGAAATGACCGAAGGCGGCATGCTCGACCCCGGCGGCAGAATCGCCAGGAAGAAGCAGAGCACCGGCAAGCGGCTCACCAAGGCGGACCGAGCCAAACAGAAGAAGCTTCGCCAGAAGGAACGTCGGCGACTCAAACGAGAAGCCAAGCGCGGCAAGAAATAGAACCCGGCACGGCAGCCGGTGGGGCCAGTAATCGAAACAACCCAAACGATACACACGAGCGAACAACCAACCGGTTCACACAGGAGAACAGCGTGGCAGTACGTATTCGGATGAAGAAGTTGGGCCGGCGGCACCGCCCCTTCTATCGCATTTGTGCGATGGACGTGCGGAAACCCCGCAACGGCCGCGTGCTCGAGGAACTCGGCACCTACGACCCGATGATCCCCGACACCGACGCCCGAGCGGTGCTCAACGGCGAGCGGATCGACTACTGGCTCAGCGTGGGTGCCCAGCCCAGCGACAAGGTCGGCGTGTTGATCAAGAAGTACGGCAGCAAAGGCACACGATTGCAGGAGCAGCAGACCGCCTTGGACCAACTGGCCCAGAGCCGGCGTCGGCCCGAGCCGCCGCAAGAGGATGCCGCGTCGGCCGAGGATGCCCCCGTAGCGGACGCCGCAGCCGACGCAACGCCGGCCCCGGAAGCGCCGGCCCCGGAAGCGGCGGCTCCAGAGCAATCCGCCGAGCCGACCCCGCAAGAGAAGAGCGAATAGGCGGCAATGCGCTTCGACGTCTTGACCCTGTTTCCCGACATCTTCCAGGGATACCTGGGCCAAAGCCTATTGAAGCGATCGATCGACGCGGGTCTGGTCGAGGTGCGGTTGCACGACATCCGCGACTTCGCCCACGACAAGCACAAGTCGGTCGACGACCGTCCCTTCGGGGGCGGCCCCGGCATGGTGATGAAGGTCGAGCCGGTGGTCGAGTGCGTGGAGGCGGTCGCCGGGCTAGAGCCCGAAGGCGGCCACCTGGTGATGCTCACGCCCCAAGGCCGGCCGCTTAACCAGCCGGCCGTGGAACGGCTGGCCGATCGGCAACGGATTCTGCTGTTGTGTGGACGATACGAGGGGTTCGACGAGAGGATCCGCGAGATCCTCGAACCGGAAGAGATTTCAATCGGCGACTTCATCCTCAACGGAGGCGAAGTGGCCGCGATGGCGATAATCGACGCGGTAATCCGGCTGGTGCCGGGCGTGTTGGGAGACGAAGACAGCAGCCAAGAGGATTCCTTCTCCGGGCCACAACGCTGGCTGGAGTTTGCCCAATACACCCGCCCGCGGGAATTCCGGGGACTCGAAGTTCCCGAAATCCTGCTCAGCGGAAACCACGAAGAGATCGCCCGATATAGAGCGAAAGACGGCCAACAACGCACCCGCAGGCGCCGGGCCGATCTGCTGGGTGAATCGTGAACACGACGAAAGGGAAGACGATGAGTCAGGAACTGATGAACCTGGTCGAAGCCGGGTCGATGAAAGAGGAAGTGCCCTTCTTCGAGATCGGCGACACCGTCGACGTCCACTGCCGGATCCTCGAAGGCGAGAAAGAGCGGATTCAGGTATTTACCGGCGTGGTGATTGCCCGTAGCGGCTCGGGCACCCGCGAGATGTTCTCCGTGCGGCGGATTGTACAGGGCGAAGGCGTGGAGCGAAAGTTCCCGCTGCACTCGCCCCGGGTGGCCAAGATCGAGGTCAAGCGCTCCGGCATCACCCGCCGCGCCAAGCTCTACTACCTCCGCGACCGCGTCGGCAAGGCCGTACGGTTGAAGGAACGCCGCGTGGATCCCAAGAAGCGGGCCGAAATGGAAGCCAAAGCGGCGAAGAAGTAACGTCGCGCGTCGCCTTTGGGCCGCGAGACTAGCCGGGGGCGGAAGCCCCCGGAGGGTCGGCGCCATCGTCGATGCGAAGTCCGCCCTGGCGCGTGCCTTCCGGGGGCTTCCGCCCCCGGCTAGGGTCGACTGCAATGGATAGTGCTTTGTCAACATTTGAAGGTGGGGCGAGCATCTTGCTTGCCGTTTGGGACTCAGCGCCAAACGCAAGCTGGAGGCTTACGCCACAAAGACCGTCACCCCAAAACTGAATGTTGACATAGCAGTAGCTTCTGGGACGGGGCCCAGTCGATGGAGAACGGTCAAGGGGAGGTCCAGCCATGGGTGAGCGTCGCGTGCTCTTGGGCTGGTGGCGGCGTGTCTTTCCCCGCCGCTCGCTGGGTCGACGCGGCGAAAGGGCGGCCGTCTGGTACTTGCGCCGCCGCGGCTACAAGATCCTCGCCCAGGGCCGCCGTCTGAAGCCGGGCGAACTGGACATCGTGGCCGTCGATCGCGATCGCACGTTGGTCTTCGTGGAAGTCAAGACGCGCCAGTCCCAAGACGCCGGCCACCCGGCCGAAGCCGTCGACCCGGACAAACAGCGGCGCCTGACCCGGCTGGCCGTCACCTTCATGAAGCGTCACGGCCTGTTGGAATACCCGGCCCGTTTCGACGTGATCGCCGTCACCTGGCCGCCGGGCAAGTGGCGTCCGAAGATCGAGCACTTCATCAACGCGTTCGAGGCGCGGGGAAAGGGGGAGTTCTATTCGTAGTACACCAGAACGGCAAGGTTAATGGGTGGCTGGGGCATAGCGCAGCGGTGCCCCAGATTGCCAGTGCCATCGCCTGCTGATTTTCTGGGGCACCGCTGCGCTATGCCCCAGCCACCCGCCGAAAGAGATCCCCAGTCTTTTCTAGCTAACGCCAAATCCCGGCCCTGCTTTCATCCCCCAGCCATTGCAGGCCGTACGGTGCGGGCGGCCAAGGCCCTATAACCGTTACGCTCGCGACCACCTGCGGTGTTCCAGCAGGGCTTTCCGATTCAGGCGGCATTCACGTTAAGACCGTTGGGACCGTTTTACGATGACTGGGTTGCGGACAAAGGATAGGCAACTTCCTCTCCGCCGGTGACACGGGATCGATCGGGCCGTCCGTTATGGGGTGACGGCGTTGATCGCCCGGAGGCACCGAAGCTGTGCCGAAACAGGACGGCCCGGCTGCGCGCCCTACCGCAGAACACGGGATTCGCTTCCCCGTGGTGTCTGGGTGACCGATCTCGGTAGGATGCCGAGCGCGCAGACGGCGGTCCTGTTTCGCATGCGCAGTTGTCGAATCACGGGGCAAAGTCGCCGGGCAAGATCGCCGAGCAGAAGCACCCCGCAGCGTCGCCCGGCAGTGTCGCAGGGCAGATTCGCGGGGAACTCTCCGTCGGCAGTGGCGTCGAATAGGATGGAGGCCGACAATGAGATAGGGGGACATTGCGATAGGGAGTAGGGCCGCTGGGCTCCCGTTAGGATAGGGCTGGCCGAGCGGGATCGTGCTTCACGATGTAAGTCGTTTGAAAACAACAGCTTACGAACTGCGTCCGACTTGAACCCGACCGTCTGCTTGAATTCGCCCCCGACATCGGTTAATATCAACTAGAATTCGGGCCGTCTTTGGCTCGTTGTAAGTGGTGATAGTATCTGCGGTTGACCCCGTCTCGCCGGGGTGTTTCTCGATCAGGAGTCAGTCATGTATCGGAGTCTTATCGTGTTGGCCGCCGCGCTGGTCTTGCTGACCGCGCTGCCCACTGAGGCCGACGACGCCGTGCTGCGGCAGTTGTACGGTAGCGGCGTGCGGGCGTTTAACTCGGGTGAGTACGTCGCGGCCCACGGCCAGTTTACCGCCGCCGTCGAGGCCGGCAGCCAAGACCCGCGAGTTTTCTACTTTCGCGGGCTGACGTATCAGAAGATCGGCCGCGATGCGGAGGCCGACACCGACTTGCAGAAGGGTGCCGACCTGGAAAGCCTCGACGTCGATCGGTCGTACAACGTGGCGCGATCGCTCGAGCGGATCCAAGGTTCGACCCGGCTGCACCTGGAGACGTTTCGTGTGAAGGCCCAATTGGCCGCACGAAAACGCGAGGAAGAGAATCTGCAGCGGCGCTACCAGCAGAATCGGGCCGCCGAACGGGGCGTGCTGGAGGGTCAGTTCAACGGCATGACGACGACGTTGCCCGACGTGCCGACTCCGCCGCCTGCCATCGGTCCGGATACGTTTGGCGAAGGCCCGCTGACCGTTCCCGATCCGACCGTTCCGGGACCGGGAGTCACCGGACCGGGGCCCGGTGTGGTGACGCCCACGCCGCCGGTGGTTCCGCCGACGGGCCCGGGACCGGTCGCGCCGCCAAATCCATTTAAGGACGACGGTGTGCCTGGAGTGCCGCCTGCGGTGGATCCGCTTGGCCCAGGCCCTGGCGGGCCTGGAGGAGTGACTCCGCCGACGCCGCCCGCCGTCGCACCGCCGGGACCGCCGGCCGTGACACCTCCTGGACTGCCTGGCGGCATCACTCCGCCTCCGCCGGCGAATGGCGGGAATATCTTCGACGTACCGGCCGAGCAGCCGGTACCGCCGACGCCGCCGTTTGGTGGCCCGGCCGGTGTAACTCCGCCGCTGCCGCCAGCGGTCGCTCCGCCGACACCGCCAGGCACGAATCCGCTTACTCCCCTACCTGCCGCCGGCCTGCCGGGCGCCGGTCTGCCGACTCCGGTCGTTCCCCCAACGCCGCCCACAGCAGATCCGCCTGATGGACCGGTCGATCCCGCGGACGTGCTGCCCGGCACTTCGCCGCCCGATCCGGCGGAAGAAGACAACTCGCTGGACATCCTAGGTATGCCGCCTGCCGAACCGGAGGACACCACACCGGAACCGGCCGATGGTCCGGGTGCCGCCCCCGCGCCACCGGGCGGTCTGATTCTGCCCGGCGGCCCGGTAGCTCCACCGGCGACACCACCGGCGACACCACCGGCGACACCGCCGGCAACGCCACCGGCAAGCCCAGCTCCCGGCGCACCGGGGGAAGGTCCGACCAACCCGTTCGGCGGCCCCGCAATCGAAACGCCACCGATGAATCCAGGCGCCGGCCCGCCCAATCCGTTTGGCGGTCCTCCGATCGAAACCCCAGAGATGCCCAACGACGGCGCCCCGAGCCCATTTGGGCAGTAGGGCCGCATCGAACGGTCTGTGGCTTTGTGGTTTGACCAAACAGCCCACTCACATCACCATGCCCACGCTTAGCGTGGGCATGTTTCTTTTCTTGCCATCTCTCGCCTGCGCGATCGACCCTACAACTCACGAAGATAGTAGCCCTCCTTATGTAATGTATTAGGATATCTTATCGCGCAGCACCTTGATTTGCAGGATTGGTTATTCTAAGTTGCATTTTACTCATACTGGGTGCTTTCCGGTTGGGCTGAAGGCGGCCGCGCATTGTGGCCACTGCGTTTTGACGCCTCGCAGCCTTTTCCATTTTAGCGGGGGATCACACCCCTCAATTCGTGCGCGGTCGAAACAGACTTGCGCTTCACCAGACCTTTCATTCAGGACCGTGCCAAGGAGACACACACTGTGAACCTTCAGCAACCCAATGCCAACGACGCCACGTTGTCGGCGAACCGTTCGCGTAGCGTAGCGCCCCAATCGGGGCTCTGCTCCCGATGTATCGACGGCTGCAAAGGCAACTGCGAAGTATTTCGGGCGACCTTCCGGGGCCGCGAGTTGATCTACCCCGGCCCGTTCGGCGACGTGACCGCCGGTGCCGACAAGGACTACCCGATCGACTACTCGCATCTGAACATCCAGGGATACGCGCTCGGCGGCGAAGGATTGCCGGAGGGAGTCGAAGCCAATCCGGATACCTGTAAGTTCCCGGACGTCAACGTCGAGACCGAGTACGGCTGGGACCGCAAGGTCAAGCTGGCCACGCCGGTGTTTACCGGTGCGTTGGGCTCCACCGAGATCGCCCGGAAGAACTGGGAGCACTTTGCCGTCGGCGCCGCGATCAGCGGCGTGACGCTGGTCTGCGGCGAGAACGTCTGCGGTATCGACCCGGCCTTGGAGCTCAACTCCGACGGCAAGGTCACCAAGGCCCCGGACATGGACCGCCGGATCTCGACCTACAAGAAGTACCACCGCGGCCTGGGCGAAATCCTCGTACAGATGAACGTCGAGGACACCCGCTTGGGCGTGGCCGAGTACGTGTTGGAGAAGCACGGCCTGGACACCATCGAGTTGAAGTGGGGCCAAGGCGCCAAGTGCATCGGCGGCGAGATCAAGGTCGATTCGCTCGATCGGGCGTTGGAACTGCAGAAGCGCGGCTATATCGTCACGCCCGACCCCTCCGACCCGATCAACCAGGCGGCCTTCAAGACCGGCGCCCTGCCGCAGTTCGAGCGCCACAGCCGGCTGGGCTTCGTCGACGAAGAGGGCTTCCTGGGTGAGGTCGAGCGGCTGCGCAGCCTGGGCTTCAAGCGGGTCACGCTGAAGACCGGTGCCTATCCGATCCGTGAGTTGGCCATGGCGATCAAATGGTGCAGCAAGGCCAAGATCGACCTGCTCACGATCGACGGTGCCCCGGGCGGAACCGGCATGAGCCCCTGGCGGATGATGGAAGAGTGGGGCGTACCGGCGATCTACCTGCACGCGGCGGCGGTCGATTTCGCCGATCGGCTGACCAAGAAGGGCGAGCGCGTATCCGACATGGCTTTCGCCGGCGGGTTCAGCGCCGAAGACCACATCTTCAAGTCGCTGGCCATGGGAGCCCCGTACGTCAAGGCGATCTGCATGGGCCGGGCGTTGATGATCCCCGGCATGGTCGGCAAAAACATCGACCAGTGGCTCAAGGACGAAGAGTTGCCCAAGACCGTCTCGAAGCACGGCACCACGGCGGAAGAGATCTTCATCTGCTACGAGGCCGTTGCCGATCTGGTCGGCCGCGACGAGATGAAGAACATCCCGCTCGGCGCGGTGGGCATCTACTCCTACGCCAACAAGCTGGCCGTCGGCCTGCAGCAGTTGATGGCCGGTGCCCGCTGCTTCTCCGTCCCGTCGATCAGCCGCCGCGAGTTGATGAGCCTGACCAAGGAGTGTGCCGAAGTGACCGGCATCCCCTACGTGATGGACGCCTACCGCGAAGAGGCGGATAAGATCCTCGACGCGTAGTCACTCGATAGCGAAGATCGCGCCTTCGGTCACACCAGCGGCCCCAGCCCTCGTTTGGGTTGGGGCCGCTTCGCGTTGGCCCGGAATACTCACGAATCCAGCTACGACAGAGTGTCGCGAGCACTCCGTCTTCCCCGAGAACCGATCCGTCAGAGTCTCCCATCTGGCGTGTCCCAGCGGGCGTCGCGGCGGGAGACATCGTAGCGGCGGCACTCTTCTACCGTCGGCATGCGCAGCGGGCGGACGATGCGGAAGCCGGGACAGTACATCTCGGTGTGGTATTCTCTGTCCTGCGGGATTTGCGGATCGTTGGCGTTCCACTCCCGGCTCGACGCAATCCGCGCTGCGCTGCGGAGCCGGTCAGGATCGTCCCACCAACAACCACCACGGGCAACCCTGGGGAAGAGTTCCTTTGGCACCAACAACGGACGCTTTACCGTCTTGCCGGCGAATCGTCGGTAGTACTGCGGGTCGTACTGATCGAGCACCCATTCCGACACGTTGCCGTGCATGTCGTAGAGGCCCCAGGGGTTCGGCTTCTTCTGGCCGACCTTCTGGTAGCCCGCCTCGCCTTCGACTTCGCAGTTGTCGTAGTACCAAGCGTACTCGTCGAGGTCCTTCGGGTCGTTACCGAAGCTGTACGCCGTGGTAGTGCCGGCGCGGCAGGCGTATTCCCATTCGGCCTCGGTCGGCAGGCGGTAGTAGCGGCCCGTCTTGGCCGAAAGCCATTGGCAGTAGAGCTTGGCCGCGAAATTTGTCATGCAGATGGCCGGGTAACCGTCGTAGCCCATTCCGAACGTCATGTCGATCTTCGGCACTAGGCTGGGCCGGCCCAGGGCATCGATGAGCTTCTCTCTTTTCGATGGCTTTGTGCCTTCCTTCGTGTGCCGTAGCGCCCTGCGCTCCCGGTCGATCCTCGCTTCCCACAGTTCGAACTCATCCCAGGTGACCTCGCATTTGCCCATCCAAAACGGCTCGAGGATCACTTCGTGCTGCGGCCCCTCGTCGCTGACCTTGTTGCCGTGTTTGTCCCTGATTTCGTTACCTTTCTTATCCTTCAACCAGCGGTGTTCTTCGCTCTCGGGGCTGCCCATGATGAACTTGCCACCGGGGATCGGCACCAAGTCGAAGGTCACGCCGGTGTCGGAGATTTCCTCGGTGTAGGGTTTCATCTCGGCCTCGGTCTTGGCAGTGGAATCCGGCACCTCGATCGCCTCGGGCAGCCACTTGACGATCGGCACAAACGTACGGCGGCCCCGAAGCAGCGGCTCGCGTTTCTTCCGCTTGGGAGCTGTCGGTTTGTCGGAGTTCGGCGGCTCACCGGCTGGGCAGAAAGAGACCTGGCAGAGCAGGCCCAGTGTGACGACCAGGATACGGCTACCGGCTGAGTTGGTCATACGAATCTCTCCTTGTCAACAGGCGTCTACCGGTTGTCCCAGCGGGCGTCGCGCCGCGAGACGTCGTACTTGCGGCACTCGCGGACCGTAGGCAGATTCAGGGGCCGAACGACGCGGAATCCGGGGCAGTACTCTTCCCAGTGGAACCAGCGGTTTGGCGGGATTTGCGGGTCATTGTGCCAACTCCGGTTCGAGGCGGTTCTCGCGGCACTTCGCAGCCGATCGGGATCGTCCCACCAACAGCCGCCCCGGGCGACGCGCGGATAGAGTTTCCTGGGCACCAATAGCGGGCCCGTGACCGTCTCGCCGGCGTATCGTTGATAGAACCGTGGATTGTACTGGTCGAGGACCCACTCTGAGACGTTTCCGTGCATGTCGTAGAGGCCCCACGGGTTCGGCTTCATCCGGCCGACCCTATGATATCCATCCTTGCCCTCGCTGTCGCAGTTGTCGAAATACCAGGCGTGAGCGTCGAGGTCCTTCGGGTCGTCGCCAAAACTGTAGGCGGTCGTAGTCCCGGCGCGGCAGGCGTATTCCCATTCCGCTTCGGTCGGCAGGCGATAGTATCGGCCCGTCTTGGCGGAAAGCCACTTGCAGTAGACCTTCGCGGACAGGTGCGTCATGCAGATGGCCGGGTATCCATCCCTGCCCATTCCGAAACTCATGTCACCATAGGCTATTTCGCTGGGGCGGCCCACCGCGTCGTACGTCAGCTCTCGTGCCGAAGGCTGCGTGCCCTGCTCTCTGTGTTGCTGCTGTCTTCTTCGCAGATCGATCCAAAAGGCCCAAAGCTCGAACTCGTTCCAGGTCACTTCGTGCTTACCCATCCAAAACGGCTCGATGACGACCTCGTGCTGCGGCCCTTCGTCGCTGACCCGGTTGCCGTGCTTGTCTTTGATTTCGTTGTTCTTCTCGTCCTTTAGCCAGCGGCCCGCTTCGTTCTCGGGGCTGCCCATCATGAACTTGCCGCCGGGGATCGGCACCATGTCGAACGTGACGTTGCTGCCCGGGATCACGTCGGTGTAGGGCTTCATCTCGGATTCGATCTTCGCCGTGTAATTGGGCACCTCGATCGGCTCGGGAAGCCACTTGACCGTGGGCACGAGCATCAGGGACCGCGACCTGTGCTTGTGTTGCTTCGCGTCTTTCTGCTTGACGGGGGCCGGTGGCTCACCGGAGCGACAAGGCGATATCGAGCAGAACAGCATCGCCAGAACGGCGAACACACCACGCCACGGTTGCATCCAACCACGGTTGCCGGCTAAGCTGGTCATAGAGAGAATCCTCCACTGGCCAGCCTCCACTGGCCAGGTCGTACGTCGTATAGTAGTCATCTCGCTCCGCGAGATGTCAACACACCGTATTCGTATTCATTTCGCTGTGGTAAAGTGGGTGGCATCTCGCGGAGATGACTACTATACGATCCAGCTTCAATTCCGAAAGAACCGCCGAATATGGGAAATCTGGCCCTTACGTCCCTGCTGACGACAATCCTCACGGCCACACTGCCGGCCGAACCGACCCTGCGGCGTTTCGAGTACTCCCGGGTCGAGATGGCCGTAGAGATCTCGATCGTCCTCTACGCCGACGACGAAACCAAAGCCGCCGAGGCCGCCGAGGCCGCCTTCGACCGCATTGGTCAGCTTAACGATATTCTAAGCGATTACCACGCCGACAGTGAGCTACGGCGGCTCTGCACGACCGCCGGTGAAGGTCGTGCGGTGGCCGTCAGCCCGGAACTGGGGACGGTGCTCAGCCGCGCCCGGGAGATATCCGACCAAAGCGGCGGGGCCTTCGACGTGACCGTGGGGCAAATGAGCCGGCTGTGGCGGCGGGCGCGAGTCCAAGGGTGGCTGCCGTCCAAGGAGCGTTTGACGACCGCCCGGGAATTGACCGACTATCGCCTGGTGCGCATGGACGCCGAGAACCGCACCGTCGAACTGCTCAAGGCCGGCATGCGGCTCGACCTAGGCGGCATCGCCAAAGGCTACGCCACCGACGAGGCCCTGGCCGTGTTGCGCAAGGCGGGCATCTCTCGGGCGCTGGTCGACGCGGGCGGCGACATCGCGATGGGCGATCCCCCGCCGGACAAGCCGGGCTGGCGGATCGGCATCGCCCGGCTCGAGGCCGACGGCCCGCCCAGCCGCATCGCCACGCTATCGAACGTCGCCATGGCCACCTCCGGCGACACCTGGCAATACGTCGAAATCGACGGCACCCGCTATTCCCACCTCGTCGACCCCCGCACCGGCCTGGGCATCACCGACCACAGCAACGTGACCGTCATCGCGCCGAACGGCATCACCGCCGACGCGCTGGCCTCGGCCGTCAGTGTGCTGGGGCCCAAACGCGGCCTCGAATTGATCGACCGCACCGCGGGCACGGCCGCCTTGATCCTCCGCAAGCCGGAGGGCACGCTCGAAACCTACCAGTCCGCCCGCTGGAAGGACCTCCCGATCCGCCACGAGAAGGAGCCGACACCGTGATCCATAGAGACTCCCGTATCCGCCAACGTCGCTTCCTCCAATTTGCAATTTGCATTTTTCAATTCTCAATTTTCAATTCGCACTGCTCCCCCGCTCCCGCCGCCGATCCGCTGCGCGAAGCCATCGAAGACCTCACCCGCACCCACGCCGACGACTATCCCCACGGCAAAGAGTTCCTGCAGCGCCTCGACCACCTCCAACAGCGCCTCGCCGACGCTCCGCCCGACCAACTCGAACCCCTCAACACCGAACTCGAATCCCTCCGCCGCGAGGCCCTCCTGGCCAACCCGCTGCTTTGCCGCCAGCCGATCTTGTTCGTCGTACGCCCGCAATACACCAACAACCACGGCACCGAAGCCACGATGTGCCAGACGGGCGAGATCAACACGGACCAGTTCCGCGGCGGCGGGGCGATGAAGACCATCGACTTCGCCGACGGCGTCCGGGTCACGACGCTGTTGGAACTGCCCAAGGGCGTCGCCCGAGACCCGGAGGTCAGCTTCGACGGTAAGCGGATCGTCTTCTCTATGCGGCGCGACATCGAAGACGACTACCATCTGTACGAGATCAACACCGATGGCAGCGGCCTGCGGCAGATCACCTTCGGCCGCCGGGTGTCCGACATCCAGCCGGTCATCATGCCCGACGGGCGGGTTGTCTTCAGTTCGACGCGCGACCCGAAGTACATCCCCTGCCAGCGGCACCTGATGTGCAACCTGTTTACGGTCAACGCCGACGGCTCGAACGTCCGGCAGCTCGGCCACAACACGCAGTTCGAGGGCCGCGCGAGCCTGATGGACGACGGGCGGATCCTCTACACCCGCTGGGAATACGTCGACAAGCACTACGCCTCGGCCTATGGGCTGTGGACGATCAACCCCGACGGCACCAACCCGGCCCTCTACTACGGCGGCTACGCCTGGCAGCCCGGGGCGATCGCCGACGCCCGCGAGATCCCCGGCACGGGGCAGGGCGCGGGGCAGGGCACAGGGCAGTTCGTCTGCATCTACACCACCGTACACAACCTCGGCTACGGGGCGATGGTCGTGGCCGACCGCCGCGTGGGACTCGACGGCACGCGGCCGATCGTGCAGAGCTGGCCGGCCGATATCTCGGCGTATATGAGCGTGTGGGAAGAAGTCGGCCGTGTGGGTGGCGGAGGGTTCGACAGCTTCATGCGGCTGCCGGTTGCCTACGAAGACCCGATGCCGCTTTCGGAGAAGTACTTTCTCTGCGCGCGGATGACTCGTCCGAAAGGCCCCATGGGGCTGTTCCTGGCCGACGTGTTCGGCAACGAGATCCTGCTGCACTTCGAGGCCCCGGGCTGCTTCGACCCGATGCCAATCGGCCCCCGCCAGCGGCCGCCGGTGGTTCCGGAGAAGATCGATCTGACCCGAAGCGACGGCACGTTCTACGTCGAAGACGTCTATCGGGGCCGCTATATGGACCGGGTCGAGCGGGGGACGGTAAAAACGCTGCGGATCGTCGAGGCCCCGGCCAAGCGGGCCTTTCCGCCGTGGTCGATCGGCGATTGGACGCCCGCGCTGAACGCCGACGGGCATCACCCGGTGGCGGTCAACTGGGGCCACTACAACCACAAGCGGATCGTCGGCGACGTGCCGGTCGAAGCGGACGGCTCGGCCCACTTTGCCGTTCCGGCCGACCGGTTCGTCTACTTCCAGCTTCTCGACGAAGACGGCATGATGGTCCACTCGATGCGCAGCGGCACGTTCGTTCAGCCCGGCGAGACGCTCGGCTGCGTCGGCTGTCACGACGACCGCCAGGCCAGCCCGCCGGTGCCGCGCGGGCAAGTACCGATCGCCTGGCAGCGCCCGCCGAACACGCCTGAGCCCTGGTACGGCGAAGCCCGCAACTTCAGCTACGCGGCCGAGGTGCAGCCGGTGCTCGACGAACACTGCGTGCGATGTCACGACTACGGCAAGGAAGCCGAGGAGTTGAACCTCTGCGGCGACCTGGGACCGGCGTTTAGCGTTTCGTACACGTCGCTGCGGAGCCGCTCGCCGGCCGTTTGGCAGCCGCAGCCTGATGACGCTGCGCAGACGCCTAAGCAGAAGCCCCTGATCTACGTCGTCGACGCCGGGCCGATTCGCGTCATCCCGCCGTACTCCTGGGGATCGCACGCCAGCCGGCTGGTCGATCTGTTGCTCGAGGGCCACGAGGACGTCAAGCTCGACGACGAATCGTTGGCGAGGATTGTCACCTGGATCGATCTGAACACGCCGTATTACCCTTCGCACGTGACCTACTACGGCACGAACACCTTCGGCCGCTGTCCGCTCGATCACAAGCAGTTGACGCGTCTCGGGTCGTTAGTTGCCGCGGCGGCGCGGGGGGCCGAGTATCGCTGGGGCAACGTCAACAGCTACAACGTCGCCGAACTGAGCCGGCTAGTGATGACCCGCGGCACACCGATCAACTTCACGCGGCCGCGGCATAGCCTCTGTCTGAACGCCTTCGACAATCTCGACGGCCCCGAGTACGCCGAGGCCCTGGCGATCATCCAAGCCGGCCGGCAGATGCTGGCCGATCACCCCCGGGCCGACATGCCGGGCTTTCGGCCGCGCGAGGACGACCGGCGCCGGCTCGACGACGTGGCCCTTCGCCAGCAGATCGAAGCCCGCAATCGCCAGGCGATCCTCAGCGGAGAAAAGCTCTATTCGGCCGACGTCGCCACCGCCCCTTCGGACCCGCAGCCGTGAACGACACCCCGAGAGACACCTCCCCGCAACCGACCGACGCTCTGCTGGGCCTGATCTTCGACGTCAAGCGATACGCGATCCACGACGGCCCCGGCATCCGCACGACGGTCTTCCTCAAGGGCTGCCCGTTGCGCTGCGCGTGGTGTCACAACCCGGAAAGCTGGGAGCCGGCCTTCGAGCATTCGTTCCGTGGGGACCGCTGCACGGGCTGTGGGCTTTGTGTGGCCGCATGCCAACATGGGGCGCTCACCGGTGAAGGGGCGGAAATGTCGCTGGACTTGACGCAGTGCGTCTACTGCGGCGCGTGTGCCGAGGCATGTCCCAGCGAAGCCCGGGAGATCGTCGGCCGGCAGGTGAGCGTGGCGGAGTTGATCGCCGAGATCGAGCGCGACGTGCTCTTCTTCGACCAGTCCGGCGGCGGCGTGACCTTTTCCGGCGGCGAGCCGCTCGCGCAGCCGGAGTTTCTCGTCGCGATGCTCGCTGAATGCCGCACACGAGAGATCCACACCACGGTCGACACCTGTTGCCACGCCCCGTGGGAGCTAATCGACGCGATCCGCGAGCGGGTCGATCTGTTCCTGATCGACATCAAACAGATGGACCCCGCCGAACACGAGCGCGTCACCGGTGTATCGAACGCCTTGATCCTCCAAAACGTCCGCCAACTGGCCCGCCACGGCGCCGAGATCATCATCCGCCTGCCGCTGACCCCCGGCGTCAACGACGCCCCGGCGAACATCGCCGCCACCGGCCAATTTGTCGCCTCGCTGGGCAATGTCACCCAGATCGACGTGCTGCCCTATCACCCCTTGGCCAACGCCAAGCTGCCGCGCTTGGCTGGCGAACGTGACACGTTGCAGATCGACGCCCCCACGCCCGAGCAGATCGAGGCGGCGGTGGTCGGATTGGAGGAGTATGGGCTGACGGTCAAGGTTGGAGGATAGACGCGCCCCGATCGGTGACGCGATTCGACAGGACGGTCAAGCAGACGGGATAACAGGATTGACGGGATGGGAGAAGCCCAGTTCTCCTCCCTTATCCCGTCGATCCTGTAATCCCGT
Organism: uncultured Planctomycetaceae bacterium; assembly: GCA_964472545.1. Lineage (GTDB taxonomy): Bacteria > Planctomycetota > Planctomycetia > Pirellulales > Thermoguttaceae > CAYYNP01. The sequence continues at coordinate 2,049 of CAYYNP010000073.1, read as the reverse complement.
CTTCTTTTCTTCCCGGTGCTCCCGTCTTCCGCTCACTCTGCTTCCGGCTTCAACTTCTCGGCGGGGACATCGAGCGTCTCTGCCGCGTGCAAGTTGGGGTCTTTGCCGATGCGGACCGAACGGACAACGCCGCGGAACATGCGGGCGAATTCGGCAAAGCGTTCCGTCTTCGCTTCGCACACTAGCAGAATCGCGCCCTGGTCTGTTTTGGCTGCGCAGAGGAGAGACTGATCGGACGCGTTGCGGTAGGTGCAGGAGGCCATGTCCTCAATGCCGGGAATAGGCTGGACATCGTGTCGGATCGAGGCGGAATCGACGTCGTAATCGTTGTCGATCCAAGCCATGATCAGGTCCTTGGGAGACGTGTCGCCGTCGGTTCGATTCAATTGGATTTCCGTCGGGCCGACGTGTTCGCTGGCCCAACTCACGACGCGATCCCAGCCGTCTTCGATCACGCAGATCTGATCGTCGGAAGCCTCCCACGAGTCCGGCCAGTCGGCCGGCAACAGTAGGGAAACGTCTTGGCCGAGGCGCCGCCGCTGGAACTTGTAGGACTTGCGCGGCGACTTGACGACGTGCTTCTTGAGAATGATCGTGGCGTGCGGCAGCTTGGAGGCCAACTGCTCGGCGCCTTTCTGGGTGACGTCCGAATCCTGCATCATCAGACATCGCAGCCCGGTGAGCCCTGCCAGGGCCGGGAGCCCCACATCGGTCACGGCGTCCTCGCTAAGCTCGAAGTATTCGAGCTTCTTCAGCCCGGCGAAGTGTTTCAACCCGTCGTCGCGCAGCGGCCCTCCTGTCAGCGACAGTCCCTCAAGTTCGGTAAGGCCCGCCAAGGAGGCAAAGCTGTCCTGACTGTCGATCGAACCGATGCGCAGTTCGAGCTTACGCAGCTTCGTCAGTGGCGCCAGCCGCTTGACCGTCGCGTCGCCGAGCGATTGGTCGTAAAGCAGCAACTCCTCGAGCCGGGTGAAGTTCTCCATGCCGGCCAGGCCGTCGTCGCCCATCTCGGTGTCATACTCCGGAAAGATGTGCAACGTTTCGAGATTTGTCAGGCCCGCCAGAGAAGAGATGGATTCGGCTGACGTACCCGTCAGAGAAAGGTGCTTGAGGTTTGTCAGTCCGGCAAGGTGCTTGACCCCCTCGCTCGTTACCGCCGATGATTCGAAGATGTCGACGGATTCCAGTTCGGGAACGGCTGCCAGCAAGCGCATCTCGGGGTCTGTGATTCCCGATTGCCCGAGGTCCGCCACCTTGATCCGTGTGGCAAGTACGGCATCGAGGTGGATGCCGTTGAGGAACCGAAACCCCGCACTGCGCTTTTCCTCCGCGTTGAGCTTGTCGAACTTTGCGATCCGCCGAGCGTTCATCTCGTCGAAGGCGTCTTCGTCAAGCTCTTCGTCGTAGACATTGATCGACGTCCACGGCGGCAGTTTCTCCAAGTGGGCGTAGCTCTGCATCGGGAGTGTTACGTCTCTGATCTCCAAGTCCTCGAGATTGGGCAATCGAGCAATCAGCTCGAGGCTGGCGCCGGTGATTTTCGGCGAGGTCAACGACAGTTCTCGGACTTCTGGAGCATTCTGGAGACAGGCAAGTTGTCCGTCCGTTATTTCCGCTGTATAGACACTATCAATCAACCCGAGATCTATCGAAACGTGGCCGCGCTCCATCTCGCAGATCGGCGCCAGCGGGGCGGTCCAGCGCTGCTTGTGCTCCGCGAGAAGCTGCTCCTCCCGCTCTTTCAGTGCCGCCCGCTTCGGATCGTCGCGCGGAAGTTGCCAAAGCTGCAACTGCACGCGGACCAACTCCGCCCGGGGCTTGTCGCGGCTGTCGAGGAACTCGGCGAATGCGAGGATGGCCCTCTCGTCCCACGGCCGCTGCCGAATGGCGTTGATCAGCAGCATTTGCGGATCGTCCGGATCCGGTGGTGCTACGGCAGGATCGACCGGCGGGGTCGCGGGTGGATCGATCGGCGGGGTCACGGGTGGGGGAATCGGTGGCGTCACGGGTGGATCGACCGGCGGCGTCACGGGTGGATCGATCGGCGGC
>CAYYNP010000072.1:11616-34771 GCA_964472545.1 uncultured Planctomycetaceae bacterium | reverse complement strand
CACAACTCCCAACTCCCCACTCCCACTCCCCTCTCCCCACTCCCAATGCACCAACACTACATGCGACTCGCCCTCCAAGAAGCCGAAGCCGCGATGCTCGAGGACGAAGTCCCGATCGGGGCGGTCATCGTGCAGGGTGATCGGGTGATCGCGCAAGCGCACAACCAGCGCGAGCAACTTCACGACCCGACCGCGCATGCCGAGATGATCGCCATTACCCAGGCAGCCGAAGCGCTCCGATCGTGGCGGCTCGAGGATTGCACGCTCTACGTCACGTTGGAACCGTGTCCGATGTGTGCCGGGGCGATCGTCCAGGCTCGCATCCCTACGGTCGTCTACGGCGCCACCGATCCCAAGGCCGGCGCGGTCCACACGTTATTCCACCTGCTCGACGACCGGCGCCTCAACCACCGCTGCCTGGTCGTCTCGGGCGTATTGGCCGAACCGTGTGGGCAGATTCTCAGCCGGTTCTTCCAACAACAGCGGCGACTGGGAAAGAAGTAGGGTGACGCCGGCGTGTTGGTAGGTCACGCTGTTCGGGCCGTGTTCCGCGGCGGAAAAACCAAACGAGAACTTTGCCGCCGCCCGCGAAACCGATTGCCCCGAACCGGGGTTTCATCTTCTGACCTTGGCCTGTCAGGCTTCCTCTGCCAGGCTTCTTGGGACCTTTTCGCGTCCTCCCAGAGCGCAGCCTCGCAAGGGCTGCCGGAACAGCAGTTATCATGAGGGGGTCTTTGACGTCCGGCTGGTGCATTTTGCGCGCATGGCGTGCAATGGCCTTCCGCTTTGCATCACAATGGGGGGTGGCCAGCCTGATTTCCACCCTTTCAGTGAAAAGCCGACAACTCTCTCGAACCATGCAATAGATCACGCCCTGCCGCGTTAAGCCTAGTAGACGATGACCACGCCGAGCCGCCCGACAAGCCACGAGGAGCGATTTCGCCAATGGAGTCGTGAACACGGCCCGGCCGTGCGGGGATATGTGCTGGCGATGGTGCGTCGGGTCGATTTGGCTGAGGAGATTACCCAGGAGGTCTTTTTCAGGGCGTGGCAGGCCCGCCGGCGATATCGCGAGCAGGGCAACGCCCGAGGGTATCTGTTGCGGATTGCCGACCGGTTGGTTTATGATCGCAGTCGGAAGGCCGGGCGGGAAGTCAACCTAGACGAGGAGAACTGGCAACAGATTGAGCCAGACGGCCGAACGGTCGAGCCGCCGGAAAGCGTGGTTCAAGCCGAGGTCGCCGAACAGCTTGCCGCAGCGATGGAGAAGCTCTCGCCGGCCCAACGCCGCGTCCTGCTGTTGCGATACTACGGTCAGTTGAGTTTTGCCGAGATTTCACAAGTCACCGAGATTCCACTGAATACCACGTTAAGCCACTGCCGTCGCGGGCTTCTGGCCCTGCGAAAACTGCTGGTGGAGAACGAGCCGTGAGCGACGATTTGACCCGACAACAGCGCCAGTTGGAACAGGCCACGGCGGCCGAACAGCCCGCCGATGCGCCGCCACTGGACGAGCAGGCGGCGGCTCTTCGCGAAGGATGGCTGGCGCTGGGACACCTGCTGGAAGCCGCACAGCCGCCGCCCGAACGGCCGGTGGACTTGTCGCGCGTTGTGTGCCGGCGAATCGAAACTCGCCGCGTGGTTGCGATCGTGGCCACCTTGGCCGCGTCGGTGTTGGTCGTGGCAACGGTAGCGTGGAGTCTGATGCGAGGAGGTTCGCCCGACGACTCATCCGCGCCGTTGCCGGAGATTGCGGCGTCACCGGAAGAGCCCACACCGCAGTTACCGCCAACACCGAAGTTGCCGACGCCAGATCCCTCGGCCGTTGTACAAACGCCGCCCACGCCCGAAGTTCCACAGGAACCGATTCCCGACCCGATCGAGTTGGATGAACTCGGCTGGGACGACCCGCTCGACAACGAGATTGCGATGGTGGGCCAGGCCGTGATCAACATACAACAGGACTGGTATCATCTGGGCGATCCGTACGGGCCCGTGCAGAGCGCGCTGAGTGAAATGGAAGAAGATATCGAAGGAGACGACGACCCGTTGTAGCGTCGCCCCGGGCACATTTGTCGATCGACGTGGGCGGATGCAGGAGTAGGTGACATGTTGTGGAAAAGAACGATCGTCGTGTTGGCGGTATTCGTCGGCCTCGGTGTGTTGTCGCGCGCCGGTTGGGCTGCCGAAGACCGGCCCACCTCCCCGGTGAAGACCACCGAGGCCGCCGCACCGGGCCAACCGGAACGCCCCGTGGTGCGTGAAGGCCCACCCGGTAGGTCGCCTTTCGGACACGGCCCGGGCTTCGGACGTTTTGGCGAAGGCCGGGGGCAGCGTCCGCAAGGACCACGTCCGCAAGGACCACGTCCGCAAGGACCGGGATCGCCTCCGGGTGGCCCGTCGGCCGGCCCCGGCCGTCCGCTGGGACCTCCCAGCGGTATGGGGCCCGGCAAGATGATGCCCGGCAAGATGGGGCCGCCGGACATGCCCGGCATGCGGCGGCGTGGCCCGCCCAGCGGGCCACCTCGTTGGCCGCATCACAACTGGTCGGACATGGAATCGAACGATCCGGAGATGTTCGAGTTGCTCCAGCAAGAGTACGAGCTGGAGCGCAAGCAGAGAGAATTGGCAATCCAGTATCGCCGAGCGCCGCAAGCGCAGCAGCCGGCGATTCTGAAGCAGATTGAAGCGTTGATCGAAGAACAATTCGACGTCCGCCAAACGCGGCGGAAGCTGGAACTGAAGCGGCTGGAAGAGGAGTTGGACCGGCTGCGCGACGCGATCGACCAGCGCGAGGAGGCTCGCGACTTGCTGATCAAGAAACGCGCTGCGCAACTCCTGGGAACGGACAACATCGACTTTTGAAGTCACACGGCAAGATGCCGACCGATCGGTGTGGGCCGGAACAGAGAAGCGGCCCCACGTTGTGCGGCGGCCCGGGCGCCGCCGCCTTTTGGATCACCATAGCCGCGCTGCCACTGTGGCCTTGCCTGCGTAGGGCAAACGTTGGTGGTATGCGCTCCCATCGTTGCAGAGGAGATAGACGATGACTGCACTCCCCTCCCGACACCGCCTTTTGTGGTGTCTGCCCTTGGCAGCCGCAGTGGCCGGCCTGATCTTGTTGCCGGCTTTGTGCAGCGTGCTGCAAGCCGAGGAACCGGGCCGCCCGCCCGGCTTCCACCACGGCAAACACCCCGGCCCACCGCCGGCCTTCCACGGCAAGCGTCCCGGTCCGCCACCAAGCTTCCACGGCAAGCGCCCCGGTCCGCCGCCGGCCTTCCACGGCAAGCGTCCCGGTCCGCCGCCGAGTTTCCACGGCAAGCGCCCCGGCCCGCCGCCGGCCTTCCACGGCAAGCGCCCGGGACCGCCGCACGGCCCACAGGCGAAGAAGGGCGGGCCGCCCTGCTGCCCTAAGGCAAGCAAAGGCAAGGGTGGACCGCCGAGTTGCCCCAAGGCTAAGCGTCCAGGCCCGCCCCCCGGCCGAGGAAAAGGCCCCACGGCACACCGCGGTCCGTCGAGAGGTCCCGGCTCTGGCATGCATCGCGGCCCCGGTGGCTCCGGACGCGGCCCCGGTCCCGGTATGCATCGCGGTCCCGGTGGCCCCGGCAAAGGTCCCGGCCCCGGTATGAATCGTGGTCCCTTCGGTCCCGGCAGAGGTCCTGGCCCCGGTGCGAATCGTGGTCCCTTCGGTCCCGGCAGAGGTCCCGGCCCCGGTATGAATCGTGGTCCCTTCGGTCCCGGCAGAGGTCCCGGTCCTGGTATGAACCGTGGTCCCTTCGGCCCCGGTAAAGGCCCCACTCCGGCTATGGGTCGCGGACCCTTCGGCCCCGGAAGAGGCCCCGGTCCCGGCCCCGGCGGTCCCGGGCGCGGTCCCTTTGGCCCCGGCACGCGTCGCGGCCCGGGCGGTCCCGACAAGGGCCCCGCACCGGACGACGACAAGGAATAAACGCCGGCAGAAACGCGACCGCACCGACGGCGGCGAATCGGCGGTTGCCGTCAGTGTTGATCGAAGATCCGGCGAGGTCCTCGCGACCTCGCCGGATTTTTGTATGCGCGTCGGTCGTGACGCTCAGTGTCATGACCTGAGGCTGGTAACCGGCGAGCGAAAGCGAACTGGACATCGACCTGCCCGGTGGACATCGCTGGTCGGGCGAGCGAGTGCTCGGCGGGGGTGTACACTTTTTGCGTAAGCGTTTTCGTCTGGTCGCCAACCGAGAGAGGAGTGCGGTGGACCCGCCCTGGAATCGCAAGTTCCCGGGGAGCAGGTTCACGTCGACTCGGGCCCGGACACGTGCAGACAGTAGGTCTTTCTCTAATCGAATGGACCCTCCTTGTTCTTTCGCGCGCGTGTTGTTACGCTTTCATCTTCATAGGGCCTACGAGGGCCCTGTCGTTGTTTACCGTCAGTATTCACCCCAAAAACCGCAAACGTCTCGTTATCGGAGTCCGCCTGTGTCACGAAAAACTTGTGCTCAAATTATCTTAAAAAAATCGCAGCAGCAGCCTTGGTTCTATTGCTGGTGGGGTTGGCGCCCGCAAGCAAGAGTTGGGCTGAAACCACATCCAATGTGGAAGCTGAGGCCCCTGATGTAGTAGCCCCTGAAGCCGAAGAAGATAGTGAGGAAGACGCTACCGGTAGTGCGGCAACTTTTCAACAGATTGCGCAACGCCGTGCCAACGCCATGGCAGAACTGAACACATTGTCTCACAGCATTCAAAACTACCGTGGCGCCGATTGCCCGGCTTTTCCATCCAGTGTCTTTGAAGGCATCGGCGTGTCTTCCGGCGGAACTCCCGGAACCTGCAACAACGGCGGGCGCGTGCTGGCCGACGCCATGGCCGTTTCTTCAAGCGGTAGGGTGTACCGAGTCCGATTCTTCACCAACAACGGCAGCCGTTCCTATGGGCGTCGGGGTTGGGGGCGACGCTAGGTCGCCTTTGGGCTGGTCCGACAAGCTTGCGCGTTGACGCTGCACCTCTCGGATGCGCGGTGGGGCAGGCGAGTTGTTATCGACAACGCCGAACGCGCGGCGTTGAAGACGTGCCCTCTGGCCGCGCCGCCCGAATCACGATGGCGCGGGCTCGTCGGTCTTCTCCTCAACCGCCACGGCAGGCCGTGGTCGGCGACGCTCCGGCCCCGACGAACAACACCACGCCAACCGGCCAAGCAGGCGGAAGTAGAGCAGCAGCGCGCCGACGAACAGGGTCACCACCAGGGGCATTGCCACTAGGCCGGGCAGTAGGACGATCACCGCGGTCAGTCCCATCGTGGCCGCCGCGAGGATCACCGACGCGATGTAGAACGTTGCCCACGCGCCGCGTCGCCGCCACAGGCTATCCCAAACCGCCGGCGAGATCAGCCCCAGCGGCGAGCCCCGTTCCAGCATCGACAACAGGGCAATGGGAAAGACCGCCGCCACGCCGCCGAAGACGCCCATCTCTTCCGGCAACCCGACCGGTTCCAACAGCCACTGCAAGAACATGCCTGCGACGACGGCCACCACCAGACTGCCCAGCAGATAGAGGCCGTCGAGGGCCCAGTCCAAGAAGATCGCCTCCGGCCAATTCTCGATCCGATCGTTCCCCGCGGCGCTGTCGCGGAGGATCGCCAAGCAGAACGCCGAAGCAACCGTTCCCCAGATCGCCAGCAGCAGGGTCGTCGTACCCAGCAGAACCAGACTCGTCATCTGCACGCCGACACTGACAATGCCCCGATCGGGCATCGCCCCCAGAAAGTGTCCGCCGAAGCAGATCCAGACGACGGCGACCGCCGTCATGGAGAGTCCGATCCAGCGCGTGTGTACGCCACGATACACCAAGAAGCCAAGAATCCCGGAGAGGAACGGCCAACGCGGCGGCTCCGGCAGTACGTGGACCAACTCGGTTCCGTCGCGGTCTTCGGCCGGCCCCACCGCGTAGCCGGCGTGCCAACGCGGCCGGCTGAGAATCGGCTGGCGGTCGGGGACTCCGGTGGCTTGGCCCATTGGCACCGCTTCCCCCGCCCCCGCCATCACGTCCGGCTTCGGCGGCAGCTTCGGCGGCGCCGGAACGACCACCGGCCGATCGCAGTCGGGGCAAACGATCTCCTCGCCGATCTGGTCTACCTCGGCGTGTAGCCGGGCCCCGCAAATCGGGCACTCGACCGGCACGTACGGCCGACGGGCCGCCGAGCCGGGCCCCGGCTGTGCAACCCCTTGGTGCAGGGCGTATTCCACGTCGGTCGGATCGACCGGCCCGGGCGACGCCTTCTTCGACTCCGGCGGCGTCATGACCGTGCTGGAAACACCGCAATCGGGACAGACGATCGACTCGCCAATCTGCTCGGTGCCGACCTGCATCATCGTGTCGCACAGCGGACAGTAGACCGGGAAATAGCCGTCATCGGACGCCGCGGCGCTGCTGTCCCAGCCGTGCAGCTTGTCCGATAGAGCATACTCTTCAACCGCAGAAGGCCGAGCCGACGAGCCGGCCTTTGGCGATTTGGACGGCTCGGGCGACGGGACCGTAACCGGCGTGTCGCAGTCCGGGCAAGTCAATTGTTGGCCGACCTGCTGCTGGTCGGCCTCCATGTGCGTGTCACAGAGCGGGCACCTCACGACCACGAAGGCAGGCTGCGCTTCCGGCGTCACTTCGCCGAACTCCCGCACGCGATACTCATCGAGCGGTTGGTCGCCGCGCGACTCCGGAGGAACCACGACCGGCTCGTAGCAGGCCGGGCAAGCAAGCTCCGTACCGATTTCGTTCGGCGCTGCTTCCAACAAGAGACAGCAACGCGGGCACCTGAACCGCAGCAGGAGGTTATCGGGATCGGTCATCGCACCAATTCGCCCTTCGGCCGGAGGCTCCCTCGGCCGGGGAGCAGTTCCAGCCACAACACGTTGGCCGACGCCGACGAACTATGGCAGCGAGAGGTTCTGCTCCCGCAGCGCGTTTCCGGCCCGCGTGGCAGCCGCGTTCCAGATATCACGGTCGACACTGTCGCTGACGAACTTCACCGAACCGTCGCACAACACGGCGTTGACACCGCCAGTATGACGGCTGCGAGCGGCTGCGTAAATGTTGCCGTCTTGTTTGTTCTTTATGCAATGCCGCTGATCGGAGACCGGGATGCTCTCGTCGCAACTGGGGACGACGTCGGGCTGGTCGGAGTTTGGCGTCAGTTTCGTGGTGAAGTTGGTGGCGCCGGGATAGGGAATCACCCAACTACCGCGTCCGTCCAGCGGGCTGTCGACCGGCAGGACCTCGCTCGCCGCCAGCGTATTCGACATCCCGTCGAGAATCTCCGATTCGCGGTGGCCGTCCTTGTTGCCCATCTTCCAGGTGCCGGCCATCGCGTTCTGGTGTGAATCGCCGTTGGGAATGTACCGATCGTCCCATCCGGGCACCATCGCCACGCCGAAGGCCCCGGCCGTCGTCGGATCGGTCCGGGCATACGGACAGTCGTCGAAGGCCGGAGAGGTCATGAAGTTACCCGATCCGAAACAGGCGGCATAGTTGCCTCGCGTGGTCAGCGGATCGTGGCCCCAGTCGTTGAGCACGTTGTTCATGGTCCACTTGTCGGAACTGGGGCAGATGTAGAACGACGGCGTCGAGCGCCCCACGCCGCCGGGTTCGTGTTCCATGTCGTCGGCTGCGTTCCATTGGGTTTTCATCGCGTCGAAGGCCAGATTGTACAACTGCGGGCGGTCCATTTGGGCCAGGATGTTGACCGTCCAGACCGGGCCGTTGTACCAGTTGCCCGCCTGCGTACCGCCGGTCTTCCAACGGGCTTCAACAGGGTTGGCGCTGGGAACTCCCGCCGGCAGGCAGCCGTAGGTTGTCATATGGGCCTGCAAGCCACGGCCGATGTTGTATAGGTTGTTCGCACACTCCGCGCGGCGCCCCACTTCACGCACCCGATTGACCGCCGGCAGCAGTAGCCCGATCAGAATGCCGATGATCGCGATCACTACGAGCAACTCGATCAACGTAAAGCCACGGCGCCGATAGCGCGCAACATTTCCACGGAAATCGGTATTCGCCTGCATCTTCTCCGCGCTCCTTCAAAAGCGTGCGCAGGCCTTGCCCGACCCGATATGCCGCTCCGGAACCTGCCCCTCTGGCCCACCGGACGGCTCGCAGGTCACCTCGCGCAACCCGTGCGTACACTTCTATCGTAGATTGTACCCGAATTTGGGCTGGAGAGTCGTCGGAAGTGCGCTGCCGACCGAGCGGCAGGACGACAAGACCGCAGAGAGCCACGGACTGCGGCGGCGCAGACTGCTTCGGAATTGCCCCAGCGGACGCCTAGCGTTGGTGATGTTGCCGATCGCGGCGAGCTACGGCTACGGCAGCGGGGCCGTCTTCAGTCTCCACTCTTCGCCGACGCGCTCGGCCGTCCATGTCTGCTCGCCGAGGGCGTCGCCCGTCACGACGTCCTCAACGATCACCACCATCGTCGCCGTATCGCCGGAGATATCCGGGGCGTTATCCTTGACTCGAAACTGCGCCTTCCGATACCGGTCCCAGTCAGCCTCCGGAGGAACATCGGCCGGGGTAACGAAGAGCTTGTCCAATGCTTCCTTGTCTCCGGCCGCATCGGAAATCGACCCGGCAAGTTGCATCACCAGGGTGTCTTCGTTCTCCACCTGATCGATCGTGTTATTGCACGAACAGCCGACCATCGACAGGCACGCTCCCACCACAAGCCCCATCCATAGGATGCTCCAGCCGTTGCCAGCACCCAAACGACGATAGACCGCTCCATCACACAACATACCGTTAACTCCTGCGAAACACGAACAACTTTCGACCGGCTACAAAGACACGTGAGAAAACGCCGCTACGGCAGCGACAGATTTTGCTCCTGCAACGCGTTGCCCGCTCGGGTCGCCGCGGCGTTCCAGATAGTGCGGTTGATGGCGTCGCTAACAAACTTCGTCGACCCGTCACACAACACGACGTTGACTCCGTCGGTATGACGGCTGCGCGCCGCGGCGAAGATCTGGCCGTTTTCCTTGTTCTTAATGCACTTCCGCTGATCGGACCTCGGAATGTTCTCGTCGCAACTGGGTACCACGTCGTACTGATCGGAATTCGGCGTCAGCCGGGTGGTGAAGTTGGTTCCACCGGGGTAGGCAGTGACCCAACATCCACGTCCATCCGTCGGGCTATCGTAAGGAAGCACTTCACTGATTGCCAACGTGTTCGACATCCCGTCGATAATCGCCACGTCGCTGTTTCCGTCCTTGTTGCCCATGATCCAGATGCCCCTCATCGCGGGATGGACTTCACGCTGCTGGCTGGGAGGAATGATCTCATCCCAGCCGGGAACCATGGCCACGCCGAACGCCCCGGCCGTGTATGAAGACCCGCGGAATTCGGGGACATCGTCGAACGCGGGCGACGTCATAAAAGTGTCGGAGCCGAAACAGGCCGCGTAGTTGCCTCGCGTCGTCTTCGGGCCGTCGTGTCCCCAGTCATTGAGCCGATTGGCCATGGTCCACTTATCGGAACTAGGGCAGATATAGAACGACGGAGTCGAACGGCCCACACCGCCGATTTCGTGCTCCATGTCGTCCGCCGCGTTCCACTGGGTCTTCATCGCATCGAAGGCGAAGTTGTAGATTTGCGGTCGGTCCATTTGGGCTAGGATGTTCACCGTCCAGACCGGGCCGTTGAACCAGTTACCCGCCTGGGTGCCGCCGGTGCAATAACGCTTGTCAGCACGGTTTCCACTGGGGACTCCCGGCGGCAGGCAGCCGTAGGCCGTGATGTGTGCCGACAAACCACGGCCGATGTTGTACAGGTTGTTCGCACATTCTGCCCGGCGACCCGATTCTCGCACCCGTTGAACCGCCGGCAACAGCAATCCAATCAGAATGCCGATGATGGCTATCACCACCAAGAGTTCAACCAGCGTAAAACCGCGATGGCGGCGAGATATTGTCGACTGCATGGTCTCTGTTCTCCTTCGATAACCTGCGTTTGTCTTGCCGAATTCAGCGCGCCAAACCGGGGCCTGCCCTTCGGCCTGCCGGCTGGCGCGGGCTGTACGTCGAGCGCCCGTAACTGGAGCACCCCCACTGTACAACTCCACGTAAATTGTAACAGGAAGCGGGCCCGGTGAGAAGGGGCGTACATGCTTGGCTCGAGGCGACGAGCGGGTCGCCCGGCCATGGGGTCCTTGAGAGCTGCTAGCATAGGCTCATGTTGACTATTTCTTGCCTAGCTCTGCAGCGCCTATTTCCGGTCCGCAAGCGGTCTAATGTAGATGTCGCGGAACTGGATCAGGCTCGAGGCGGGGCTGTATTGGCCCGTCTTGGCGTTGTAGCCGCCATGGTGCTGCAGGCCGATCGGGCCGCTCTCAGGGATATCGGGAAGGCGAGCGTTGTCGATCACGGTATTTCCGTTGAGTTCGACCGTGACCCGATCACCCCGAATCGAGATCACCTGCGTGTTCCACTGCCCGACGGGCTTATCAGCACAGACTTTCGGCACACAGCCCGCACGGACCTCCGGCGGCATTTTCGCGTCGTTGCGATATCCCCAAATCTCGCCCGAGCCGGCCGGCCAGCACCAAATGTTCAACTGGGCCTTGCCGTATCCCCGCAAAAAGATGCCCGAGTCGGCGTTCGGACGGGGGGTTTTGATCACGTTGCCGTCGGCGTCCTTTTTGTAGGAGCCGTCGGGCAAGATCGTCGGCATGGGGTAGAGGCCGGTCGTCCGCTTCAGACGCCACTCAATGTGCAGCACGAAATCGCCGAAGGATTCCTTGGTCCACAGGCTCTTGTTGCCCTGGGCCTCGCTGCGGGCGTCATAGTCGATCACACCGTCGAGGACCTTCCAGTGGCCGTTGTCGCCCTCGGGGATTTTCCAGTGGGAGAGGTCGGTCCCACCGAACAACGCTGTCCATCCTTCCCCCGATGGAGGGGCAGCGGTCACGGTTGCTCCCATTAGAGCAACCAGAGAGACTACGCAAACTACAAAGACGGTGCTAGTTTTCATGAGCACGTTCTCCTGGGGCATGCGCGCCGTGGGCGCGGTCTGGGGAAGATCCGGCGACACCCAAGTCTAGCAGAATCGATCGGCCGATGCGCCCAATGCCTCCTGGAAAACCCCGCCAACGGGGTGTTTTGCGGCATTTCTCCCGCTCACGACAAACCCCGGCTTGCCGGGCAGCCGATTTTTGGTATGTTGGGAGATTCGATCATGGCGACCGAGGCCGGGTGATGCACATCCGGGCGGTCGAAAGAGACTCTGGCGAGTAGGAAGCTTTGTATGGCACGGCGAATGCAGATCCGCAGGCCCAGCAAGAGACGCGCAAAGGCCAAGGTTCGCGGCAAGAAGAAGGATCCGATCTACATCGACGGTGAACGTCCCCGCCCGATGTACGTCGACTACAAGAACATCGACCTGCTGAAGAAGCTCACCAATCGTCAGGGCAAGATCATCGGCCGCCGCAAGAGCGGCTGCTGCGCCGTCAGCCAGCACGCCGTTACGCTGGCCATCAAACGGGCTCGCTTCATGGCGCTGATGTCGTACACGGGCGACTAGGCCGTCGCCGTCTCCCAGGGCCTTTCTTCCCCCGGCACGAGTTGCCTTGCGCGTACGGTAGGCGTGCGCAACAGTGGTACGCGGGGCGCTTCGCAGTTTACGCGCTGTCAACTGCAGCCGAGTTGCCGTTGCTCATCGAACTGAGTTCCATTTGGAGCATGTTCAATAGCGTCTGCAAGAAGGCCACCACCATCGGGCCGACGAAGATCCCGATGGGGCCCAATGCCTGCACACCGCCCAACACGCTCAGCAGAGCCAGCAGCGGGTGAAGGTTCGATCGCCCGTGCAAGACCAAGGGCTTGATCACGTTGTCGGCCATCGACACCACCGATGCGCAGTAGATCGCCAGCACGATCGCCGAGGTCGTGTTTCCCTGGAAATAGAGCCAAAGGCAAGCCGGAATCCAGACGGCCGCCGCACCGACGAACGGCACCAACGAGAGCAGCATCGCCAAGAGCATCAGCAGAAAGACCGAACCGAGGCCGGCGATTGCGAACCCGATGCCCGCCAAAATCCCCTGAGCCAGGGCCGAGAGCAACGTGGCGATCACGACGGCTCGCGTCAGGTCGGCGAATTGATCGACCAGTTGTTGCTCGTACTTGTCGTCGAGCGGCGAGAGCCGCATGACGGTGCGGATCATGGCCGGGCCATCGACGAGAAAGTAGTAGAGCGAGATGATCATGATGAAGAACCCGACCAGAAAGCTGACGATGTACTGCGTCGTACTCAGCGCCACCGGCGTTCCCCATTCGGTGAGCTTCTCGGTGACCGTGAGTTCCACGTCGGCCGGCTCCAGTTCCAAGCCCACCTGTTTGCCGAGTTTGACCAACCCGTCGACGGCCCAACTCTTCAGATCATTCTCCGCGGCCTCCTCCTCGGGGACTTCGGGCTCGGGGACTTCGGGCTCGGGGACTTCGGGCTTTGCGAGGCCAGCCTTCGGCGCGGTCTTCAGCGCTGCCTTCGGGTCCGCCTCCTGGGCTGTCTCACTTTCGCCGTCGACCAGCGCGTCGTAGATCGCCTTTCCCTCGAAATAGGCCGGCACCATCACCGCCAGCAATGGCAGCAGAACGATCAGCAGGATGGCGGCCGTCGTCAGTCCGGCCGCCAGCCGGTCGTGGCCTTTGCATCGGCCCAGAATCCAGAGGTGCAACGGGCCGAACATGATCACCAGCAATACGGCCATGAACATCGGCAGCAGGAAGCCGGCCATCACTCGGAAGAACAGGCCGGCTGCCACCAACAGAATCGCCACCAGCACGACGAACGAGACGATACGGGCCACGGCAGGGTTCTCCACAGGGTTTTCCACAGCGGGGTCGATCTATCTGCCGGGATTCTAGCCGGTTGGGCCCGCCAAACGAAGCGCAATCGCAGAGGAATCCTCGGCGGCCTTGGCATGTGGTAATTACGGGACACGGCCGGCATCGGAAGAACCGGCTCGCTGGCCGGCGCCGGGCCGCAACACCTCGCTCAGGCAGCGATTGACAGGGGCCATTCCGTGAGCCAGAGTTGCGCGCCAGTTGTTCGATTTGTGAGGTGTGCTATGTCGATGATCATGTTCCTCGAGAGTGTTGCGGCCGATGCAGCCGTCGAGCGCCACGAAGTGATGGCGGCCGATTCCCTCAGTCCATGGGGCCCTGGGATGCTCGTCGGCGCCCTCGAAGACGACGACGATTCGATTTGTCTAGAGAAAGCCTGGCACGGATTGCACTACTTGCTCACCGAGGATGCTTACGGCGGCACCGGATATGGCGCCTTTTTGCTGTGTGGCGGAGCCGACCAGGGCGAGGATATGGGCTACGGCCCGGCACGCATATTCACGGCTAAGGACGTCGTTGAAATCAACAAGGCCCTCTCCGCCATCACCGCCGATGAACTGTGGTCCCGATTCGACCCGGAAGCGATGGCCGACGCCGACGTCTACGGCGCCGACTGGATCGAAGAACGCGAGGAAGAACTGCGCGAGGAGTATACGCTGTACTTCGAGATGCTGCAGCAGTTCGTCTCGGCAACCGCCGAAAGCGGCAACGCGATGCGGATCTCTATGGCATGACGTCTCGACGCGGCGCCAGAGTACTCCAAGGCTAAGCGTGAACGGCAGGGCGAGTCTTCCGCCCCGCCCCGCGCGAACGCACCCTCTCTATGGCTCCGGCACTTCCACCGGAAACCACTTCACCGCCTGGTACCACTGCCGCCAGGCGGCCAAGGCCTCATCTGGCTCGTCCGGCTTGGCCAGCGCTTCCGGCAGCCGGCCTTCGCGGTTCCATTGCTTGGCCCATTGGTCGAGCCGCTTCAGCGCAGCCCGTTTTCGCGCGGCGTCGTCGGTTTCGGCCGCGGCGATCAGCGCCCGGGCCCGTTCTTCCGGCGGCCCCCACGCGAGCACGGCGGCCACGGCCGCCGACGGCTGCACGTTGTCGAGCAACGCCGTGGCCAACTGGTCGTCGAGGTTCGTCTTCACGGCTTTGACGAGTGTCTTCTCCAAGCTCGGCTCATACTCGTCACGAACGGTCACCCGCAGCGTGTTCGGCGTCTTGGTTCGGCCGATGATGAACTCCACGCGATGGCCACGATCGATGTACGACAGCGGCGCGGAACTGAGCAGCGCCAGACCGATGGCGAAGTTCTTGCGGCCCTCTTCACCACCGTCGTCGCCCAGCGCTCGGACGACTTCTTCGGCAAGCTCTTCGAGCACCTCGCGTTTGGCCCGTTGCCACTCTCCCGGATGCACCGGAACCGTAACGCGGATGGCGTGTCCGTCGAGGCGGATCCACTGGTGTCCCTCTTTGGCCGCCGCCTGAATCCGCTTCAGCGTGCGAGGCATGTTGTCGTCCGGCGCGGCGCCTTCTCGCGTCAACCCTTCGTTGATCAACGCGTTGACGCCCCGGATGAATTGCTTGGCGTTGGGAATGGTCACCAGTTGCGCCGCGCCGATTTCGCCGTTCGGCTCGCGGTAGTAGCCGACGGCTTGTGTTTCGATCGTGGTCATCAACTGAGCGAGCTTTCGCTCCATCGGATCCGCGTCGGCGTCGTCGACCTTCTCTCGCATCTCTTTCATCGAGATGTGAAACGGCCAGTCCCAGAGCATGATATCCCCGTTTTCGACGAACGGCGGGATCTGGTCGGCCCCCGGCTGGTAGCCGCTGTAACCTTGGCCCTCTTTGCCGGAGTCGTGTACTCCGTCGTAGTGCAGCAGGATCTGCAACTCGTCCTTGTCCTCATCGTACGACCAGCTCACGCGCTGGCCTTCCAGTTCGACGCAACCGCCCGCGCTGAGCAAGACGGCAAACAGCGGCAGCAGCACGGCAATTCGAGGCTTTCGCATCGTATGGGCTCCGGTCTTCATGGGAGACGTTCGACAACGGTCAATTCTACGTTACGCCCCGCTCACGGTTCTTCCCGCAAGTCGATTTCGATATGGGTCGTCAGCGCCGTTTGGTCGATGTCCAATTCCACCAACAACCCCGCAAACCAGTCGAGGACTTCCGCCCGGAACTCGTCCGCAACGGCGTCGATCTGATACACCGACTCGTGCTTCCACGCCGAGGAACTCCAGCCGCCGCCCGACTGGAATCGATACTTCCCTCCGAGCGGGCAGACGAACTCCGCGCCGAGCAGTTCTTCGGCCGTCGACCGCGCCTTCTTCTGCGGTACGTGCAACTGCCCGGTGAGCGTGCGCATCAACTGTACGTTTCCGGCGGAGGCCTTGCGGGCGAGCAAGAACGCTTCGGCGTCGATCAGCCTGGCGGCCTCGCATTGGCGAACGTCGCCGATCCATAGCCGGCCTTTGGCCGCACGCTGGGCATCGACCAACTTCACGCGCGGAGCCACCGCACGCAGGATCTCCTTGTTGGCGGCCAAGATCATGGCGCCGTCGAGCCGGCGCATCCAACTGTCGCCGCTGCCGAGAAGCCAATCGACTTTCGCGTCGCCCTCTTCGTCCGGGGGAGGCGCGTTCTGCATCGACGACATGAACAGATTCGCCTCGGCGCCGCGGCAGACGTAATACAACTCGTGCTCGGGATGCCGGTCATTTTCCTCGAGGTGTACCGTGCCGTCCTCAATGCGAAACCGGGGAGCGAAGTCGCGCAGGGCGAGCCGATGCTTGTCGCCGGAGAAGTTCACCTCGAGCGCCGCTACGTCGCCCGGCACCCACGCCCAATGCTGCTTGTCGGCGGCGCCGAGCATCATGGCCAGCATGTCATACGTCTGCCGTGCGTAGGGCGTGATATGCACGTCGAACGTCACGCGTTGAGTCCCCTGTTCGTCGAGATCCCGCCGCCGCACCGCCACCACCACCGGGTCCATCCGCCGCCACAGGTCGGCGTACTGGGCGGCGAACTGCTCGTACGACTCGACCTCCGACGGCGTGGCACCGCGGATCTCAACGTCGGGCACCGGAAGGAACGAGCCGTATGCGCCGCGAAGCGAATCGGTCACCGCACGCCCGGCGATCACCGCTCGGCTGCCGTCCGGCCGGCGTCCGAAACCCGCCGGCAGGTAGCCGCCGGCAATGAGTTGCGGCACGCTCCGCGCCGGGCGGCCTTCGGCCATCGCGGCAAGTCGGGCAACGCGGACCACGTCGATCTCGGAGGCCGCCGCCACGCGCCGCGTCATCTCGATCCGATACTCCGGGCCAATCAACCGATGGAAGAACGGATCGGAAAGATAGACAAACGCCGCAAAGTCTTCCGCGACCGGCCGCAGCGAACGGGCCCAGCGGAACTCCCCCAATCGGCCAAGGCTCCCCTTGCCGCCGCCGGCCTCGAAGAACCGCCGCACGATCGTTTGGGAAGTCGTCACCAGGTGGTAGTCGCCGTCGATCGCGTAGAAGGATCGCACGCGGTTGTCTGGTGTGGCGACCAAAGAGACGTCACGTCCGGCAATGCGAATCGTCTGCTGCGTGGCGGTCTTCTCGCGATCCAGCGCTTCCTCGCGCAAAGAAGCGATTTGGTCTTTGAGGAGCTTCGAATTGCGGGCCTCGAAGAGCACGCCGATGGAAGCGCCTTCGCGCAGAAAGGTGTCGTTGCCGAGGATCGCGACGTCGGAGATGACCGTGCCGCCGAAGAGCGTGCCGAGGACCGTTTCGTGCAGGGCAAGCTGCCGCTCGATGCGTGAACCGATGTGGTAGTCGAGCGAACGGACGGAAGCGAACTGCCGGATCTGAGTACCCCATTGATCGACCGCTCGCTTCGCCCAGAGGAAGTTGGCGAAGCTGCCAAAGCGGACGTAGAAGCACTCTTCCGGCACGTGCAATGCGATCGGCTCGACGGCGACGCCGCTATGCACTCTGGGCAGATCGACCGGCGGTACGGAGGCCGCCTTCGGGATCGGTCGATCCGCAGTTTCCGGAGTGCCGTCGTGTTCGAGCAGCACGTCCGTCTGGGCCGCCGACCGTACCGATTCCGCGCCGGTAACCAATGCGAAAAAGTGATCGTCGAACCCGCCCCACAGCGCCGGCGCCGCCAGATTGTCCGGCGCCGGCAACTTCAGCCGCCGTGCGAGTGTGGCCGTGAGGTAGTTCTCTACCAGCGGCTGGTACGCGTCGGATTGCGCCACGCGCTGGGCGGCGGCCGTGTAGTGTTTCCACCACGTTTCGAGCAATGCCCGATGGGCGGCCGCGTCATGCACCGGCGTAACCGTGGCGTGGTGGCTCGCTGCACCTTGTACGGTTAACTCCAGCGGTTGGTCGCCTCGAAAGAGGAAGTAGGCCGCGATCGCCTCGGGGGGCTTCGCGCCGCGCTTGCCGACGTCGTAGATGCCGGCATCGTCGAAGGCCGAATAGAACACGCGAGCCTCTCGGCCGGCGAGTTGCAGCGGGGCATCCGGGAAGACGTACCTGGCCGGAGACAACGGGATGCTGATCCGCCCCACGCCGAACGGTTCGCCGGCGATCGCCTGCGTTTCGATCTCGGCGGCCTGCGACGTGCCGCCGGTCGCAAGCAGCGATAACAAGACTGCCAGGACGGTGGCGTTCGCTCTGTTTGGGACGGGCATTACAAGGCTCCTGGCCATCGATTGGCATGGGGGCGCGACCACCGGTCGCGGCTTTGTGGTTGGACGGCTACTCGCTGCGGGCGATCTCGACGGTGGCGATCAGGGCGTCGTCGCGGAAACGGAGCCGGGCGACCACCTCGTCGAGGCCTTCGATGAACTGGGCAAACGATGACTTGCGGTCGATGCGCGGATTCTGCCGCGACTGCTCGCGGTTGCCGTGTACGCTGCAAGCCACGCGATTCCGCTCGGTGTCGAAGGCGTACTCGCCGTGATCGGGGCAGAAGTACCGCACGCCGTACTTCGCCTCCGAAAGCCGCGGCACCTCGTCGATCGGCACGTCGTAGAGCTTGCAGAGGTTGTAGATCGAGATGATGTTGCGGTGGCAGGCCACGCGGGATTTTTCGGCCCAGTAGAGCTGCAGGTCGTCGTGCATGCGTCCAAGACCCTGGCGATTCAGACGCAGCAGCACGTGGGCCTCCGGCGGCGGTTGCGCTTCGTCCGAGTTGCTCACGTCGATCACCTCACGCAGGATCTCCGGCTTGGTCGCCGCCACCAGTTGTCCACCCACCAAGGCCACGTGCAGCCGGAGCTTCACCGCGTAGACCTGGCCGCTGAAGACGTACATCGCGTGGTCTTTGTAGTCGGGCAGCCGATACGCGTCGAGCTTTGTCTTCAAGCCCGGAATTACCGATTGCTGCTTGAGGAAGATCTGCCGCGAAAGCTGCTCCAGCAGCCGTTGGGCGCTCTCGGGGTTCTCCACGTCGACGGTCAGGTAGACCGGCAAGTTCACGCCCATCAGCAACGCGCTGACGATGGCTTGCGTTTCGACCGGCACGCTGCCGATCAGCGGAACGTCGGTAGCCTGCAGACTGGCCGGGTCGATCTGCAGGATCGTCTCGCCGTCGCAGAAATGCAGCCCCACGCGATCGCCGATCCACTGGCTGAGGTCGGTCAGCGTGGGGTTGGCGGTGAGTGTCTCGCTGACGCCGGGGATTTCCTTCAGAAGCTCGGCGATCTTCTCGCGGCCCGGTACGATCACCATCGACGCCACGGCCGACGGTGCGATCCGGGCGGTGCCCAACGGCATCGGGTTCTTGTCGACCACGCCGTGCAACTCGCCGTAGAAACTGCCGTTGGCAAACGGCAGCACGCACGACTCGAGCTTCATCCGCCGGCCCACGGTGACCCGCACTGCGAGCGGATTGAAGGCCTTCTGCCAGAAGGCCGCGTAACGCTGTTTGTAGCGTTCGTATTCGGCCGCCTCTTGCTGCGAGACGTTCAGCACGGAGAGTTCGACGTTCGGCGTGAGGTATTTTAGCCGATTGTGCAGCGAGCAGGTACACGTGTCGTGCTCGGCGTCGAAGTCGTAGGCCCCGCCGTGCGGACAGACGATCTTGCCGGCGTCGACGAAGCGGCCTTCGATCAGTTCGCTCAGCGAGGCGGGCGAACGGCCGTACTCCAGCCGGTAGAACAGCGAGGCGTTGTTGAGCATCACCAGGTTGTTGAAGCATTGCAGCCGCCGCTTCTCGGAGATCTTCGCCGCCGGACCGACCAGCCGCTTGATGAACGCTTCGGAGGCAAAGACGTAGCCCGAGTCGGCGTCGGTCTTCGGCGGCAGGATCGTGGTCACGTAGCGGTAGTCGAGCGCGTCGTGCAGGCTGGGGGTTTCGCCCACGGCCGCGTCGACGATCCGACGGATCGAACGGTGCGAGTTGGAGTAGATCGCGCAGTCGTCGTGCGTCACCACAAAGGAACTGACGACCCGATCGTTCGTGTATCGGGCGACGACCTTATGGCCGCGGTAGTTGAACTCCCGCTCGACGAGCCCCGGGTGCTTCTGCCGCACCTCGGCCATCCATCCGTCGGCCGCCGCGGCGAACGCCTCCGGCTGCTTCAGCCGAAAGACCATCGTCACGTCGGTGCCCTCGAGCACGAATGGATCGGAGCCGGTCACGGCCACCTCGCCGATCACCGCATCGGCAAACAGCTTCGTCAGCGGCCCGCGGCGCAGACACAACTGATCTTCCAGTTTCGCTTGCAGTCGCTGGTCCTGCGCCCGAACCGTAAACAGCCGCAGCAGGTTGGTTCCCCATTGCGTCGAGAGATCCATCACCTCGCCCAGCGATTGCATCGAGTTGAAGTGCAGAAAGTACTGATCCTCCGGCACGAACTTGGCGATCTCGTGCAACGTCGGCTCGACCTGCTCGTCGGTGCGTTTCTTCTCCAGCAGTTCTTCATAGGGCAGCGAGCGCAGCGACGGAGGAAGCAGCGAACTGACGTGCGTGTTCAGGTCGCCCACGCCTTCAGACGAGCTTAGCGCCCGGTATTGCATCGTGTCCTGAATCCCCATCGAACTCGACGCCCATTTGTAGAGGTCGGTCTCCAGCGAGACCGTCTCGGGCGTGCGCTGAGGAATCGACGGCGGGCTCACGCCGTATCGGGCGCGGGATTGAAGAATACAGTATTGATAGAACGTCTCTTCCGGATAGTAACGCAGCAACTCGGCGAAGTAGGTGTTCTGCTGTCGAGCCCAATCGAGGAAGATACTCTTCGGTCCGACCGTGGCATTCGGGTCGGGCAGCGGAGGGATCGTGATCTCGATGTCGCCCTGACGGGCCTCCACACGGCGAGTGCCGTCGAGGTTTTCCGAGACGATCTCGTGTGAGAGCTTCACGGTGACGGCCTCCTGCCCTCGCAGCCGGCCATAGAACTCGGCGTGCTTCTGCCGAAACGTGGTTTCCTTGGGATAGATCAGATACGCCCGATCGTCGGTGGCCTTCAGCCGCAAGTAGCTGCTCTTCTCGAACTCGCCGGCCAGAAACGGCTGCTCCAGCCGCAATGTGAACACGGTCACGTCACTCTTGCCGTCGCGATAGACCTCGACCTTGTGCGAAAACGGCAAGGCGTCGGCCGCTGCGGCAGATCCAGACAGAAGACACCCCAACGTCCCGAGCAAACAGATGGCAACGAGTGATCTCATCTCGCAATCCCTCCCAAATGGTCTAAGGCACAGCGAATCTCTGAATCTCCTCGCTCGTGGAGACCGCGGTCGTTTCGACGATCCGCGCAAGCGCAACACCCCGCTGGTCGGGGCGTGTCACCCTAGAGAATATAACGCAGCTTTTCCGAAAAGACCGCAAATGCGGGGAGACAAAGCCGTTGCGCAGCAGGACACGGCCGCTCAGCGAACTCGCTCAGCGCCGAACGTCAGGTCGATCGGATTCAGCGCAATGCTGGCCCGGATCGACAGCCAGCGGTAATCCCGTGGCCCAATGAGGTCCTTTGGCAGGTTGAAGAAGTCGCGCATCTTCACCAGATCGAGTTCGCCGGGGTTGCTGCCGGCGGGCCGTTTCGAGCGGTTTGAGAGAATCAGCAAAAAATAGTCACCATGGGGGACATCTTCACTGAAGTGGCCCTCGGCATCTGCCCGCAGGAAGAACCCACCCAATTCGAGTAGGCGCCGAATCTCCCGAGGGTTTTCTTCCGATTCGGGTGAGCTGGGGTCGAAATCCGTCACCGCAAGCTTCTTCTCCGGCGCGGCCCCTTCCGGCAAGATGACGATTACGGCGCCCTGATCCGGTCGAGTCTGGCCCAGAGAGTCCTTGTATTCGAGCGTTCCCTCGACGGTCGCCAACTGCCGCTGCTGTTTTTCCTGTTCGGCGAGCATCTTCTCGGTAGCCGTGCCGTGACCGATGTAGTAGCCGGCCAGGAAGGCCACCGCGCCGACGACCACGAAGAGCACGCCGTGGATGTAGAACGTTCGCCGATGGTAGAGAATCATATTCCGCGGGACTGGCTTCCCGCGTTCAAGGACCGAGGATGGTGCGGTCGGTAGCTCATTCTGAGCTTGTACCGAGGAGTCGGAGCCCTTGTCGGAAATTGGCACCGGCGATGGGGCGGGAACCGGATCATCGTAGACGACGAACTCCGAACCGCTGACGGTCGTCTGCTGGCCGTCGTCCACTTGGTCCATGGCCAACGCCGCAGCGGCGGCTTGGGCGTTGGGCACCTCTTGAGAAACCCCACACTTGGGGCAGTCGATCTCGCTGCCCGCCTTTCGTTTGGCGATCGCCAGCATCTGGCGGCATTGCTTGCAGCGGAATCGAATGGGCATCGCGGGCGTCTGGGCAGGGTTTGGCAGGGGCGGGAGGGCGACGAGAACTCCCACACTCCAGATTACCACGCGCCGCGGGTAAGAATCAATGAGAGTCCGGCTCCGACGGCCGGTTTCCCTGAGAGTCGTCCACCTCGGCCAGCGCACCAACCGCGAGGACCAACACCAGCAGCACCAAATCGACGGCCCAGAGCATGCCACAGGCCAACGCGACGTATTGCAGCACGTCGCTGCCCAGCGCGTCTCCACTGGCCGCAAGCAGCGCAGAAACACCCCAACTTACCGCAATCACCAACGGCAAGACGAGGATCCCTGCGGTAAGCAGCATGATCGTCCACGAAGGGACGGCTCTGTTGGCCATAATAATCCCTCTAGTTTTCCCAATTTTGCTGACTGCTAGGATCGGTGTCAAGCCACCCATCCGTCCACGCGCCACGCGCCCGTGACGCCCCTGGACAGCCGGTCTGCGTGCGATAGACTTGGGAAACGTTGTTTTGGCACCCGCCTTTGAAGCCCGCCTTGGAAAGATCTTGGGAAAAATGGAAAAACGCGTCTACAACTTCTCCCCCGGCCCCGCCATGCTCCCGGTCGCCGCACTTCAGGCCGCTCAAGAGAATCTGGTGTCGATGCCCGGCATCGGCAGTTCCATTCTGGAGATCAGCCACCGCTCGAAGACCTTCACCGAGATCATCGAGCAGGCCGAGGCCAACCTGCGCCAACTCCTGGCAATCCCGGACAACTATCGGGTGCTCTTCCTTCAGGGCGGAGCGCAGATGCAGTTTGCCATGGTGCCGCTGAACTTCCTGCGCAACTCCGGCAAAAAGGCGGATTACATATTGACCGGAAGCTGGGGCAAGAAGGCGATCAAGGAGGCCAGAACCCAGGGCGAGGTCAACGTGTCTTTCGACGGCGAGGGCGGCAACTACTCGCAGGTTCCCCGACAGGACCAACTGCAACTGACGCCCGACGCGGCCTACGTCTACTTCACCTCGAACGAGACGATCCAGGGCGTGCAATTTCCCGCCGAGCCGGAGGTGGGCGACGTGCCGTTGGTTTGCGACGCCTCGTCCGATATCCTCTGCCGCCCCACGCCGGTGGAGAAATACGGCATCCTCTACGCCTGTGCCCAGAAGAACGTCGGGCCGGCCGGCGTCACCGTGGTCATCATCCGCGACGATCTGGTCGAACGGGCGCCACAGGACCTGCCTTCGATGCTCAACTACAAGACGCTCGCCGGCGGCAAATCGCTGTTGAACACGCCTCCCACGTTCGCCATCTACATGGTCAAGCTGGTCACCGATTGGCTGCTCGGTGAAATCGGCGGCTTGGATAAGATGGCCGAAATCAACCGCCGCAAATCCGAGATGATCTATCAGGCGATCATCGAGACGAATCGGGGATGCCCGTTTCCCTGCACCTTCTGCTATTGGGGACAAGGTGGTCTCAGCCGGAAGTTTCGCTTCCACAGCATGGAGCGACTCAAAGCGGAAATCGAGTGGTTCGCCCGGCGCA
>CAYYNP010000072.1:0-11606 GCA_964472545.1 uncultured Planctomycetaceae bacterium | reverse complement strand
CAAATCCGAGATGATCTATCAGGCGATCGAACGTTCCGACCGTTTCTACGCCCCCCACGCCCGGCCGGGCAGCCAATCGCTAATGAACGTCGCCTTCCGGCTGGCCAATCCGGAGTTGGACGCCCCGTTCCTCGAACAGTCGGCCGCCTGCGGATTGGCTTCGCTCAAGGGCCATCGATCGGTCGGCGGCTGCCGCGCGTCGATCTACAACGCCATGCCGATCGAAGGCGTGCAGGCGTTGTGCAACTTCATGGACGAGTTCTGCAAGAAGAACGGCTGAGAACAGTTTGGCAACGTCGATCCACTTGTTCTCAAACTGGAGTTCGTCCGCTCGTTCCCAGATTCCAGTTTGGGAACGGATCAACCCTGGCGACTCCCACCGCAAAGCACACTCCCACCGCAAAGTACTACGTCCACAGCATTCCCACCCGGTGAGAAATGCGACCGGAGCAGAGCTTCGCGGAATGGCGTTCCCAAACTGGAATATGGGAACGAGTAGGCACGCAGACCTCCCCTTTCTTTACGCAGGGGAAACTCTGCAAAGTCTTGCCTCCGCCCGTACTTGGAGGTACAATCGTCCCGTCGCACACCGCGGTCCGACCCAAACTGAGAACGCCGGCGTACACCCCCCTGACCAAACTTGACGGCGGAATGCTGACTTGGATTGCGGGTTTCTGCCAGACCATTTTCTGGGAGTTGCCCGTCAGCGCATGCGGAGCCGTCAAGCGTGTTTTGGGGAGCTGGTGGAGTTCACGCCATCGGAAACCCCGCCAACAGTGGGGGTTGAGCCAAGAATCATCCGCGCCCCCCTTTCCCCCGCGCAGTGGAATTGATATACTTCGCTTTTGTGGGGGGTGCCAAGAGATGCCCCTTCAGCTTCTTTCTAGATTCTTCCTCTCCGGCCGCTACGTAGCGGCTCGCCGCGGACGTCTCTTTGATCGCGGTTGACTTGACTTCCCCTCCTGTGCGACCTGCGCGCCGTTTGCCACAAGGGGTCTCGGCGACGGCACCATACGGTCCGTTAGCGGTTTTTCTGTTTCAAGGAGTTTGTGAGAGTATGGCACAAGGTACGATCAAGAAGTTGATTTCCGACAAGGGTTTTGGGTTCATCGAAGGCGAGCGCGGCGAGCTCTTCTTCCACCACTCGGCCGTGCAAGGCACGCCGTTTGAATCCCTCAGCGAAGGCCAGCGAGTGGAGTACACCGAAGGTCGTGGGCCCAAGGGACCACGCGCAGAATCCGTCAGCGTCGTCTAAGTCCCGACGGATTACGGCTTACTGGGGACGTCACACGGTTCGTCCGTCGGCGTCTCCGGTACGTTGCCTTCCCGCGGCCGGGGCCAAGCCTCGCGTCGCCACCAAAGCCAAGCCCGAAGATGCATTCATGGCAAAAGACCGGAACACCTTTCTCAAACGCCAGCGTGAGATGGAGAAAAAGCGCAAAGCCGAAGAGAAAAGGGCGCGGCGCCGGCGGAAGAAGGAAGAGACCGACGGCGGCGAAGCAGACGGCGACGATGCCGCGTCGGAAACGGCCGAGACTTCAGCCATTGACTAGTAGCAGCGGCCCGATCGCTTGCTGATAGACGGCGAGCCCTCGGGGAGGATACATCACTCGACGACCAGCGCCCGAGAAGCAGGTCGGCGCCACCTCCGCCGGCTGCGAGCTTCTTTGGCAGCGGAAGGAGGACTTGCCATGTGGGTACAGGGTATCTCTGGGGCACCGGGCCGTCTGTCCGCTCGTCAACGGCGTCTGAAACGCCGTGCCCGCCGCTTGTGCTTTGCGGCCGCCGTCCGCTTGGCAGCCGACGGGCTGTTTCGTTTCACCCACCGCGCAGCGCAAGGCAAGGCGCTCTGGTCCGACGCCGTACGCGCGTGGATCGGAAACAAGACCTTCATCCACTGGGCAATCGCTGCGGCCCACGTCGACATCCCCCGGATCGTCAGCGATACTGCCGACGCCCCCGACGACGTTGCGGAACTCCTCGAAGCGGTGCGCGCCGAATTGACGGCCTACTGGGCCGACTCCTTGGCCTCCCTGCCCTCCAAGAGCACGCCCGCCTGGCTCCCCCTGCCGTGAGAGGGTGACGGCGTCTGCTGGTCGAGCCTGGGCATGTGCTGCGAGATTCCACGCTCCCCCAAGGTACTGAGGCCGACGGAAGAGCCCTCAAATGCCGGCCGAGAGCTGGCTGCAGGTGGAAGTGTCTTGGCTCTCGTGCATAAAGCAATCCACCACGCCCAACGTAAGTCGTTGCATCGCATTGGTTTACCAAGTGCCCCCTCTAGGGATCGAACCTAGGACCTACGGATTAAGAGTCCGTTGCTCTGCCAATTGAGCTAAGGGGGCGATTGGGGTGGGCGTCCGGACATCTCCGGATTACGGTGAGTGACAGCCACCCCAAAAACCCAACCTTTGGTGGGGTTCTGCGGCGAACGGCGAGGACGCTCACGACCACGGAAATGAGTTTATCAGAAAGTGCTTGGCGTGCAAACGGGGGTATGGACATTCGGCGCGGTCTCATGCGCTTGTGCGCGAAAATCTGTTGGCTCGCCAGCGCCACCGGCCGACGATGTCCGGCGGCGTACACTGCCTGCTCGACCAGGTGGCCGCAGGCGTGCTGACCAAGTTTCGTATCCACTGAAGCCCGTGCCCCCAATGCCCACCGACGAAGATAATGCCACCGACGAAGATGAGGCCTTACCCGTTTCGGAAACCACGACGAAGCGTTTCCGCGTAACTTTATCCTACCCCGACGAGCATCGCGGCCTGATCCTGAAGCGGCTAGAGATCAACTCCCCCGAGTGACGCGCCCGCGATCGACGTATCTCGAGACCAGCGAGATCAACCCCTTACGGTCGATCGGCTTGGTGGCGTAGTCGTCGCAGCCGGCACGGTGGCATTTCTCGCGGTCGCCGTCCATGGCGTTGGCGGTCAAGGCGATAATCGGTCGCGTATAGCCGTGCTTGCGCAACTTCCGTGTGGCGGCGTAGCCGTCGAGTACGGGCATCTGCATGTCCATCAAGATCACGTCGAAGGGGCTGCCCTGCTCGTTGGCGGCTATGGCCCGTTGCGATGCAACCTCGCCGTTCTCGGCCACGGCAACGTCGGCCCCGGCCTTCTGAAGCAGGAACGAGATCAGCCGCTGGTTGTCCGGCCCGTCTTCGGCCAACAGCACGCGGCAGTCCAGCTCGAGGTCCGTTTCCGGCGACGCTGCCGACGCGGGCGTCCTCACGGCCTCCTCCGGATTCTCTAGCAGCCGCACTCCCTCGAGGGAACCGATCTCCACCGTCACACTGAAGGTGCTTCCCTTTCGCAGCCGGCTTTCCACTTTGATGTTGCCGCCAAGCATGCCCGCCAGCCGTTTACTGATGGTCAACCCCAGGCCGGTCCCGCCGTGTTTGCGGCTGGTCGAGGAGTCTGCTTGCGTGAAGGGCTGGAAAAGTCTCGTGGCCTGGTCTTCGGTCATCCCAATGCCGGTGTCGGTCACGTCGAACTGCATGCGGCGAGGGCCGTCGGAGTCGGGTAGCAGACGGGACGAGAGCCGCACGCTGCCGGTTTCGGTGAACTTCACCGCGTTGCCAACCAGGTTGATCAAGATCTGCCGCAGTCGCGTGGGGTCGGTGCGGATCGTCTCGGGAACGGCGCCGCCGTACTCGATCGTTAGGGGCAGACCCTTCGACTCCGCCCGCACGCGCATCAACGACGCAACGTCGGCAATCACTTGGACCGGCGAGCAGTCGATACGTTCGACTTCGAGCTTGCCGGCTTCGATCTTGGAGAGATCGAGGATGTCGTTGATCAGTTCCAGCAGATATTCGCCGTTGCGTTTGATCGTCTCGAAGGCGGCCTTGATGCGACGCGGAGGCGCTTTGTCGAGTCGTTCCTCGCTGAGCAGGATGTCGGCGAAGCCGAGAATGGCCGTCATCGGCGTACGGATTTCGTGGCTCATGTTGGCCAGGAATTCGCTCTTGGCCCGGCTGGCCGCCTCGGCCGCCCGGCTGAACTCCTCAAGGGCCTTGTTCGACGATTCCACCACGGCGGCGTAGTCCTTCAGTTCCGCCTCGGCCTGTTTCCTCGCGGTAATGTCGCGCGCGACCGTCGAGATGCCGATCACTTTGCCGCGGTCGTCCTTGATCGGTGAGATGTTCAACGAGACGTCGATCGGCCGGCCGTCCTTGTGCTGCCGGAGCGTGTCGAAATGGTCGGTGCGATGTCCGCGTCGGGCTTTGTCAAGCAGGCCGTGATCTTCCACCGCCAACCCCGACGGAACGAGCATCGCAGCCGGCCGGCCAAGCGCTTCGCGCTCGGTGTAGCCGTAGAGCAACGTGGCGCCCTCGTTCCAGAAGACGATCACGCCGTCGAGCGTCTCGGCCACGATGGAGTCGTCCGACGATTCGACGATCGCCGAAAGCCGCAGCAGCTTCTCCTCGCTGCGTTTGCGCTGCGTGACGTCACGGTTGACTCCGCGATATCCCACCAGCTTGCCGTCGGGATTCACCACCGGCACGCCCGACGTCTCGATCACCACCTGCCACCCGTCGCGATGCACGTACCTGCTTTCCACTCCGGAAAGCGGCTCCGCGCGGGCCATCGTTTCCTCGGCATAGGCCGACATGCGGCGGGCTTCCGGCGACGGCATCAGATCGAACGGCGTGTGGCCGACGATCTCTTCCGGTTCGTAGCCCAAGAGGTCCCGCACTTGCGGACTGACGTAGGTGAAGACGCCGCGTTCGTCGACCTGCCAGATCCAGTCGCTGGTAGCTTCGACCAGCAGCCGAAATCGTTGTTCGCTCTCGCGCAACGCCTCCTCTGCCTGTTGCCGTTGGGTCACTTCTTGCTGCAGCCGTCCGTTGGCGTCGACCAAATCGCCGGTCATCTTGTTGAAGGTGCGGGAGAGGAGACCGGTCTCGTCCTTCCCGCCCACGTCGGGGGCCTTGGCGTCGAGGTTTCCCTGCAGGATGTCGGTGGCCGTAGCGGTCAGCCGCTTGATCGGCCTGCTGATCGAGCGGGCCAGCAGCGTACCGGATGCGGTGGCGAGCATCGCCGCGAGCAGCAACAGGACGAGCAGGGATCGTTCGACCTGAGAAACGTATTGGAGCAACTCCGCCATGTCGTATTCGGCCACAAGAGTCCACGAGGGGCCGTCGCGCGGCGGATCGTCTGGCCGTTCTGCCAGTCGAGCGAAGGCCGCCAGTTTGCGTGTACCCGCTTCGTGGAACGTGACGTACCCGCTGTCTGCGTCCCGGGCCTCGACGACGGGCCTGCGCCGTGCAACGTTCTCACCAAAACTCAGCGGCGCCGCGTCGGCTTCCCGTCGATCCGAAAGCGGAGCGCCGCCGGCACAAATGGTCTTGCCTTCGGCGTCGACGAGATAGATCGTGGTGCTTTGGTAACGCGAGCGCTCCGCCACGAAATCGACCACCTGCTGCGTGTCATCCATGCTCAATACGCCCTTGATCGCGCCGGCGAAATCGCCGCGATCGTCGGTCAGCGTGAGAATCAGATCCGTAGCGAGCGTCTGGGAGCTTTCGTCGAACTCGACGCCGCCGATCCAACCGCGTCCGTCTTCGACCGCCGCCTGAAACCAGTGCTCGTCGGCCTGCAGGTAATCGGTCGTCCTGCCGGTCGACCCGATCACCACGCCGTACTTGTTGGTGACGAAGACCTCGGCAAAGACCGTGCGTCCATGCTCTTCGGCCATCGCGTCCATGTGACGTTTTAGCGTGGCGGAGAGTTCGTTTTCGAGAACCCCTCGAATCCAGGGCGTCTGCCGGCCGGCGATCCAATCGGCGTCGGTCGTTTCGATGAACCGTTGCCGGTCGGGCATCCGCTCGAAGCGTCGGTTGGATTCCGCGGCGGCTTCGGCCAAGCCCGTCGCAAGTCCGTACCAGCGGAGTTCTTCGATCCGGCCGCGCAGGTTCGAGTCGATCTCGCGCATCGCCAGCGAAGCTTGGCTCTGAAGTTGGCCGCCGATCGACTCCCGGGAGGCCCCACGCAGGGCCATGATGGAGGCGTATCCCACCGTGGCCACCAGCAGCACCACGGCGAAGAACCCGATCGCCAACCTGGTACCTATCGTCATTGCAACTCCTTGCGGCCGGCTGGGCCAGCTCGATCGCTGACGGTCGACGGCCACCTCGTCCCGACGCTGCGGTTTGCGCGGATTCCCGGTTCGCTCGCCGGTTCGATTCCATCCGGCGCAGCCTACCCCCTCACCCAGCTATCCGTACAACCATAGGTTATACCGGTGGTGTAGGGCAGAAGGCGGCGACGCGGGGATCGGCCGCGGAGAAGGAACGTAGCAGTTGCCCCGATTGCGCAGGTCAGAGATACTCGGCGAAGAGTTCCTTGGCCGGCCGGGGGATGACGATCTCGGAGACCAGCAGGCCACGTCGCCGGACCTCGGCAGCGGCGGCTTGCACTCCCGCCCGAACGTCCGACACGCTGCCGGTCATCAGGCAGAGCCCTTTGCCTCCTAAGGCCATCGCCACGTGGATCCGAAACAGCGTGACCCGAGCCGCCTTGGCGGCGGCATCGGCGGCGGCCAGCACACTGGTGCCGCTGAACGTCTCCACCACGCCCAAGGCCCCGGTTTCGTCGGCCCCCAGCGCGATCGATTGCCCCAACGCCGGGAAGACCGACTCATGCACGTTGGGGATCAGCAGGTGATCGATGATTGCCTCGTCGGCGGCGGCCAACCCGGCCTGGATCGCCGCCTCGACTTGGCTCACCGATCCGCCCACCACGATCAGATACTTGCCCGAGCAGATCGTTCGCGCGATCAGCAACTCCACGGCGGCCGCCTTGAGCATCTCGTCTTGGATCTTGAAGCCAATCCCTAAGCTGGAAAGCTCGATGGCGCCGATCGATCTGGGAGTAGACATGGGGGGGCCTCAGGCAAGCGTTCATCAAGGGCCGTAACCGGCAATTCTACCATATCCCACCGAAGACCGTGGGCACTGTGCCCGACTACCTCACCGGCCGATTCGCAGCGTCCACGAGGACCACCTTTGGATTCAGCGACCGGGCTTCCTGGTCGTCGACCGCGCAGTACGAGATCACGATGATCAGATCGCCGGGCGCAGCCAGCCGGGCGGCGGGGCCGTTTAGCAGCATCGTTCCCGATCCGGGCGGCGCCTCGATGGTGTAGGTAATCAGCCGCTGGCCGTTGTTGAGATTGAGTACCTGGACCTGCTCGCCGATCAGCATATCGGCCGCCTCCAGGAGATTCCGGTCGATGGCGATGCTGCCCTCGTAGTCCAACTCCGTGCCCGTGAGCGTCGCACGGTGGATCTTCGATTTCAGCATGAATCGTTGCACGCAACTACTCCCTTTCGTGTAGATGTCGCCCTAGGCGAGGCTGTCCGATCGGCCCGAACACCCCATTATTGCGTTCTGGCCGTCGTTTTCAACGGGCCATCGCTAATGGGGTATCACCACGGAGGGCGCGGACCGTCCAAGAAGTGACAACATCCGCGATCAATATGCGCTTGTTTCAACGATCAATCAACTCACATCGACAACACCGAACGGCCGACAAGAGTGGCGAAGCCAAAGCAGCACGACCCCTAACCTCCTGCGTACTAGACGTTTATAGGCGACGATCAAAAAGGCGACATCTTCGGCATGCAAAGTGCATCCCAAGCGAGATCATCGGAGGAAACCAACCTCAGCAACCCGGGCGAACGCCTCCCAGCGCTCGTCGCGGATTATCGATAACCGCCTCCTCCCCGCGCCGGCCGTTTGTTTGCGGCCGGCGTGGCGATTTGCGCCGGGGCGCCACGGGCCTTCTGGGCGTAGCGTCATTGGGGGCAGACTGCACGCGATGCCGTGTCGTCGGGCCCGAGCACCCCCCCAGTTCAGACGGTGCGGGAGTGTGAGCCGGCCTCCGTGATGGGACAGTTGACTTCTCGCCGCAGCCAGCTAGGCTCAGTTTCAGATGGCACGTCTCCAAACTGGGGGCTCAAGATGCCCGAGTCACCGGGTTCAACGCGGATTGCACGCTTGGCCGGCGAACGCCCGGCGACGTTCAGGCCGCGCATGCCGTGGCGGGGCGTGGGTGGCTTCATGATTGCGGGGTGGATGGGAGCGGCCTGCCTGTCGGCCTGCGGTGTATTCGTCGCCTGGAAGTACCCCGAGAAGAACGATCTGGGTGACTGGCTGCTCGTGTTTGGACTGTTGATGGCTGTGGCGACACTCGTGCTTCTGCTGCCGGGGTTGTACCTGACGACTCGCTGGCGATCGACCCGCCTCGACGCACGCGGCGTGACGATGTCGAAGGGCTGGTGCTTCGGCAGGTCGACGCAAAGACGGCCGCTTTCGGCCTATCGAGGGCTGATGCGTTACTCTCGCGAGTTCGCCGCCGACGACGTTGGTACGTGGGTGGGGGCCACCATTGGCGGCGTGCTTGGTGCCATTTTCGGTGGCGGAGCGATCGCCATGAACACCGTCGCCTTCCATTTCGTCCTGCTCAAACACCGCACGGATGACTCACTCGACGTGCCGCTGGTGTGCGACCCCGACGAATCGATCGCCAAACGGACCCTGCATCGGATCGCAAGACGCTTCTCGCTGAACGTGCTGGATCCGGCGGGAGACGATTTCGTCGTACGCACGCCGTCGGCGTTGGATCGGTCGATCGTGGATCGGCCGGGAGATCGCGAAGAGGGCCTGGTGTCAGCCGAGAACGCCGAAGACGCAGAGGAGCCGATCGACTTTGTCGAAGTGACGCGCGACGATCCCGTAGTCATTCCGGACATGACTTTTCGTGCGCCCGTCGCCAGTTCAGCAACCGCGGCGGGCACCGCTTCGCCGCCAAAGGGCGTGAATGTCCATCATCGCGGGGCCGAGACCACGATAACCTATCCCGAGAATCGCGCAATATCGGCCGGCGGGTTCGGCATTGCGGTGTTCATGCTGGGGGCTGCCTCGTCGTCCTTATTCATCCCGCCCACAAGCAGCGCGGCGAAGGGGGGCACCGTCTTGTTGGCCTGCTTGGGCATGCTGGCACTGATCGGGGGCGTGATTGCGTGGTTTCAACGATCGAGGGTGGTTCTCGGAAGCGGCGGTCTGGCGATTCGTTCGGCGGGAATCGCCCGTGAGTCGATCTACGTCGCCTGGCGCGACATCCGTCATGTGGCGGCGGCCCGGGAAGGCAACAGTGGCAAGATGGCCCTGATGCTGAGTACGGCCGCGACGGACTACTGGCTCTCCGTAGGCGCGCGGACCGACGTCATTGAGTGGCTTAGCAGGGCGATTCTCTCCAAAGCGGCCGCGGTCTCCAAAGACGACGTGAAGCGGCCGCCGTAGACCAAAGGAGTTCTGACAATGGACCATCCCCGACGCCGCGACTTCCTCAGAGCCTCTCTGGCCACCGTGGCCGCTGGCCCGTCCGTACTGGCCAATCAGCAAAAGAGCCCTGCCGGCATCCCCACGCGGCCGTTGGGGCGCCACGGCGAGCGGGTGTCGATCGTCGGGCTCGGCGGATACGACATCGGCGTGCCCGACGAAAAGACGGCGATCGAGATCGTCCACGAGGCGATCGATCTGGGCGTTACCTTTCTCGACAACGCCTGGGACTATCACGCCGGCGGCAGCGAAAAGGTAATCGGCAAGGCGCTGGCCACCGGCGGACGGCGCGATAAAGTCTTCTTGATGACCAAGAACTGCGCCCGTGACTACAAGCGCTCGCGCGACCACCTCGAAGAGAGTCTCCGCCGCCTGAAGACCGACCGGATCGACCTCTGGCAGTTTCACGAGATCGATTGGGACGTCGATCCCGATTGGATCTTCGAGCGTGGTGCGTTGAAGTACGCCGTGGAAGCCCGCAAGGCGGGCAAGGTCCGCCACATCGGCTTCACCGGGCATCGCAATCTGGCCAATCACCTGAAGATGATCGAAAAGCCGTTCGAGTGGGACACGGCCCAGATGCCGATCAACATCCCCGACGCCCATCATCCCGAACGCAGCTTCCAGCGGCAGGTCCTGCCGGAGTGCGTGCGCCGGAAGATCAGCGTGATCGGCATGAAGGGCCTCGGCGGCGGTGGAGGGATTCCACGCGGCCTGAAGCTGCCGGCGGAAGTCTGCCGCCGCTACTCGCTTTCGCTGCCGATCACCACGCTGGTGTGCGGCATCCGTTCCCGCGAGAATCTGCTACAGGACGTTGCCATGGCACGCAATTTCAAGCCCATGTCCCCGGAGGAGCTCGACACGCTGCGGGCGGAGACCAAGGCCGCGTGCAGCGACGGCAAACTGGAAGGATACAAACGCATCCAGTTCGGCTCGCGGTTTCACTTCAAGCAGCATGAAGAGAGTCCGGAGCGTCAGTAACCTCGCACCCGGCGTAGCCAGTCGAGCATTTTCGCCGGGGCCTTTCCGGCGGCCTCTTCGGGCGTGCGGTCGTCCCAATCGGCCGTGGTGTGGTATTGCAGTTGCTGCTGGAAGTCTTTCAATCGGGCGGCGTCGCGGCCGGGATAAGGGTTCCGTCCCACGAGCTTGGCGCTGCGGAAGGCCGCGTCCCGCAGGACGTTTGCTTCTTGCTGCAACTTCTCGATCCGCGTGGCAAAGTCGGCCGCCTTCGCGCTCACGTCCTCTTCGGTCTGCTTTCTCTCGTCTTCAACGGCCGTGGAGGCGGCCGTACACGCCTCCTCGGCCCGCAGACGTTCGTCGGCCGCCCGGCGCTGCTCTTCAAACTGTTTGCGGCGCGTCTGCAAGTCTCTCTCCTTCGCCGCGCGAGATTCCTGCCATGCGGCAAGTTGCGAGTGGGATGCGACCAGCCCGGCGTTCAGCGCGTTTTGCTGTTCCCGGAGTTGTTGAAGCTTCCCTTCGATGCGTATCCGTCCGGCGTGCGATTCGCGTCGGTTTCTCAAAACCTCTTGATATGCGTCGCTGAGGCGCCTCGCGGTGATGCCGGCCTGCAGCCACGCGACATCGGTCGATCGGGCGGTCTCGAACAACCGGTTGTACTCGTCCAACAACTCCCGCTTTCTCTGACCGTCCTGCTCGTTTTCGTGGCGCTGTTTCAATGCCGTTGGTGCGGGGAGTTGTCGAATGCGATCTTCGGCCTCGCGTGTCTTTTCGCCGGCAGCGTCAATTGCCGCTTGCATCGCTTCGAGTTCGGGGCTCTCTCGCAACGTTTGCTCCATCTCCTGCTGCTGGCGCTGACAGGCCTGGATCTCCTCGCTGAGCTTCACGAGTTGGCCGTTCTGCCGGATCTCCTGCATCGCCGCGTCGATCTTCTGCCGCAACGGGTCGATCTGTTGTTGGATTGTCACTACCTCGGGGAGGGCGCGAAACTCCCCGTCGATCTTCCGATTCAAGACGTTTCTGGCATCCCGGGCTTCTCGAACGCGGCCTTCGAGCTCGGCGAGCTTCTCCGTCCTGCGCAGGGCAGCCTGTTGTTGCTGAAGCTGTCGGATTTCCTCCTGGATCTTGCCGTATCGTCCGGCGTTGAGCTTTGCCTCTTCGGCCTGGCGCCGCGCTTCCCATTCGTCGGCGCGAAGCAGGTCCCGCTCGGAGCAATCGGCCATCTGTGTGATGGCATAGGGAACCGGGCTCAGGGCGTCAAAATCGGCGTGTACCTTGCGATAAACGCGGAAGTGGTCCATCCGG
>CAYYNP010000071.1:0-35409 GCA_964472545.1 uncultured Planctomycetaceae bacterium | reverse complement strand
CCCTCCGCCCGACGTTCGAGAAAACAGAAACGAGTTATGCGGAAAGAGAGTTACAGAGGCAACAGTCTCTGCATTGAGCACATGCACCTGCAACTCGATTGTTACGCCAACACCGACATCCAGCTCGGTGACAAATCCGTCGCCGACGTGCAAGAAACCGAAGCTCAGAGCCGCGTCGTCGTTCTGGATCGTGCCGATGCCCGTCCCGTCGACGATGGCGGCTCCGCCAGTGGCGTTGCTCAGTAGGACGTTGAACATCTCGTCCGGTTCCACGTCGGTATCGCCGATCACGTCGATGGTGACGGCCTTTGTTCCCGCCGAGGTGAACGTGAGCACGTCGCTGGCGATCAAGTCGTAGTCGTGATTACCGCCTTCGTCCTCGGCAGTGACGTCTGCCGTATCGACCTGGACCGTCATCGTTGAGGCCACGGTTCCGGTTAACGAGATCGTGAACTCGAAGGCCGTCGTGCCGGCGTTGCCTTCCGCCCGGGTGACGTTATCGATCGAGAATTCGGGCGCCGACCCGGAGACGGTCACCGAGCCCTTGTCGATCGCGAAATTCGGCAGTTCTCGCAACGCGCCGTCGTTCATCCGCAGAAAGTCGACGTCGACGTCAAATGAGCCGGTGGTGCCGGGCGCTACGTCGAATTGCAGCCGAAACAGGCCCGCACCGTTGGAAAGCGGCACGTCCGGCGGATCGCCCGGGTTGTTCACTTGCAGGAAATCGGAAACCAACTTGATGGCCGGATCGGCCGTGTCAAAGAAGGCGGGCACCTGTCCGGGGAAAAGGGCGCCGGGGGCTTCAGAGACACCGGTGAGCGTGACGCCTGCGGCCGACGGGTCGACGGTCATAAAGGCGCTGTAGCCGGCCACGCGCCGTTCCATCGCATCGGGAACCGAGAGCACGACGTCGACGTAGCCGTGTGTGGTGGCGAGCGGGTCGCTGGTGAGGTTGGCGTCGCCGACCGAGAGCGTGAAGTCCTGCAATAGCCCGGCGTCGATAGACGTCGTGTCCGAGCCGGTCGTCAACGTGTAATCGCCGGTGCGTCCGGTACGAGGATTGGCGTCGCTATCACGTGTGTCGTCGCCTTGGTTCTCGTGCGTGAAGCTGAAGCCGGAGGGGACGATGAATTCGACGAAGTAGTCGCCGGCGGGAACATCGTTGAAGCCGTAAACTCCCGCCGGAGACGTCGTGGTCGAATCAAGGAGCAGATGGCTTGCCGCCTCGTAGAGATTGACGGCGATATGTTCGATGCCAGGCTCACCCGGTCCCTGAAGGCCATCGGCGTCCAGATCAAGCCAGACTACGTCGCCAATCGACGCGGCCAACAACTGACGGCCTTCAAGCCGTTCCAGGGTCAGGCGTCGCGGTCGAAGAGACAACGGCCCAGCGGAACCGACTCGCTCTGGTCTGCCGCAGAGTCGGCTGCGATCCCGACGGTCGGCACGTGATGTTCTCATGCGTCGCTCCTCCCGGTCTCGTGGCGAGAGCCTTGCCAACGCAGCTCAGGCTACAGCCAATATGTTGCCAGCATTCGGCCCGCGGCTTCGGCGGAAGGGTCGTGGCGTCCGTCAACTTCTACCGCCCGCGCGGCCATCCCGTGGATGTCAGACAGATCGAGCAACTTCAGCGCCGTCAGGAAGTTCGTGGCATTGTTCCTCGCCAGCAGCACGTCGGTCACGTTGCCCCGTTGATCTCGGTTGTAGTCAAAGTCAAAGAGGATCGGCGCTGGGTTCAGGAAGTTCCGCGGGTTGTTCCGCTCCAGCAGCAGGTCGGTGGTGGTTACCTGAGTGTTGGACGTCGAGTTGCCCGCTTCACCCACGGCGTTGCCAAAGTAGAACACGTCGTCTTCGGCCATCCCCAGCCGGTCGGCCAGGACTGTCACTTGCAGCCACTGCTTCCTGATGGCGTTGTCGGGCCAGATCAACGTCACCCGGTCGGAACCGTCGACCCCGGCGCCCTCGCGAACATCCACGGTGACCGGAGTCGAGACGGGCGGCCAGTCGGCCGGATCGGCATCATTGCCGATGTGGAACATAAAGTCGGCTGCTGCCGGCGTGACGGCCGGATGGGCCACGTCCACCATCACTCCGTTGATCCCCGAGGAGTAGCTCGTGTAGTTGTCGAAGGTGGCACTTGCGCCCGGCAACAGGGCCGCCTTGTCAGTGGCGATGGCATTATCGTCGGCCTCGCCCGAGCCAGCACGGTTGCCGTCGAAGGCCGAGTTGTTGTAGAAGACGTGGCGTCCTACGACGGCGGGCAATCGATTTGCGAAGTCGATGCCCGAGACGATCTGGTGCGGGGCAACGACTATCTCGTGAGTCACGTT
This sequence comes from uncultured Planctomycetaceae bacterium, assembly GCA_964472545.1. Taxonomy (GTDB): domain Bacteria; phylum Planctomycetota; class Planctomycetia; order Pirellulales; family Thermoguttaceae; genus CAYYNP01. Next base: position 33,079 of record CAYYNP010000071.1, on the reverse strand, counting down.
GGCCGGGGGAGCTGCGTACCAAGGCGACTCGACAATTTGGTTGACGACGTATGTGCCGGGCGTGACGTCGGCGAACGCGTAGGCCCCGTCGGCATCGGTCAACTCGTACGGCTCACCAGCGTCCCACAAGTTGTTTCCGTTTGCGTCGAGATAGACTTTCCGGTCGCTTATCCCTAGTTCGCCGCCATCGCGCTGGCTGTTGCCGTCAAGATCATTGAAAACAACGCCGCGAATCTTGCCTGGAAGTGCGTGGCTGCCGAAGTCAACGTTGGTAACGATCTCGTTCTGAGAGATGACAATCTCGTAAGGGGCGGCTTGTGGGCCGATTGCGATTTCACCGACACGACGTCCCTCACCAGGGATGTCGTATCCAAACTGGAAATCGCCGGCCGCCATGATCGCCTGAAGTTCCACATCTGACGTAGGTGGGTTCTTGAAGATGTTGCCAATGAACACGTCCGTGTACGGCGTGGGCGGCTGGCCGTCCGGGTTTCCCAGTAAGGGACCGAAGGAAACCTCACCGTGCGTGTTACCGGTGCTAGAAACGAAAGTCCCCGATGGTACTGCTGGTAACTGCGAATCGTCTGGTAAGCCACTCCGAAAGAGTGCAACGCTTTGGAATTCCCAGCTACGGACGTTGTTCACGGAAACGTAGAATTCGCCGTTTCGCCAATCGTACCAAGCCTTAGCCGTTCCCTGGTCTGCGGGGCCTGGTGGGCCGGCAAAACTGGGCGCTGGATTCGTTGGCTCGTGGTCCTCGGTAGGGTATGAGGCGACGACATACTTGCCGGCAGGCAAGCCGGTGAACGCGTAGTGACCGGACGCATTTGTGCCCTCATAGGGTTCGCCCGAGTCCCATTGGCCGTTCTCGTTCACATCCAAATGGACGCGTCGATTCGCCAAACCTGATTCGTTGGCATCTCGTTCGCCATCGCCATCAAGATCGTCCCACACGACGCCGTGGATCTCACCACGCGTCAACACTTCCTCATAAAATACGTACAACTGCACGGCGTTGAGCGTGCCCGTCTGGCCGCCCACCGTATCGCGGACACGATAGGACCACGGCTGCGCAGCGAGGTCCCCGGCGAAGAGCAACTCCTCGGTCACCGTCTCGGAGATATCCGGGGTCGCCCCGCCGTGGTTGTCGCGGACGGTCCACGTGTGGGAACCGTTGGAGGCCTGTACCTCAATGTCCCCGCTGTGGGGATGGGTGATGTCGTAGTAGACCATCACCTCTGTGGCCCGAGCGCCCAGCGGGATATCTACCTGTTCCTCAAAGTCGATCTGCACCCAATCGCCACCAGGGCCATCGGGGATGTTCTGTGGCTCAGCCCAGTTCCACAGCGCGAACACGCCCTCGCCCGCGGGAGAAAACGAACCGCTCCCGTCCTCCGCCTCCGCAAGCACGGCCACATCATCGGCAGGCTGGCCGAGAAGCGCCTCGGCCGGCCCCACGGCGCCGGCAAGGTCGCCGGAAAGAAGGGCACGCTGCTCACGCGGTTCGAGCACCAGTCTTCGACGATGGCAACCGCGTAGCATTCCCATGCGTAGCTCCTCCCGTGTTCGCGGCGGCCACCCCACCGAAGCAGTAGTCTCTCAGTCTAGGCCCCCGCGACGCCGCTTGTCAAGAATCTGCCGGCAGCCCTTCCACGGCACCCCGGTGAGAACCTCCGCTGGCCATCGGGCTAGGGACCACCGGGGTTCTCACTTTCATCCTCGTCTCCTTACCTCAGAAATCGATTCTGGCGCCGTTTGTATGGGCCCACAGCGGCCTGGCGCGCACCGCGTCCGAGATTGATAGTTTGGTTCCCCTTCCGGCCATCGCGGGAAGAAACTCCGCCGTAGAGGCCTTTCATGGCGTCTTGGGGCGGCAGGGTCACGGCGGTCATCCCCTGCTGGCTGAAGGGACGCGGTCCACGCCGCTTCTGACGCCCAGGAAGGCTGGTTGGGCTGTCGAAGGGTCAATCACACCACCCGGGCCTGAACTTGCCGTCCTGTGAGCGATTCACGGCCCTGACGTGCTGCGATCTGAACACTCTGGCCTTTCATGGCGTGGTCTTGCCGGGGCACGCCCCATTCCCATGCAGTCAGCGTTGCCAACTCGTTCTCGGACGGTGCGCACTTGGCTCAGGCTTGCTCAGGCGTGCGTTACCGAGTGCAGTTTGCGAATTGCCGCTTCCCGCGTCGGCCGTGAACATCTCTGCACGATAGCAACTCGCGTGCGGCGATCTGGGAGCGACCGACGTAAGTTCGAGCCGAGCATCAGTGCCGGTAACTCGCCCCGAAAAATGGGTCCAACGCGGTTTCCATACCCGATCAGCGTACCACAACCGCAACGCACGGGCTGCTACGGGGCGTTTTGATCGTGACGATCTGATCCCCTGACAGTCGCGCATCCTGTCCCAACTGACCGGTGGCGATATCAACCCACTTCAAGCGAAACTCGCCGCGGCATCCCTTAAGGTTCAGGCCAACCGAACCACCCTGCGTGAAGTACAGCAAGTACTTCTCGCCTGGCTTGGCCACCAGGTAGGCCTCGTCGGCCTAGCGGTCGCTGAGCAACTCTTGATGTGACTCGACCTCCCAGAACTTGACCAGATATTCCGTTTGGCGCGCAGCCCGGATGCAGGCTTTGGAGATCGGTTGCAGGCCAATGCCTCCGCCGTCACGGTGGTGACGGACCTGCGCGAACCGTTGCGAGCGTTCCGGTTCGTAGCCGTCGTCGAACATGTCCGTGCAGAAGACCGGCACGCCCGCTCTTGCCGCCTCGCGCTGGATCAGCGCGATCCAGTGTCGCCCCCATTCTGGCGGCGTGGACGTTTCGTCATTCATGCAGTACAGAACATGGCCGCGAGGAAGAGTATGCGACAGCATCTTCAATACGAAACGTTCCTGGTACTTCCGGACGACGTCCAGCCGCTCGTCGTAAAGAGGCATTCCGGGAATGGTGTGGAAGAACGGTTGCCTATCGCGCCATGCGGGCACCGGGTAATGGTCCTTCAAACCGGAAGAGTCGGTCGTGAAGTTGACGTTGTTGGCGGGCCGGTAGGGGGCCGCTTCCCATGGCTGCTGCGAATGGTCGAAGCGGTCCCAAACCTCAATCTGCACGATGATCTTCCGCTGTTCGGTCCAGCGCAAGAAGTCCCGGAACCGTGTCCAGTAATCATCGTTCCATTGATCGAGATCGTACTTCCCGGATTCGAGCTTCCTGTATGGGTAGACTTCAAAGCCGTGATCCTGACGATCGCTCATCGTGTTGCGAACGAAGTTCCCGCCAACTTCCGCCAACTCGTCCAAGTGCTGCTTCAGGTCCGGAATCTGGAACAGACTGTCGTCCTTTGAGCCACCCAGCAACAACACCGGTTGGCTCTTGTACTGCCAGTACTGAGGGTTGTGTTCGTAGGGGCGGATCCGGTCAGCGGCGGCCGGCTGTTGTCCGATCGCGGGCGAGGTCGCCCAAAGTCAAGAGCCGAGGAGAAGAAGAAGCGTGCGGGGCCAGATGCGATGCCATGCCCCCCGCGTCTCTTCGGATCTGGGGCGACTGCTCATCGGGTATTCTCCCAAACGTCTTGTCTCACAGCCCCCGTAACGAAGCGGCAGCAAGCATTCTCTCCACTGCACGCCAGTGCGTCAAGAATCGGTGGCTAAATCGGACTCCCGCGAAACGTATGACTTGAGGACACTATTCCGCGAATCCTCCGCCGCCCCGATTGCGATCGGCTAGAACGCCTCGTCGCCGGGTGGGAATTGCACCCACTGAAAATCGCCGCCTTTACACGGCACACTAAGAAAAGCGGGCTAGCCGGTCGCCCCGTGCTTGACATTCAAACCCCAGCGGCGAGATAGTGTTTCTCGACTTGATGCCTCGGTGGGCGGAGTACGCCTCCGAAGCTTGCAGACGGTACTCGACGGTCACGCTTGGAAGGGAGGAGTTTGCGATGTGTGAACACTGCAACCGAAGGGAGTTCTTGGGAGCGGGCGCCGCAAGCGGGTTGCTGCTGGCCGGTGCGACGTGGACGCATGCGAGGGCTTCCGAGTCGCCGCCTGTGGAGCCACGCGGCAAATCGCGGATCTGTGTGATCTTCACGGGCAACCCCCCGCCTGAAGATCGCAATTGGGGTGCCGACGCCACGCAGATCGAAGCCATGAAGGCTCGGCTCGCCGAAGCGGAGAAAAAACTGGGGAATATCGAACTGGTGGTGGGGCAATCGCGCAGCCCGCAGGAAACGGGTGCCTTGCTGGAAAAGGCAGGGCCGGAAGCCCCCGTGCTGGCGATCAACGTGCAGAACTTCGCGTTGACGCGCGTGGCGGCTCCCATCTTGGACGCTGGCCGTCCGCTGGCCGTATTCGCGTTGCCGGCCAGCGGTCACGATTGGATGTATCCGCCTCGATGGCGCCGTGAGGGCCATCGCGTTGCGCTGTTGGTCAGCAGCGATTACGACGAGTTGGAGCGTGCGCTGCGTCTGCTACGCGTGATTCCGATGATGCGGCAGACCAGAATCCTGCTATTCCCACCGGCCCGCGGCACGAAGCCAGCGTGTTCGCCCGAGGAAATCAAGAAACGCCTGGGCGCGGAGGTGGTGGCCGCCGAGCAGAAAGACTTCGACGAGATGGTCACGTCCGTGGAGGACGACGCGGTTCGGGCCGAACTCGAACGGTGGACCAAGGGCGCCAAGAGGATCCTCGAACCGACGAAGGACGATATCGAGAAAGCGGCTCGTGTGAGCGTCGCTATGGACCGCTTGGTGGAACGGCAGCGGGCCGACGGATTGGCCATCGGAACCTGCATGGGGTGGCTGCCGCGCGGGTTTCCCTGCCTGGGATTCGCGCGGCTCCGCGACCGTGGCGTGCCGGCGGCTTGTGAAGGCGACATGGACTCGTTGCTGACGATGCTCTTGTTCCAGTACGCCGTCGACCGTCCCGGCTTCCAGGGCAACGCCACCTTCGACACGGCCCGAAATGCCCTTTGGACGGCCCACTGCACGGCGCCTTTGAAGATGGACGGCCAGGACGGGAAAGAGGCGCCGTATCTGCTGCGTGGACATTCCGAAGTCGGTGGCAGCGGCTGCGTTCCCGAGGTGCAATATCGCATTGGCCAGACCATTACCCGTACCAAGCTGGTCAACCTGGATACGATCCTGGCGTCGACGGGCGAGATCATCGACGTCCCTGAGAAGGCCATCCACGGCTGCCGCTCACAGATCGTCACGGAAGTCCGCGACGCGGCCAAGATGGCGGCCGACTGGAGTAGCGCGCTGGAGACGGAAGACGCCATGACGCTGCTACACCGCGTGGTGTTCTACGGCGACCATATGCAGAGCGTGCGGCATTTGGCCAATTTGATGGGCATGAATGTCGTCGAGGAAGGGTGACCACACCCTCGCTTCTTCCGCCGACACGGCATGGTTTTAGCGGTGAAAAGCCCTTGTCCGCGTGAGAGTGACCGCGGGAAGCAAGCTGTCGGTCATTCTGGTGACTAATGGACCGGGCTATTACGCCGAGCGGTCGTCGTATCTGTCCGCGTGTGGTCCGATGCGCTTCCGATAAGGCCATTCATACGACACGCGCGGAGAGGTATAGGCTGCCGGGTCCCCGGCGAACGCCTCGGCGTCGGGAAACGTGCCGTCGTAGGGCGGGGCGACGAGGCGATCACTGCGTTTACGCAGGCCATTGGGCTCAACCCGAAGTGCGCCGATGCGTACTGCAACCGGGGCGATGCTCGGCGGGAGAAAGACGAACTGGAGATGGCCATTGCCGACTACAGCGAGGCGATTCGGCTCAATCCGGGGCACGCCCTCGCCTACTGCGGTCGCGGCCTCGCTACCATGCATGGGGAGTTCGATGTCGACCAGGAGATTTCTGGCTTCACTCAGGCGATTCGCCTTGACCCGCGGCTCTCCCAAGCCTACCGAGCCCGCGGCGATGTTTACTGGGGCATCCTCGATGGCGCCTACACTGACGAGGGTGAATCCGACAGCGCGATAGCTGACTACACCGCAGCGATCCGGATCGACCCGAGAGACGCCGAAGCTCACTGCAGCCGGGCTCTCATTTACTGGATGATAGGCAAGAATGAGAAGGCTATAGCCGACTATAGCGCAGCGATCCAACTCGACCCTTTGAACCTGGGCGAGGTCTACTCGAAGCGGGGCCTTGCCTACGCTAGCAAAGGCGAGTATGACAAAGCAATCGCCGACTACACCGAAGCGATCCGGATCAACTCGAAGGATGCGGCAGCCTACATCAACCGCGGTGCCGCATACCTTGACCGCGGTGCCGTGTACCGTGCTATGGGTGAACACGACCGGGCGATCATCGATTTCGCCGAGGCAATTCGGCTCAGCCCGGAAGACCTCCACTCTTACTACGCCCGTGGCGTGGCCTACCAGAACAAGCATGAATACGGCCGGGCCATCGCCGACTACACGGAAGCGATCCGGCTAGATGGATCGGGTAAGGGCCTTTACCGTTTCTCCGAAACGGTCACCACTTACAACAACCTCGCCTGGCTCCTCGCAATCTGCCCGCACGCGGAGTATCGCGACGGGCGTAGAGCGGTCGAGTACGCGACGCATGCGTGCGAGCTTTGCGGGGGCGTTTCTACGGGAATGCACGCTTACTGTCTGGGAACTCTTGCAGCAGCGTACGCAGAAGCGGGTGAGTTCGCGCAGGCCATCCATTGGCAGACGAAGGCCATCGAGATCGAGACGCCGGACTACATTGAGATCGAAACGCCAGACTACGATATGCCGGCTGCTGAATCCCTCCTCGAATTCTACAAAGCGGGGAAGCCGTATCGGGAAGAGTCGGAATGACCGGTTGGATGGTCGGTCACCGACGAAGGCACCAAGAAGCTCCAGGAGGCGTTGCCGAGTTGCCGGATTCGTCGCTAACCACTGCCGTTGACCGTGGCTTGCTGGCGAAAGCCCCGTTTTCCGGGGCTCCCAGATCGTCCCGAGAAACGGTCGCGCCGAACGATCTGGAACGGGTAGACGATCACCCCTCGCCAGGGTCGTGATCGAGGCGCCCGATCAAATCAAGGTGCTCTGACGCAGTGGGGCTTCCCAGTGTGCAACTCCGTTCTTCCCTCGGTCGGGAGATCCTGCTCGTATCGTTGCGTGGCGGTGGGGCGGGCAAGGGTCTATGCTACGGCCGGCTCGGGGGCCAGCGGGTGGTGGTGCCGGGGTCGGACTCGGCTGTCAGCCGTGCAGTCGAGGATCGATCGGCGGGAGTGGCCGGGTCGGCCAAGAGAACGGAGGACATTTCGAGTCCTTTCTCGCGCGCTACTCCAGAGAGTGTCCATGCGCGCAAAAGAATCGCCAACGCCACCCGGGGTGTTGTCAACGCGGCGCAAGACCGCGCCGGGGACCTTGCGGCTTCCCCGACACCTCGGATGGCGATGGCGTTCTTTTCTTGCGATTCATACTGACACGATTCTTGCGTATGCCGAAGCACTATTGACTCCCTCATTTTCGGCCTCACCCGTCTGGTGTCAACCCGATTTCACCCCTCTGGCGAGTTATTCCAGCTTGCCCGAGCCCTTTTCGCGACCAATCCTCTCGTATGGGGCAGTTTCCGCCTGAGTGCCGCCGCTGCACAAAGCTTGGGACCAGATCACTAGCTTGGCGGCCTCGGGCCTTCAATATGAGTGTGACTTGGGGGGCCGCGACTTTCTGCCTCGACCGCGGCCCCCCATTTTCGATTTCCCACTTGCCAGCAGCGTATTCGTGACCGTTATTCGCGTAGGTAGCTGCTTTCCATACTGTTACCTTCCCTAGGCTCGCGAACGACTCCTTGGCGACCTTGGGCTTGGGCGTCGCGGGTCGGTCGCGACGCCCATTTTCCTTTCTTGCCGCCGCTCCACTGCCGCGGAACCTGGCCGCGTCCGACGTGGCTGCATGGTAGACTTGCCTGGGGAGCCGGGATGGGTAGCTGCAATTACAGGTTCGCAAGCTTTCCCTTTCTCCGGCCCCCCATTTTCTTTGCCTCCGGCGGCTGGGTGGCCTATCCTTGTATGACGACACCTGTCTTCTGAAGGGGGACGCTGCGCGTGAGCGAGAGAGCGACAGAAGCGACAGCCGTGGATCGGCCCAGCCGAGTACTGGTAGCCGAAGACAATCCTCCCATGCTGGGAGTGATCCGGCATACCTTGCAGCAGGCTGGGTTCATCGTGACGACGGCCGAGAACGGTTCGGTTGCGTGGGAATTGCTCCTCAAGAACGATTTCGATTTGGTCGTAACCGACTTCCAAATGCCGGGTCTGACGGGAATTGCACTATGCGAAGCCATGCGTACGGAACGTCGACTCGAACACACGCCGGTGATCTTCGTGACCGCTAAATTGGCCGATTTGGGCGACGCCCAAATCGCGGCGTTAAGGATAAACGCGGTCATAAGCAAACCGTTCAGCCCACGAGAAATGGTGCGGGTGGTGGAAGACGTTCTCGAATCCAGTACTGCCCGATCTGCTGGCGCCGGCCGGTGACACGATGGCAAAACGGCAAGTTCGCCGATTTGCACGTAGAACCGTTCCAAGTTGGTGTCTGCCGCCAGGGCCACGCTCAGACGGTGGCATTTCGCTTGCCTTTCTCCGATTTGCGGCCAATCTTCGTGTGGGACAGTCGGTGTTCGCAATCCATACTTCCAACCAGAGTCTGCGTCGGAAGCATACCAATGAAGACCGTTGAAACTTCTGTGGACGTGCAGCACGGTCAAGTTCGGGACGCGATCACTCGGCTTCTCGTCGAACAGAAGGCCAAGACGGGTGAGCGGCGAGCTTCTCAGCGCGTTCCATTCTTCCGTCCTGTCAATCTGGCCATCGAAGACGGGGGGCAAATGCGAGAATTCTCCTGTTTCAGCAGGGATGTTTCCTTGGACGGCATCGGCCTGTTGCACAACATGCCGCTGGAATCCGGCTCGGTGCTGATCTCGATCGCGGGGGAATCCCGACTCACGCGGATACACGGCGAGATTGTCTGGTGCAAGCCTTGCGGCGAGGGTTGGTATCTTAGTGGTGCAGAATTCGTGGCTTTGGCCGATTAGCTCAGTTAGCCCTAATCGCATAGGTCGCCCTCTTCCTGGAAGCGCCGGCAAATCCAGCGGCGGAGTACTCGGCCGGTGCCGCCCGATTCCGCGTCCCTCGAGCGCCGCCGTTTCCGAGGCGGGACCCGGAAGTGCCGGAACCGGGCGTCTTCGGCCTGATGATCGTGGGTGCCGTGGGGCTGGTGGGCTACGCACTTCGACGCAGACAGCAGAAGGGCGGTGCATGATGAAACTGCGCGGGAAATCAAGGCGATATATTCGCACACCGAATTCGCCTGGAACAGTAGGAAACATGGAGTGCTGACCAACTGAGAAGAAGGGGCGCGTTCGGCAAGGCTACTCACGGTGAAGGGATGGGCAAATGGACGACCGAGTCAATCGCTACCTTAAGAAGCGTCATGTCGGACGTCGTGACAGCCCCGGTTGCGGCGGGAGCAATGTGATAAGGGATGAATCGACGTCAAGGCTGAGGTGGCAAGTCATTCTGCTCACGCTGCTCGGCCTCACGGTGCTCTTCTCGTTCTGCCGTGCTTGCGTCGTGAAAGACTTCGATCTGCTCCTTTTCGATGCTTGCAGCGTCTTCGGTGCGTGCTGGGGTAGTCTCCTTATGGCACGACTAGCCGAGAAACGACTCGCATTGCTCGTAGCGTTGGCCGTGTTGGGGGGGGCCGTTGGCGCGGGGCTCGTCATGGGCGCCGCAGGGTCCGCGCACGGACTCTTCTTCGGATTTGCCATAGGCCCCCACGCTGGACTTCCACCGGGGATTGTTGGCGCAGCGTTTGGCTTCTTAGTGTTCGGCCGCTACGCGCTCGGGTATGGTGGTGTCGTGGGTGCCGTCTGCGGAATCGTGATGGCGCTGCTGAAAACGTACCTCAGCAGAAGACGATCGGCCGAATCGCGATCGTGACAGGACTCTCCAAGTCCCGGGAGAAACGGAATTCGGCCGTAGCGACGGCCGGAGAGAACCCCCGCGACCGGACCGCAGCCGCTTTGGACAGGCTGTTGATGGCGTACTGGCCGTAGATGACGATTGCACCACCCACAACCGCCCAGGATCGCCGCCGCATGTCACCCTGCCACAGCCTCGCCTCTGCGACCGCGTCAGGCAGCTCTAGAGCCGGTGCGGGGCGTAGGGTTGATCCTCTCCCGCGGTCGTCACGTGTGGTAGACTGGCCGGCGTGGGGCAAGGGCGATTTCGGGAGGAGGTCTGCCATGCGGAACTCTGTGATCTGGTCGGTGCTGGTGGTGGCCGTCTTGGCCGGAGCCCATCGTACTTGTACGCTACCAACCGGCGGGTCGTCAACCCGAACAAAGCAGTTCTCGCCACCGGCTGCTTGATCCGGTCAGTCCAAGGGAGTCGTTGACGCCGACCGACATCCTTCCGTGCGTGCCGCACGCGGACCATTCTCCGAACCAGCCGATTCGAGTGCTCGAGCCCACCGCGGGGCAATCGACCGGGCCACCCGCGATCCACAACGTTCAATAGCCACCAGCACACCGGGCAACACTGCCAGATTGCATTGGGAATCCAATTGGTCGGTTAGCCGCCGGAAACCGCGCGAGGCCAGTCTTCTCGAACGGGTTCCACGTGCTTTGACTGGCTGACTTCTGTCTCTCAGATTCCAAGATCTCAAACGGTGTTGGCTGTCAAGACGGCGAATAGAAATGACGTCAGGAAATGTGGTGGTACGTTACTGTTGGCACGACGACAACATGGAGAGCAAATGAGAGTGTATAGGGTTAACGCACTAAGCAGTGACCCTCGCCACAGAATGCCCGCAGTTGTGCCGAGCATGCCGTTCCCAGATTGCCCGTCTCACGCACGGCGCCGTTGCGTTACTGATGACGCGACTTTCCTAAATGCACATGCGAAAGACACGCATATTATGGGGTAGAATTGCTAGCGGCTAGCGCCATGACTGTTGTATCTGCCCCAGCCACCCAAGAACGGTCTTCCTGACGACTAAGACGAGGTCCCTGTGATTGCGCTTGACGCCCTGAACTCGATGACCAAATACCCGTCGATTCCGACGTACCACAAGATGGGCGACCGTGGTGCGTTGCTCGACGAGCATCTCCCCCTGCCGCAGGATGTTGTCATTACGGAGAAGGTCGACGGCACCAATTCGCGGATCATTCTTATGCAGGACGGACGCTACTTCATCGGCAGCCGCGAGACGTTGCTGCATTGTCAGGGCGACGTCATCTTCAACCCGGCGCAGGGCATCGTCGAGGCGTTGAGGCCCTTGGCAGATGTGGCCGGCGGCCTTCTGGCGTGTCCCGTAGACGGCCTCAAAGTGCTCTACCTGGAAGTCTTCGGCGGCAAGATAACACGTGCCTCGAAGCAATACACGGGACGTCGAGCCGTCGGCTATCGGTTGTTCGACGTTGCCGAAATCCACGACATGGACACGCTCGGTGGCCAGGCGCCGGAGGCGATAGCGAGGTGGCGAGATGACGGTGGGCAGCAGTTCTACGATGAAGACGCTTTGAGGAGCTTGCCCGAAGCGTTCGCGGACGCCATTGCCGCCGGAGACCGCGACGTCATACCGCCGTTGCTCACTCCGCGGATCGCCGAGAGCCCCGATGTTCCACCGCTACCCACGGCTCACGCCGACGTGCTGGCGTGGCTGAAGGAACTTCTCCCCGATACGCAGTGCCGGTTGGACGACGACGCCGGCGGCAATCCGGAGGGGGTGGTGGTTCGTACGCCGGACCGCAGCAGCATCGTCAAGGTCCGTGTGGAGGACTACGAACGACACCTCCGCCGCCGTTGACGTAAGAAGATTGCCACGGCCGCGCCCCACCTTATTGCACGTTCGCCGTCGTTCCGCCGTTGCGGTCGCCGAGTCCTTTGAAGGTCACGGGATCGACGTTGTAGTTGATCTTCCGCACCGAACCGTCGACGAAGACGAAGTGGCATCCGCCGGGATGCGCGCTGCCGAAACAGACGGTGTTGGCCACGCCGCGCGTATCGCGTTTCGGCGGGAGGCGAGTGGAGCGGAAGTTGTCGTTGTTGAACCCGGTGTAGAGGTTCTCGTTGTCGGCGCCGTCGCGGCCGGTGAAGTAGTGATCCGGATTGAGGTACTTCTCGCCGATCATGATCGTGTTGGCGCGGCCGTCGGTGATGTGGGCCATACGGATTTCGCTGCGAGTGAAGCTGATCCCGTTGGTCTTTCCGGTCGCGCTCTGAGTGCGCCAGGCGGGCTTGTCGGCATCGGCCAGCGATTTCGGGCCCGGCGAGTACTCGCCGCCGCCGTGGCTGCCGCTGTTGGCGGCGTAGTCGGCCCGGGCCGTCTTGTTGTTCGAGAGGCTATTCTCGGCCGCGTTGTAGGCCACGAAAGTCCAGCCTGGGCCGCGCGGATAGAGTATGCAACGCCGCCGGCTGGGACAGTTCGCCAATTCCAGCGGATGGTGGGTCACCTGGTTGGCGCCGGCAAGTTGCTCGGACGTGATCTCGTTCATCTTGCCGTCGCGGCCCAGCTCGCGCAACGCCTGTTGGTCGATGTAGGGCAGGACGTTGTAGTACCAACCGCCCGGCTGGTTGCTGCGATAGCCCCGGTCCGGATCGCCCACCCAGCGCCATCCCCAGCCGCCGGTGGGCAGAATCTGCTGTTGAACCTCGTGTGCGAGCATCCCCCGGCCGAGGTTGTAGAGGTTGTTCTCGCACGTCGCCCGGCGGCCCGCTTCGCGGGTCGATTGAACGGCCGGCATCAGCAAGGCCATCAACATCCCCAGCACGGCAATCACCACCAGCAACTCGACCAGCGTGAAGCCGGGCGGCATCGCACGGCGGCCGTCTCGTCGGCGGCTATCTCGTCGGCGACTGGTTGCGCAATGTCTCATGGAAGCGGTCCTTCGAGCGCCGAACGCGAGAAGACGAAGTGAAGCTGCCCTTACGTATGCCCTATTCTAATTATACTACTAGATCGCGATAAGTCACGTAGCCCGTGCAACTTACGCGTGCGGGACGCCTCCTCACGGGGGGGCATGCCCACCTGAGGAGTCGAAAAAACGGCCTGTCCAGGTGGTGTTTCACGGATTGATCGAGTGCCATCCGCACGCTCCTGTAGGCCTGTGGGTGACTTTGGCCGTCATACCCACGTACGAGCGGACTTGGCCCCCCATCCTGTCTCCTGGGCACAATACGCCACGAGATCCGCGCTTGCGGAGCTACAGATACGGATTCGACGGTTCGCGCATCTCCTGGATCTCCGTCGCGTGGATTACCGGCTGCATGGCGTCGACCGCGCTATCGAAGCGGAGTTGCCCCGTGACCCGCACCCAGCGGCCGGGAGCGACCGGGGCGTCGGGGAGTTGAGTAATCTCCAACGAGACGGCCGTGGCGTCGGCGATACAGCACGTGATCACCAGCCGGTAAAGATCGAACCGCTTGCTCTGCGGCCCGCCGGGAACGTCGCACTGACCAATGACGGTGATGGCGTCCCCTTCCACGGCCGCAGGCCCGCTTCGGCTGACGATCGTCACGACGTCGAGGATCGTCGGTTTCTTCGGCCAGGAGACCTTGCCTTCCGTAGCGGCCGCGCCGGCCACGCGTCTGCCCGCAACCCAATCGAACGCCTGGGACAGCTCCGCATCGAAGGCCGGTTGGCGGACGCGGCGTTTTCGAGCCCCTTCCGGCGAAAGCTGCGTGGGATTGACCACTAGCGCCAGGACGATCGGCGCAGCCAACACCACCACGCACGCCGACACCGGCACTTGCCAACCGGTCGATTCTTCCAACTCGCCGGAGACGTAGCCCTGCAGGTGCGCCCTCAGCCGCGCAACACCGATGGCCAAGAGGCAGCCGCCGGCCGTGGGCGAGAGCCATACGTAGGCTGGCACCACGAACCGCTCTACGCGGCCGCTGAAATAAGAGAACAGGAAGAACGTCGACACGGCCAGCAGCGTGCCGATCTCCATCCAGTCGGCGGCCAGTTCGCCAGCCGACTTGCGAGGCCTTTCGGGAGTGGATTCGGTTACCGTGCTCACGTTGTCTGCTCACATGCCGGCGGCGGCGGGGATCAGGGGAATCCAAAAGTATCCGGTCACACAGATCACGAAGACCAGCAGCGTGGTGATACCCGTAATGGCGATGATTGCCCTGGGGCGAAAGACGGTGGTGTACATCACGATCAACTTGATATCGACCATCGGCCCCAGCACCAGGAATGCCATCTTGGCCGCCAGAGGGAAGGCGTAGAAGCTGCGGGCGACGAAGGCGTCGGCCTCGCTGCAAAGGTTCAAGCCGATCGCCAGAATCGACATACTGGCCACCGCCGTCAGCGGATTGGCGGCGAACGGCTCCATGGCCGTACGCGAAAAGCCGCTGTTGACCAGCGCGGCCAGGCCGGTGCCTACGACCAGCGTGGCGCCGATCTCCATGAAGTCGCCGGCGGCCAACAGCAGCGTGTCGCCGAACACGCCGCCGCGTCGGGCCTGTCCGCCGTCTTCCTTGGCCCCGGCGGTGCGCAGCCCGCCGAGCAGGACCTTCTGATCGCCCAGCAGCTTCCAGACCACGATTCCCATCAAGGCCGCCACGGCGAAACCCATTCCCACCCGCAATCCGGCCACTGTCCAAGAAGCGACCCACGAACCGCGCGTACCGAAGGCGATCACCGTGCTGATGATCACCAGCGGGTTGATGATCGGGGAAGCCAACAAGTAGGTCACGGCACAACTGACCGGCACGCCCTTGCGGACCATCCGCCGCACGACCGGCACGATGCCGCATTCGCACATCGGAAAGACCAGCCCCAGGCACGCGCTGGCGCCGATACCCAACAGCCGGTTCTTGGGAAACAGCCGGGCGACCATCTCGCGCGAGACGCACCGTTCGACCAGGCCCGAAAGCAACGTACCGACTACCACGAACGGCATGGCCTCGTAGAGCAGGCCCCACCAGACCATGGTGAAGTCGGACAAGTTGAACGAAAAGGTGCTCATTCGGCGGCTTCCGTTTCCGGGGGTTCGGCCGCCGCAATGGCGTCGTCGGTCATACCCAAGGTGTTCAATGCCACGCCGGCCCACCAGTGGGCTTCCGCGAAGCGGCCGGCGGCGAGTTCCTGCCGGGCCTTCTTGATGAGCGTGGTCACCGACGGTGCAGGCTCGGCGGAGGAAGCCATCGCTTCGCAGAGTTCCACGGCGGCGTTGGCCTGCTCGGCGTCGATCGTCTCGGTCGGTGCCACCGCCGCGTCGTCGAACCACTTTGGCGTGACGGCGCTGGCAGGCGTGGCGAGTTCTACGCCGAGGAACTCCGCCGCCAGCCGAACCATCGCCGCGGCTTCGGCGTATTCTCTGGCCTGGTAGTGCCAACTCGCCCGGGCAACGAGTTTTTCCGCCGCGGCGTGGCCTTCAGTCATCAGGTCCTGTCCCAGGCGAAACGCGGGGCCGATCTGGCGGATCGACTCGGCCACGGCCACCGGGCCGCTGGCGACGGCCGCGCCGCCTGGTGCCCCGGTGGGATCGAGTGCCGTCTCGGCCAGGTCGAGTTGTACGGACACGGTCGCCTCGTCCTCTCGGGCGGCCGCGGCCACCGCCCGGGCCAGTGCGTCGCGGACCCGATGAACGTCGCTGCCGTCGGCCTCCTGGACGCCGGCGGCGTTGACGGCCGTTACGAGTCGTCTCCGCAATTCGGGCTTTGCGGCGAAGAACTGCTGCGCTGCCGCTTCTTCCTTGGCCGAGAGGTCCCGGGGCGGCCCGAGCAATTCGGCCGCGGTGGAAAACTCGCCGTCGCGAAGATCCTCGGCCGCGACGATGAGGTTCTCCCGCGTACCCAGCGGCGCACAGCCACCCTCGGTCCATTGCTTCAACGCGTCGGCCATCTGCCCGCCTGCCCGTCGTGCCTGTTTCACCTCAAACCAAAGCACAAGGCCCCAGGCTACGGCCCCGGCCAGCAGTAGCGACTGAAACAGCATCAACGTCTTGAGAATTGGCCGACTCACTACCAGTCTCCCATGCCGCCGAAGCCGGCGCCGCCGGGGTCGTCGAACTCGCCGGGCTCCGGCTCGGGCACCGGGGGCTCTTCGACGGCCGTGGCCGCCAGGATCACCGGGGGCGCCCCTTGATAGGCCTCGCAGAAGATCGACTCGACTGGCATGTCGGTGTAGATCGTCCACTTCGTTACGCCAAAGGTCACCGCCTTGCCCGACGCATCCTCTCCCTCCCACGCCACCGACCAGTTTTCCAAGTCGCCTTTCGATCCGAGCGGGCCGATCGTCTGGCCCTCGAAGACGCTCAGCGGCGGCGGATCGCCGCCGACGCATCGGGCCTGCCAGATGGCGGTGGGAGAGTCGCACGTCGGCCGGCCGTCCAGAGCGGCGTGCAGGATGTAGATCGCCGTGGCGCAGGTGCCGACCGGAATCGGCGCCACGCGTGCCGGCCAGTCGTCGTGACCCACGCCACGCAGGCGAATGCAATCCACGCCGCCGTGCTTCTGCGCATCGACGACGTTGAAGGAGACGTCGCCAAACTCGACCTTGCCTTCGGGAAATGCGCCGATGCCCAGTTGCCCGTGCT
This sequence comes from uncultured Planctomycetaceae bacterium, assembly GCA_964472545.1. GTDB lineage: Bacteria > Planctomycetota > Planctomycetia > Pirellulales > Thermoguttaceae > CAYYNP01. The sequence continues at coordinate 16,516 of CAYYNP010000071.1, read as the reverse complement.
CCGCGTTGGCCGAGCCGACGAGGTTCAGCGGGTGTACTCCCCGCCGGTCGTTTTTGACGATCAGCCGATCGAACGTCGCCCGGCCGAAGCAGGCCTCGAGCCCCAAATTCAAACGCACGCAGACGGCGTCTTCCGGCACGTCGGCCGCAAAGCCCTTCTGCTGCCAGTCGGCAGTGCCGTCGAAGCGGTCGTTGAAGTGGCGGATGCCCCGGGGCGTTTGCACGGCGAGGTGGACCTTTCCGGTGCTCGACGCCTGGGGGCCGATCACGACGTTTTCCGACTTCACCGAGCAGCTCACCGTCACGCGGCAGCCACGCACCATCTCCAGCGGCAACTCACGGCTGAGCAGTATCGTACCGCGGCTCGAATTCACCTCGACGCAACGGATCTTCTCCGACTCGTCGACGACCGACGCACTGGCCGCCCCGACCGAGCGGACCGTCCAGCCCTGCAACGAGTCCAGCGGCGAGAACAACACCGTGGCGGCCGGCGCACTCGCGGCGGAAACGGCCACGCAGCAAAGGGCGGTTAGCGCGATGCTCTTCATCCGGAACTACACGCGGGGTGAGGTGTGTTAGGTTACTCAAGCCGTAAGTACGGGAGTCCGAAAATCGGGACTGGCTCCGTCGAGAGCCCGGTTTGAAGCGGTTGGGGCGTTTGGCGACGGTGCCTGTCCCCTTTTTCGGACGGGCCATTGGTGAGCACCGTGAAAAAGGGAGACCGTGAAATAGGGGGCAGGCACCTCGCGGCAGTCGTTTTCGCGAGGACTTGACCTGTGTCGAGTTCGGAGCCAGTCCCCCTTTTTCACTCCCGCTTACAGTTTGAGTTAGGTTACTTTGTTGGAATCTGGCCGCCACGTCGATCGTTCACTATAGCACCTGTCGCAACCCGTTCAACCCGGCCAACGGCCCGGCGCCACGGGAATCTGGACACACGCCGTCGCGGCGCGCTATAATGCGTCCTTGTCGCAACGGAAGGGGTCTGACAATGGGCGGGTTGGGCGACGGACGGCCTTCTGGCCGCGGAGAGACCGATGCACATCATGGAAGGCTATCTGCCGCCCGCACACGCGATCGGGTGGTGGGTCGCGTCGGCCCCGTTCTTGGCGCACGGTGTCTGGTCGGTCAACCGCCGGCTGACGGACGCGCCCGAGACGAAGTTGTTGCTGGGGGCGGCCGGGGGATTCACGTTCGCGCTTTCCGCCTTGAAGTTGCCGTCGACCACCGGAAGCTGTTCGCATCCGACCGGCATCGCGTTGGGGGCGATTCTCTTTGGCCCTGCGGCGATGACGGTCTTGGGATCGATCGTGCTGCTGTTTCAGGCTTTGTTACTGGCCCACGGCGGGTTGACGACCCTGGGGGCGAATGTGTTCTCGATGGCGATCGCGGGGGCTTGGGTCGCACTGTTGACGTTCCGCGTGGCGCGCCGCGTCGGTATCCCTTTCGGCGGGGCCGTGTTTCTGGCCGCCACGCTGGCCAATCTGGCCACCTATTGCGTGACGTCGGCGCAGTTGGCCTGGGCGTTCCCGGATCCCGCCAGCGGCTTCGTCGGGGCGCTGGCGAAGTTCCTCGGCGTGATCGCCGTCACGCAAGTCCCGCTGGCACTCAGCGAGGGGCTGCTGACCGTGGTGGTGTTGAATATGCTGGTGACCTACGATCGGGCCCAACTCGGCCAACTCGTGGCACTGCCGGAGGAAAAGTCGCCGTGATGAAGCGCAACCTGTTGCTGCTTCTGGGAGTGGTCGCGTTGGCGATCGTGCCGTTGGTGATCCACGCGTCGAAGCAGGGCGACGACGTCTTCTCCGGTGCCGACGGCCAGGCGCAGGAATTGATCGAACAGATGCAGCCGGATTACGAGCCTTGGTACCAATCCTTCTGGGAGCCGCCCAGCGCCGAGATCGAGAGCATGCTCTTCGCCTTGCAGGCGGCCGTCGGCGCGGGGTTGGTCTGCTACTGCATCGGCTACTATCGCGGACGCTACCTAAGGCAGAAAGACGAATCCACCGATGCACCTGGTCGATAGTTGGGCCCATCGCAGCCGCTGGCGGCAACGTCCGGTCGAGACGATTCTCTTCGCGGCCGGTCTGCTGGTGCTGGCGTTGGCGATGCCGCCGGTGCCTTGCGGCGTGGCCGTGCTGGTGGTTTCGGCCGCCGCCGTCGTGCTTGGCGCAGAGACCCCAGCGGGCGTCTACCTCCGCGTGATGCTCATGCCGCTTTCTTTTCTCGTCGCGGGCACGGCTGCATTGGCCTTCTCGGTCGACGTGGTCGACGGGCGACTCTCGATCTCGATTCCGCCGGAGGGACTACGCACGGCCGCCACGGTTCTGCTCCGTGCGCTGGCCGCCGTCTCCGCCATGATGCTGCTGGCGCTGTCGGTGCCGATGGGGGAGATCCTCGCGCTCTTGCGGCGCTGGCACGTGCCGGTGGTGGTGACCGAGTTGATGGGGCTGATGTACCGGCTGCTGTTCGTCTTCGATCGAACGCTGCACGCCATGATCCGGGCCCAAGGATGCCGGCTGGGATACCGCAACGTCCGCGCCGCCTATCGCTCGCTGGGGGCCGCCGTGGCGACGTTGTTCATCCGCGTGGTCGATCGGTCGCGCCGGCTCGAAATGGGACTGGCCGCCCGAGGCTACAACGGCGAACTTCGCGTGCTCTCGTATCGACGCGCCGCCTCCGCCCGGGCGATCTTCGCCGTCGTGGCGGTTCATCTGAGCATTCTGGCCCTCGGGCTGCTCTGGCAGGCCTTGCATTGGGATGCCTTGTGCTGGGGAGGGCTGTCGTGACGGAGTTGATCCTCCAGGCGAAAGCACTGCGATACGTCTATCCGGGCGGCCACGGCGCGTCGTCCAACGGCGCGGGCAAACGCGGCGCGGCATTGGACGGCGTGGATTGCGAAATCGCCCGGGGTACACGCCTGGCCGTTCTCGGCGCCAACGGGGCCGGCAAGACGACGCTGCTGCTGCACCTAAACGGCATGCTTCGCCCCACCGGCGGCGAGGTGCTGTTGGACGGCCGCCCGGCCGATTACTCGCGGAAAGGCATTCTCGACTGGCGGCAGCGGGTTGGCGTCGTATTCCAAGACCCCGACGATCAACTCTTCGCCGCCAGCGTACAACAGGACGTTTCCTTCGGGCCGTTGAACCTCGGCTTGGCGGAAGCGGAGGTACGGCAGCGCGTCGACGAGTCGCTCAACGCGATGGGCATTACCGAGTTGGCCGAGTCGCCGCCGCACGCATTGAGTTCCGGCCAGAAGAAACGCGCCGCCATCGCCGGCGTGCTCGCCATGCGGCCGGAACTCCTCGTGCTCGACGAGCCGACCGCCGGGCTCGATCCTCGCGGCGTCGCGCAGCTCCTCGACGCACTGCAATCCTTGCACGCGGCAGGCACCACGATCGTCATCTCGACCCACGACGTCGACCTGGCCTACGCCTGGGCCTACGCCGCGGTGATCCTCGCCGGCGGACAAACCGTCGCCCATGGCTGCCCGACCGACGTGATGCAAGACGAAACCCGCATGCACGCCGCCCACCTCCGCGTGCCGTGGGTGGCGGCTTGTATGAAGCGCCTGCAAGCCAGCGGCCGGCAAATTGATGGGCAGGACGCGCCGCGGACGTTCGAGCAATTGCTGGGGGAAACGGAATCGTCGGAATTGTAGGGCCACCGGTAACTGGAGGCGTTCGATGCCCCCGGAACCAATCCTCAAAAGGGTCGCTGATGCCCGCGACCGCGGCAAGCAGCCGGCCGCGAGGTTCGTGCCGCATCTTCTCGTCGTTTCGGTCGGCGCGCCGGTCTTGGCCGGGGCGTTTATCGCGTTCTTTCATGGTAAGTGGGATGACGGCGTCTTCATCCGGCTGATGGGGTCTTTGCTGGGGGGGATCGTTGCCCAGTTCTTCATCTGGTTCTTCACGATCCCGATCGGCGTTCTGTCGTATGGCTTGTGCCAACTTCTCCACGAGAATCACCAGGTGAAGGTCCTGACTTGGACTATCGCCGGTGGGTTGGCGGGAATCGTGTTGGGGGTCTTCTTCGCCGGCTGGTCGGGCAATGCTGAGCACGCCTACGCGCTAGTGCCTGGCGGCCTGATTGCATGCGCATGGGCCGGTTGGGCGTTGACGGTCGTCTGGAAGCAGGACGACGGCCCGCCTCGCAGCGAGTGATCGTGCCGCGGCCCGGCTACCCACGATGGGAGAGTTTCGGTCCACAAAGGCGTTGGCGACGTTGCGGAATGCGGCCGTGCATGGCATAGACTCCCCTCGGACCGCACCGTAGAATGCACGCCTCCTCGTGCAACGCGCCGAGCTTACGGTGACGGCCTCTTTTCCTGCGGAGAATGTCCTGAAAATACGAAGTCCCTTCTTGATCGGCCTCGGGGCGACCCTCTTTGCCGCCGCCGTCTGGCTGCTATTTCGCACGCTCAGGCTCAACTACCGCATGGAGACGCCGGGCACGAATCCCTACGACAAATCGACGCGGGAGCGCTTCATCTACTGCGTTTGGCACGATTCCGTGGTCATTCCGACCTTTGGCGGAAAGCATCATTGTGCGGCCGCACTGACCAGCCTACACACCGACGGCTCGTTCGTGGCCCACGTCTGCCGGCGGGTGGGTATGTCGACCATTCAGGGATCGACCAACCGGATCAGCCCGGGGGCGTTGCGGAAGCTGCTGCGCGCGACCGAAGAGAAGCACCTGGTGGTCACGCCGGACGGTCCGCGCGGCCCGCGGCGACAGATGAGCGTAGGGATCGCCTACCTCGCCTCGCGCACCGGACGCGCGGTCGCCCCGACGGCCTACGCCTGCTCGCGGTGCTGGCGGATTCCGGGCAAGTGGACGGACCTGATCATCCCCAAGCCGTTCGCGAAGGTGTCGCTGGTCGTCGGCAATCCGATCAAGGTGCCCCAGGATATCGACCGCGAGGAACTCAAGCAGTACGCCGAGTTGATCCAAGCGGAGATGGACCGTTTGCACGAGGAGGTGGAGGGCGAATCGTAGTCGTCTTGCTCCGCAAGACGACATGACATCTCGCGGAGCGAGATGACTACGGTACGCTCTCGACACAGAACAGGTGACGCTCACCCCGCAGCAACAGACGGCCGCCAAGCGGCACCGGCGAGCCGATCACCTGCTCCTCCATCGCGTTCTCGGCCAGCACCTTCCACGGGCCGTCAACTCGCGCAACGAAGACCACACCGTCTTCGCGGGCCGCGTAGAGGTTGCCGCCGGCAATCGTCGGCGAGGCGTAGTATTTCGCCCGATGTTCGGGCAGGTCGTCGGCCCAGAGCGTCTTGCCGGTCTGTGGGTCGAGGCAGCTTACCCGGCCACGATCACCCAGCACGTAGACCTTGCCCTGGTGAACCGCCGGCGTGGGTACGAAGCTGCCGATCTGCTCGCGAGTCCAAGCCCAGTGCGTTGCGGTCACGTCGCCGCGCCCCCCCAGCCGCACGCCGGCCAGCCACTCGCCGCGTCCGTAAGGCACCACGATCGTGTCGCCGGCCACCGCCGCCGAGGCGACCGCCACCCAATTCGGTTTCCGATCGGGGTTGAATCCGCCGCAAGACCAGACGAGCTTGCCGTCGCGGGCGTCGTGGGCCGTCACGTGGGCGGCTCCCCAAACGAGAATCGCCTGACCGGCTTTTCCGTCGATCACGATCGGCGTGGTATAGCTCTGGTCGCCTTCGAGCGGGCATTCGTAGTTGCGGGCGACCTTCCAGGCCAACTCGCCGGTCGGTTTGTCGAACGCCGCCAAGTAGGAGTTGCCCGCATGCATCACGGCGACCACGACGTGCTCGGCGGTGAGCACGGGCGAACTGCCGACGTCCCACCAGAGCGTATCGCGGCCGAAGCGCTCTTGGAGGTTCGTCTGCCATAGTATGTGGCCGTCAAAGTCGAGACCGGCCAACTCGCCGCTCTTGTGGTACGTGACGATCATGCGGCCGTCGGTCACCGGCGAGGAGTTCGACCCGGAGCCGTTACGGTGCTTGCCTTTGCGCTGCGGGCCCAGGGCCGTCTGCCAGCGGACGTTGCCGGCGCGATCCACGTCGACCACGCCGTCGCGCTCGCCGATGGCCATGCTCACGATGATGTGATCGCCCCATACGATCGGCGTCGAACACCCCCGGCCGGGCAGTGCTAGCTTCCACGCCAGGTTCTCTTCGGCGGTCCATTCTACGGGATACTCACCGGCGTCGACGCTGCCGGCGGCGTTCGGGCCCCGCCACTGCGGCCAATTGCCGTCGGACGGCTCGGCTGCCGGCAGCGCGATGCAAAACAAGAGAGTCGAGGCGAAAGTGCAGCAGGCGGCCCGCATGGCTGGCTCCTCGGGTGTCGCAGTGGTTACTAGACGTATGATACAGGATGACGGCACGGTTAGAAACCACGTCGCCGCCCCCCCAAACCGGCCAGGGAATTTGACAAGCTCGCCCGGCGTGGCTATTCTAGTTGCATTGATCGGTGGCGGTGCGATCCGCCCTGCCACCTCCGCAATCGAACACGAGACGGGCATTCATTGAGGTAGCGCGATCTGGCCAAAGCTCTGAAGGCTTTAGACGCTACCCGCTCTCGTGTGACGCACGGCCGGTGCATCTCATCGCGGTGAGAACCGGCCGGTTGGTTGTGCGCGGGGCGTTGTGGGAATTCGTCTGTAGACGCTCTCGGCGGCGGCCCGATCGCACCACGACGGAGAACAAACATGTATTTGCGCATCATCGCGCCGGCACTGCTTGGCGTGATCTTTCTCGCATCTGCGCCCGCTTGGGCCGACCCACCCGTATACGAAGTGATCGACCTGGGACGTGGCTACGCGGGAGCCCCCCAAGACGTCAACGAATCCAACCTGCCGGTGGGCAATCGGGGTTTCGCGCATATCGCCAAAGGCACTATCTGGACGACCGCCGGGCAGCCCGAGTTCCTGAGCACGCCGGGGTCGGAACACAACAACTCCACGGCGATGGGCGTCAATAACTCGGGGCTGATCGCCGGATGGTCGGAGTTCGACGCTGCCCACAGGCTTGACTCGCAACACAAGCACGCATGTCTATGGGACGCCGGCGTGCATCAGTGGCTGGACGAACCGGCGGCCGCCACCAATTCGCAGGCCAACGACGTCAACGACCTAGGCGTGGCCGTTGGGACGTGGAACACATGGTCCTTGGGGATGTCCAGCAACGTCGACGTCCATGCGATCAAGTGGCTGGCCGACGGGACGGCGGTTGATCTGTCGGTGCCCGGCGAATGGGCCAGTCAGGCCTATGCCGTGAACTTGTCTGATCAGATCGCCGGCGCGTGGTTCGACAACTCCGGCTGGCACGCCGTCCGTTGGGACAGCGACGGCAACCCGCAGAACATCGGCGACCTCTATGGCGTCGGCGCCATGGCCTTCGGCCTTAACGACGCGGGCGAAGTCGTGGGCGAATCGGTGACCGCCAACGGCGGCCGGATGGCCTTCTTCTGGGACGGCCAGATGCACGCGCTGGACACGCTGGGCAACCCGGAAGACGACTTCTACCAGGCCGTGGATATCAACAACAGCGGGCTGATTGTCGGCCACGTCTTCGACCGCCCGGGAAACACACTCCGGCCGTTGCTCTGGTGGGAGAACGAGGCCTACGATCTGAACGACCTGCTCGAGGAGCCGTTCGTTTCGTCGAATTACGGGTCGGTGACGTTCACCGAGGCCCTGGCCGTCAACGAATCCGGCGTGATCGCCGTGATGGGTAACAGTGCGGCGCCGTTTGGCGCCACGCGTCCGTATCTGCTGGTACCCGTGCCGGAACCGTCGACCTGGGCTTTGCTGGTGATTGCCTCAGTGGGCGTACTCTTGCGTCGTGTTCGAGTGCGGCGCGACCGGAGCGATGTGTGACGGTGGGCGAAAGGGCCCGGTTTACCCTGCCGGCGATCACCCGCGCCCACGCAAAAGAGCCCGACGCACGGACGAGTCGCCGCGGGAAGCGACCCATCTGCGCGCCGGGCTCGGTCGACGCGATCCGGTTGCGGGAGTCTAGTAGCGGAAGGCGACGCCGACGTTGATGCCCTGGGCCCAGAAGTCGTTGTTGCGGAGTTGGGCTTGCGGGTGGATCGTTCCGCCGGGCTCGATCGGCGGGATGTTGCGGTAGTCGACCACCGTGTCGATCTGGTCGGCCGACCGCCTTACGTGAGCCCAGTAGAGCACGTTGTAGCCGACGAATGCCCGCGTCCGGCAGTTGATTTGGTAGCCGATCTCCATGCTCAACTGTGGGATGACGGTGAATTGATCTCGCTCGTAGTCGCCGATGTTGGTGATCGCCGAGAGCAGACCGCCGGGATCGGTGACCGGGGTCAGGGAGCCGATTGTGGTGACGGTGTCACCGCGAACGGCAACCAGTTGACGGTTGTTGCCCAGGGCCATCTTGGCCAAGAGGTCCATCGACCATCGTCCTTGATGGATCTCCGTCTTCAGGCCGATCTCGCCGCCGTGAAATTCGTTTTCGGCGCGGAAGCGGTCGTGGATGTCGAACGTCGTGGTCACCGGCGTGTTCAACGCAGTCAGGTCCTCGTGGACCGTCAGGGAGTCGTCCAACCGATAGAAACGGTAGCCGCCAATGAGGTCGAACCGATATCCGTAGCGATTGCAGGGGTCGGCACAGGGCGACAGACACTTGCCCAAGTTGACGCGCAGCCAACTACCGGTCGACTGGAAGTATTCGCTGGTGCTGACCGACACCGTGCCCGCCAGCACGGTGGGAAAGGAGACCAGCTCGGCATCCTGCTGGGCAGTTTGGATATTGTAGAACGGCCGCGAGAGGATCGTCGCACCGGAACCGGTGAAGGCCGCGCTGTTCGACTCGCCGGCCAGATCGAAGTAGTCGCCTTCGACGGCCCAGGTTTCGGCGCAATCACCCCAGACGCCCAAGGTGATTCGATAGCCCGGCCGGGCGTCGTCGTTGATGTACGAATCGCCGTAGAGGATGGTCGTCGTATCCAGCCCGAGAACACCGGCGTCTTCTCGCGCGGTGCCGTCGGGGCTCGTCGTGACCAAGGCCGGCGGTCTGACGCCCTTGGTCCACCAGTGCAGGTAGTCGGCGCGAACGTAGGCACAGCCTTTGGATCTCTGACCCGCCGGTCCGCACCCGGCGGCCGTGCCGCATCCTTCTTCCACGCCACATCCAACACCACCGGAAAGGTAGCCCGCAGCCATTGGGGCATAGGACGTGTGGAGCCAGTTCGAGGCGAGCTGCATCTGCGACGGTCCGCCGGGCATCTGCTGGTAGTAGGCGTATTGTTGTGCGAACGTGGACGCTGGGGCGGCGGCTAATGCACCGACAAGGGCCAACACGCCCGCCAGCAAGGCTACCGATCTGGCATTCATCATCATCTCTCCCTAAGTGCAGTGGGCAGTTTGACGGTTTTTCCGGAGGTGACGGATCTCGCAGATGTAGCAAGAATACCGGTGCTCCCTGATTTGAGGGATCGGCCGGTTGTAGTGACTTTTCCGGTTTTTCATGCTCTGCCGGCACAACCCTCCTAACCGGAATACGCAGCAGAAAACCCCTAGATTTACAGTCGGGGGTGCAAAGAGGTCGCGCTGAGCGCAACGGCCGGCTGCGACTTTGCCCCGGCCGGGGCCACCTTGCCGTGGCTGCGGTAACCGTCTACAGTCTCAGAGATACGCCCCCCGAAGTGGAGTTTCCCCGACGCATGACCACCATATCGAGTATCCCTCCCGCAACCGTCTTCCTGGTGGGCGCCGGCCCAGGCGACCCCGGCCTGATCACGGTGCGTGCTGCGGAGTGCCTCGCCCGGGCCGATTTCGTCCTGTACGACTATCTTGTCAATCCGGCCGTGTTGAAGCACGCGGCCGACGGCGCCGAACTCGTCCGATTGGGGCACCACAGCACGGGCCGCGCGCTCTCGCCGGACGAGATCGTCGCCGAGATGCTCAAGGCAGCCCAAAGCGGCAAGACGGTCGTTCGCCTAAAGGGGGGGGATCCGTCAATCTTTGGTCGGGGAGCCGATGAAATCGAGCCGCTCCGCGAGGTCGGCATCCCCTTCGAAGTCGTTCCCGGAATCACGGCCGGTTTGGCGGTGGCGGCCTACGGCGAGATTCCCATCACGCACCACGACGACGCCTCGGCCGTAGCCCTGATTGCCGGCCAGGAACGCCACACGAAGAAGAAGTCCGGGCTCGATTTCGGCGTGTTGGCGGAGTTTCCCGGCACGTTGATCTTCTACATGGGCGTACGCCGGGTGGGCCAATGGAGCCGCGCCTTGATCGATCACGGCAAGCCGCCGCAGACGCCCGTGGCGATCGTGCGTTGGTGTACCCGGGCGCGGCAGCGGACGGTGCGCTGCACGTTGGAAACGGCCGAGCAAGTCGTTGCCGAGCAGGAGGTTCGTCCGCCGTCGTTGTTTGTCGTCGGCAAGGTCGTCGATCGGGCCCCCGATCTCTCCTGGTTTGCCGCGCGTCCGTTGTTCGGCGCCCGGGTTCTGGTGACCGGCCCGCCGGGCACGTCGTCAAAGCTCGAAGGGCGGCTAAAAGCGTTGGGTGCGGAGACGCTGCTGCGGCCGGCCATCGCAATCATCGACCCGCCCGACCCGGCCCCGCTGGACGCGGCCTTGGATTCACTCGCAGAATACGACTGGCTGGTCTTCTCCAGCGCCAACGGGGTCGACCACTTCATGCGCCGGTTGTTCGACCGCGACAAAGATCTTCGGGCGTTTGGCGGCGTAAAGCTGGCGGTCGTGGGTACCGCCACGGCCGAGCGTTTGTCGAGTTATCACCTGCGGGCGGACCTGGTGCCGGAGCGTTTCAACGCCGAGTCGCTGGCCGAGGCCCTCTCGGCGGAGGCAGCGGGCCAACGGTTCCTGTTGGCCCGCGCCGGACGTGGGCGGGGAGTGTTGGCCGAGCGGCTGAAGCAACTCGGCGCTGAGGTCGATTCGATCGTGGTCTACGATAGCGTCGACGTAGAGACCCCGGATGCCGGCGTGGCAGCATCGCTGGAGGCCGGTGAAATCGACTGGGTCACCGTGACCAGTCCCGCCACCGCCCGCTCGTTGATCAGGCTCTACGGCGACGGCCTGCGGGCCGTGCGGTTCGCGTCGCTGAGCCCTTTGACGTCGGCCGCGTTGAAGGAGGCGGGTCTTGAGCCTGCGGCCGAGGCATCCGAGTACACTGCCGACGGTTTGGTCGAGGCCCTGCTCGCCGCCCGCGGTCGTGAGTCAGGCGTCTAGCCCGCTTCGCTATGGATGCTTCGCGGCGGTGCCCAAGTATCGCCGATTGAAGATCTCCGGGTCGAACGGATCGACCGGGACGAAGTCGGTGGGCGGGGCTCCACGTTGGGACCCAAGTGGCCGCAGCAGCGGCGGAGAATCCATCGGGCGCATGGGGCCGAAGCCGAACGTTTCCTTCGGCGGTGCGGGAATGGCATGGGGTGGCTCGGCATCGATCGGCACAGTGTGGGAGGTCGGCGCAGTGTGGGCGGTCGGCTGACCGGCGGCAATGCTGTGTGCAACGCGTGGCGTTGCGGGGGCGGCCGCCTCGTGTACCCAATCGATCAGGTGGCGATACTGCTTGAACTCTCCGGGCGTGAAGACCGGTTTGGGCAGCGTCGCGTGGGGGCGGTTGGCCGCACTCAGCAGCGGGCTCGACGCCGGGCTTTGCCGATCGACCCACTGCATCGTGGCGTGGAGGTTCCGTTGAGTGAGGCGACGGTCGACGCGGCCCGTGCTGGAGACCCGCCGCAGCTGATACTCGCTCCGGCTGTCCGATCCGTGACATCCCGACGTGGTGCAGTTGTTCACCAACAACGGTTGGATGGTCCTGGTGAAGGTCTCCATCGTGCCCGGCGGCATCGAGCGTACCAGTTGATCCAACTCCTCCTGCGATACGGCTGGCTCAACGGGCGTGGCTTGTGCCGCCGCTTCGGTCCGTCCCACGCGGCTCTCCGGCGGCTGCATGGCCATCCTCAACCGGCGTTCCAGCAGCGCGACGCCGGGATGGGTGGGGGCGGCGTCGATGGCATCGGCAAGTTCTTCGGCGGCCCGGCCGAAGAGCTCGTTTTGCAGGCACCATTGGGCCAGCTCGAGGTGGTCGCGGACCTGGCCCACGCGGACGGCGGCCCGCTTTTGCAGATAGCCCTGCTGCAAGCTGCCGCAGTGCAGTTCCACGTCCTCCGCCCGGATGCGAATCTGGCCGTTTGGCACGGTCACGTGATAGACCCGGTCTGCCCGCACGATCCGCCCCTGAAGGACCTGCCCGCTTCGCAGCAACAGCACGCCATTGGTGTCCGCGAAGGCCAGCGGGCCATCGGCCCGGACACCCGACGAAGCCACCGCGACGGCGGCAACCAGAACGTACTCTCGCCATGAGACCAACATTATGGGGCGGAGAGTAGAGGATTCGGCCGACCGAGTCAAGAGACAAAGTGCAACGAGAAAGACCGTCCAAAGGGGACGGGTACATTCTGTGCGCAGCACCTTCCGGGCGGTTCCGGCAGAGTGTACCTATCCCCTTGCTCTCGAGACTACACGCCGACTACGTCCAATTCGCGATGCACGGTTTCCACCGTGTTGGCGTCGATGCGATCGAGCTGCTTGCCGGCGCCGGCCAACAGCGAGAGTTCGGCGAGTTGGCTGACGCGGCGGGGGATGCCTTCGCAGAGTTCGTGGATTCGGGTGGTGGCCGGTTCGTCGAAGATCGGCGCGCGGCGGCCGGCCCGAGCCAACGACCGTCTCAGGTAGTCCGCCGTGTCCGACGCCTCCCACGCCTCCACGTCGATCCGCAATTCGGCCATGTCGAGCAGACGATCGCCGATCCGGCTCATCTGGCCGGTTCGGCCTGCCAGAACGATCGTCAGCCGGGCCTGGGGCGAGGGGTCGTGTTGGGCCAGCCGGGTGATCTGGTCGAGGACGTCGCGGCTGGCCTGATCGGCGTCGTCGCAGAGGATCACCGATTCGAACTGCTGGTAGCGAAACTCTACCAGCCGATCGGTCACCGCCCGCCAGAGCCGGCCGATCGGATCGGCCGGATCTCGGTTTACCCCCAATCCGGCTGCCAACTGGTAGAACATCTCGCCGGATTCGATGCCCAGCAGATCCACCCGGGCGGCCGGGCGTCCCCCACGCCGAAGCTGATCGGCGAAGAACTCCAGCATCAGCGACTTCCCGCTGCCGGGGGGTCCCATCAACAGGCCCAGCCGGCGATGGTGGTCCACGAGGAAATGCAGCCTCGCCAACGCCTCCTCATGGGTGGGGCTTTGGCAGAAGGATTGTGGGTCGAGTGCACCTCGAAAGGGCGATTCGTCCAATTCCCAGTGCGTTTGGTACATCGACTTCGCCTCCCACCATACAATTCCACCCGTACCTCTGCTATTTTCGGTACAACGCGCCGCAGAACTTCACACCGACTGTCTATGCCAGGGAGGCATGCCCGATGGCCGATCGATACTTCGTCGAAACCCCGATCGAAGAAAGCGACGCTGCGCAAGGTGCCGTCGTGGGCCGTCGGGCCGAGTTGGGCGGCTCGGAGGCACACCACCTGATCCACGTCATGCGGGCGCAGCCCGGTGGCCGCGTGGTGCTTTTCGACGGCAGCGGTGCCGAGTTCCCCGCGACGATCGAGCGCGTGGGCCGCAGCAAGGTGGAGCTGACCGTAACGGGCCGGGAGCCGATCGACCGTGAGTTGCCGCGAGATTTGGTGCTCGGCGTCGCGCTGCCCAAAGGGGATCGGCAGCGGTGGCTGGTTCAGAAGGCCGTCGAGTTGGGCGTCCGGCGGTTGGTGCCGCTGCGGACGGAGCGAAGCGTCGCCCAACCGGCAGCCGGCGCAATGAAGCGGCTACGGCGGGCGGTCATCGAGGCATCGAAACAGTGCGGACGGAATCGCCTGATGGAGATTGCCGAGCCGCAGACGTGGCGCGACTATCTGACCGGGCGTGCCAGCCCGTCGTACCGGCTGTTGGCTCATCCGCAACGCCGCGACCAGACCGGCGGCATCCGATTGCCGGCGATTACCGGCGACGATCCGGCGTACCTGTCCGTCGGGCCGGAAGGGGGCTTCACCGACGAGGAAGTCTCCGCCGCGTTGGCTGCCGGCTGGCAGGCGGTCGATTTGGGGCCGAGAATTCTGCGGATCGAAACGGCCGCCGTACTGCTGGTGGCTCTGGCAGTCGCCGCGAGTTGACGCCGATCGGCACATCACGGCCGAGCGGGACGCTTGGGCTTCGGCGGGTTGAGCGTCAGCGGATCCGATAGCATGATGGTCAACTCGGTCGCCTGGGCCATGCCGGGCCGGCCGGGGTACATCTTGCCGCGCTTGACCGAGATCTTGTTGCCCTGCCGGGCGACCGTGTAGTCGGCGAAGTCGACCTTGATGCTGGGGTTCTCGTCGAGTTCGATATCGACCATCCCCTGGCCGTAGTTGACGGTGATCTTGCCTCGGCGGCTGCCGCGAATCTGTCCGGCGATGGTGTAGTTGCTCGATTGAACCGGCGGCCTGTCGCCCGCCTCGCCGCCGTCGCCGGCCGGATCGGGCGGGCCCGCGCCCGCCGCCTCGGGCCAGGCGCCGACGAAGTTCTGCGGTGTGGGGGTGAAGATCATCAAGTCGCCGACCTTGCCCTGGGCCTTGCCGCGTTTGTCCAAGGCGACCGAGAAGCGGATGAACATCCCCACGCGGAGGAAGTCGGCTTTAGCCGTGCCCATCACGTGTACGGTGGCCTTTGGGTCGATGAAGATCATCCAGTTCTGGTTGGAGTTGGTCAACATCTGGATGCGGCCCGGGCCCACGGCCTGCACGGTTCCGTCGGCGGCAAACGGCTCCATCTTCGGCTTCGGCGGACGCGACGAACAGACAAGAGGCCAACACGGCACACACGAGACGGGACATCATTACGGAGCCCTCCGTACAGAATGCAAACTGCGGCCGGCGATGCGCTACGGCTCGTCGACCTTGAAGTACACGGTTTTCCCTTCTTCGTCGACGAAGAACTTCAGCGGCCCATAGAACCAGAGCTGCCACTGCACGTCCTTCTTCGCCCCGCCTTCACCGGTGGGCAGCGTGCCGTTGACGTTAGCCGTCTTTTCCGGTGGGCCGAAGCGGTCGCGAATCGTCTGCGCCAGCAATGGCTCGGTCTGGGTGAAGGTCTCCTGATCGGCTCCGTTGAGGCTCATACTCAATTGCCGCACGCCTTCGCCGGGCTTGGGCTTCTTTTGGAGCAACGCGGTGATCTGTGGAATACGCTTCGCCCACGGTGCCGGACCTGCATCGGCCGGTGGATCTGCGGGAGGATCGGCCGGTGGGTCGCCAGCCCCCGGTGGGTCCGCGGGCGGATCGCCCGGAGCAACCTCGAACGGCTGGCGCTCGCCTCCGGCGCCCGGCCGCGTTGGCGGACGTTGCACGATGGGGCGCGTCGGCTTCTTCCGTGGACTGCCCAACGCGTTGGCCAACTCGATGTTCAGCCGCACCACCTGGACCATCTTCGGTGCGACCTCGACCACGTGGCCGGAGACCTTGTCGCCTTCGCTGGCCAGCGTGTAGTCGTTTAGGTCCACGGCGATCACGGCGTCCTCGGCCAGTTCGATCTTCAGCGTCGCCTTGAAGAAGTTGTTCGGCACGTAGACGCTCATCCGGTTGCCGCGAAAAGTGCTCACCCGGGCACGGATATCGAACATCTCCTCTTGGTCGTCGGCCTTCTCCGGCTGGGCTGCGCCGGGTGCGCGGGGAGCTTGGGGGGCTCCGCCGCCGGGAAAACCGGGCGCTCCCGGCGGCATGGCCGGGTTGGGTACGCCGCCAAATCCATGGCCGGCCGCTGCAGCCGCCGGATCCTGGGCCGGATAGAAGACGCCGATCATGCGGCCTTCTTCCTGCGAGGGCGTGAAGATCGTGAGTTGCTTGACGGTGTCGATCACGCGGCTCTGCCGTTTGTTGACCGTCGCCATGAAACGTACGAACATGCCCGGCCGCAGCACGCTCCGCTCGGCCTTGCCGGTCACACGGATTTCGGAGCGGGGCGTGAGTTGCATGCCCCAGGTCTCGTCGGCGATCGTGGTCGCCATGATCGCCCCCGGCCGCACCGAGGCGACCTTGCCCTCGAACTCCATGATCGTCAGCACCTTCGGCGGCCCCATGCGTGGCGGGAATTGGCCGAGGGCGGCGGTGGTGACCAGAAGTAATAAACTGACCGACAGCGAGGCGCACCGGAACATGGACGGGACCTCCGTAACGGGAAGCGGGCGGTTTTCGCCGGCGTGGTGTCTTGCACGCCGTATATTGAGGATACCCGGCCGAAACCCATTTGAACAGCGCAATTCGCGCCCCTCGACACCGCGCAAAGGGCAAGATTCGTGGAAAAGAGATCGGCCGAGGGCTTTGACACACCGCGTACTTGGCGGAATACTCTGGAGATGTTGCGAACGTCGCCTCTTTCCAGGGGCTCCTGTCTTGGGGGGGCTCCTGGAGATAGTCCCGTCGATTGCTGCGAGCCGCAAGGACGTTTACACCCGACGAGGGGGGGTCGCTATGGTCAATACGCTCTATTTGCCCGAAC
>CAYYNP010000070.1:0-35411 GCA_964472545.1 uncultured Planctomycetaceae bacterium | reverse complement strand
CCGCCCCCACCCCCTCTCGCCAACATCCAAGACGCAACAACGCAACCGGCTCCCACCAAGCGGCCCACCACCAAGCGGCCCACCACCAAGCGGCCCACCACCAAGCGGCATTGCCCAATCGTGGCCCGCGCGTATCATAAAGCCGCGACCGGTGGTCGCGCCCGGCAGATAGCAACTGAGTGCAAACCCCGGCGGCGGGACCACCGACTAACGGACTTCTGGCGCGACCACCGGTCGCGGCTTTTTGGAGGACCCCATGATCGTCTTGTTTTTGCACGGCTTCGGCTCCGACCCCAACGGCATTCGTCCCACGTTTCTCAAGCAACAGGGCTACGAGGTAATCCACCCGGCGCTGTCGGACGACAACTTCAGCGAATCGCTGCGGATTGCCCAACTCGCCTTCGACCAGGGCCGGCCGGACGTGGTGGTCGGCTCGTCGCGGGGCGGGGCCGCGGCGATGAACATTGAGGTGGGCGACACGCCGCTGGTGTTGATCGCACCCGCCTGGAGAAACTGGGGAACCGACGCGACCGTCCCTGCGACCACCTTGATCGTCCATTCTGAACACGATGAGGTGGTTCCGTTCGAGGGCAGTCAAGAGTTGGCGCGCAAGAGCGGGCTGCCCGACGACCACCTGATCGTTGCCGGCGAGAACCACCGGATGGTCGATCCGGCGGCCTTCGAGGCGCTGGTCGCCGCGATCGACCGCGCCGGAGCCAACACGGCGCGTGAGGAAGGTCGATCTTGACTCACCGGGCAGAAATCCCTAACGTTCGGCCCGTTGATTCCCGTACGCTCAAGGCGACCCCGTCGAAAGAAGGGGTTTCAATGTCCCCATCGTTGTGCGCCAGCCATGAACAGATCATCGAATAGTCCCAACGGTCAACATAAGCAACTCGCAGCAGACACGCCGGTGCCCTTGCTGGACCTTGGGCGTCAGCACCGCGACTTGAAAAGCGAAGTAATGGAGGCCTTAAGTCGAGTCTGGGACAGCAATTACTTCTGTCTCGGGCCCGACGTCACGAAGCTGGAACAAGAGATCGCGGCCTACTGTCAGGCGGAACATGCCGTGGGGTGTGCGTCGGGAAGCGACGCCCTGCTATTGGCCATGATGGCCTTGGACGTCGGGCCGGGGGATGAGGTCATCTTGCCCAGCTTCACGTTCTTTGCCACCGCCAGCGCCGTCACACGGCTGGGGGCAAGGCCGGTCTTCGCGGATATCGACCCGGCTACCTACAACGTCGACCCCGCCGCCATCGACGCGTCGATCACCAACGACACCAAGGCGATCATACCCGTCCACCTCTTCGGCCAGGCCGCCGAGATGGACGAAATCAACCGCATCGCCGCAGAGGCCGGCATCGCGGTGGTCGAAGACGCGGCGCAGGCGATCGGAGCGGAATTCAACGGACGCCGCGCAGGATCGCTCGGCGACGTCGGGTGTTTTAGCTTCTATCCCACCAAAAACCTTGGCGGGGCGGGCGACGGAGGGATGCTCACCACCGACAGCGAGGCGATGGCCGACCGGCTGCAACTGTTGCGAGGGCATGGGATGCGGCCGCGCTATTACCACTCGACCGTCGGCGTCAACAGCCGGCTCGACGCCTTCCAGGCCGTCGTGCTCAGCGTCAAGCTGCGGCACCTCGATCGCTGGTCGGAAATGCGGCAAACCAATGCCGAACGCTACACCAAGATGTTCCAGGACGCCGGGCTCCACCGCATGGTCCGCCTGCCCCAGACCGCAAAGCGGCGGCGCCACGTCTGGAATCAATACGTTGTCCGGGTGCCCGACGGACACCGCGACGCGCTGCGCGAATTCCTGGCCGAGGCCAAAATCGGCAGCGAAATCTACTATCCCCTAGGGCTGCACCAGCAAGAGTGCTTCCGCTACTTGGGCTACATTCCGACCGATTTGCCCGAGACGCTGCGTGCCGCCGAAGAAGTGTTGGCCCTGCCGATCTTCCCGGAATTGACCGCCGAGGAGCAGCAACGCGTGGTCGAGCGGATCGCCGCCTTCCGGCCCCGCAGCAACAGCCACGCGTTGCGCGGCCCGAATTTCCTCAAACATCCGGCGGCGAGAAGGAAGCTGGCCGGGGGCGAGGCCTAATCCTCCTCTTCGGGCGCGTCGGCAAACATCACTGACTTCGGCCGGTCGCGGCGCCGGCTGGACTTGCAGACCAGCAGCATGCCCAGCACGACGCCGAGGATAACCAGCGCATAGGCGAAAATCCAGCCCGCCTTGCCGCCGCTGCGGTCGCTCTCTTGGGCCCATGCAGTCGAATAGGCAGCCAACCAGCAGACGGCTGCCAGGACAATGATCCGCAGGTTTCGGCAGATCGCTCGCAGATTACGCATTTAGAGACTCCTTTGCCAAGAGTCTCTATTCTACATAGAACGGGCGTGACGGGAAACCGGCAGGCAAAACCACCCGTCAGAAGGGGTGCTTGGGCCCGAGACCATCGCGTCGGGCTACAATCTCTCTTGAAGTGTCGGATGCGCGAGCACTACAATCGAAGCATGCAGCGGAGGGTATGACGGCAACGGCACGACATGGTTCTGGCGACCTTACCGGACCCGTCAAAGCTGGCGACCGAGGGCACGACAATGGATGACCATAGCGCAAGACGCCGCTGGTATCATCTCACGCCGGACAGGCTTATGGTCGGCCTGTTGGCCATCGAGGGCATGCTGCTGCTCTCGGAGCGCTACGCGTGGTTCGGATTCGGCGAACTCAAGGGCTGGCCCGTGCTCATCTCGGTGGCCGTCCTCGGCGCAACGATGACGCTGACGGTGCTCTGGTTCGCCACCTTCCAACTCCTTCGCCGTCGGTTCCAATTCAGCCTCCGCTCGCTGCTGGTGCTGGTCGTGGCGGTGGCCGTGCCGTGCAGTTGGCTCGCCGTCGGAATCCGCCAGGCAAAACGACAGCGGGAGATCGTGGAGTTGTTGTGGGCAGCGGATTGGAGAGTGTACTACGGTTGCGAGTACGACGCCGACGGCCAATACATCTCCGGCGCAGAACCTCCCGGGCCGGCCGGGCTGCGGGAACGGCTGGGCGTTGATTTCTTCGACCATGTCGTCCGCGTATCCACGCACGGAAGAGGCGGCGGCTACACGCCGAAGAGGGAGCGATCCGGGCTGGGCTATCGTCTTCGAGAGTTACACTTCTCGTCAGATCACGCGAGTGAAGTCTACATAATTTGGAACGACGACGACATGCTGTCGCACCTGAAGGAACTCGATAGACTCGAAAGGCTGGAACTCTACAGGTCGACCGTCACCGACGACGGGCTGAAACACATCAAGGCAATGCCCCGCCTGAAGGAATTGCAGCTCTGGGCGTCCGCTTACGTTACCGATGCGGGGCTGAAGCATCTCAAGGAGATTCCCTGCCTCGAGGACCTCGACCTGGGTTTCACCGGCGTTTCCAATGCGGGTTTGGAGCACGTCGGAGAGATGCGGCATTTGCAGCGATTGAATCTGGCGTGCTGCAAGCAGATCACCAGCGCCGGGATGAAGCATCTCAGAGAACTGCATAGCCTGCGAGAGTTGGACCTCAGCGTCACCAACATCACGGATGCTGCGCTGGTTCACCTGGAAGCGTCGCCCAACCTTCGGGTACTGGGGCTGCACGGCACGAACGTGAGCGACGCCGGACTGGCACACTTGGAGGGAATGCTTAGCCTGGAAGAACTGGATCTGTGGAGCTGCGACCGGATGACCGATGCAGGGCTGGCGCATCTCCGTGAATTAGGCTGCCTGCAGGTTCTGAAGCTCCAAAGCACCAACGTCACGGATGCCGGACTGGCTCATCTGGCCGGGCTGATCGAGTTGCGAGACCTGAATCTGAGGGACACGCAGATCAGTGACGCGGGCATGGAACACCTCGGAGGGCTCGTTGAACTCACCGAGTTGGATCTGACGGAAACACGGGTCGGAGACGCCGGCCTGAAACGCCTTCGAGGGCTGTCCAACCTCGAGGACCTGGGCTTGATCGATGCCAGAATCACCGATGCGGGCCTGGAACATCTCACAGGGCTCTCCAAACTCAAGAGGGTGTTCTTAATCGCTCCCGGGCTCACCGCAGAAGGCACCGACAAGCTCCGTGAAGCATTGCCCGGCTGCTGGGTTTGGTGGCGACCGTACGAGCAGTACGTCGAGAACGTCAAGCAATACAATGTCGATCCGGAGTGAGAGGGCGCTGCGGATTTCGAGGCGCCGACGTCAACGGCACGCACAACCACGCGCGCCGACCACGGAGAGGCTTCGCTTGCTGCCTCGCCCGATCGGACCGTATACTGAGGTAGTGGTTCTCAGGCGAGACGATCGGTCAGTAGATATCCACGCCACGGAGGCGAGACATGTTGCAGCGATTGTTATGCACGTTAGGCATCATGGTGCTGTTGGCCGGATGGGTCGACTGCTGTCCGGCCCAGTTGCCCATCCGCGGCGAGCAGCCGAATATCATTCTGATCGTGGCCGACGACCTCGGCTTCTCCGACCTCGGCTGCTACGGCTCGGAAGTCCTTACGCCCTCGCTCGACAAGCTGGCCAAGGACGGGCTGCGGTTTACGCAGTTCTATAACTGTGGGCGGTCGTGTCCTACGCGGGCGTCGCTGCTCACCGGGCTCTATCCGCATGCGGCCGGCGTGGGGCATATGATGTACGACTACAAGCGGCCGGGGTATCGGGCGAACCTCGATATCGAGACGGCCACGCTGGCCGAGATCCTCAAGGCGGCCGGATATCAGACGTTCATGTGCGGCAAGTGGCATCTGACCAAGCACGTCGGCTCGGGCGGGCCGAAGTTCAACTGGCCGATGCAGCGCGGCTTCGAACGGTTCTACGGCACGATCCACGGGGCCGGGAGCTACTTCGATCCGGTGACGCTCACCCGCGACGACCAGTTCGTCGGCGCCACCGGCGAGCACTACTATACCGACGCGATCAGCGAGCGGGCCGCGCAGTACATCGAGCAGGGCGCCCGGGCCAACCGGCCGTTCTTCCTCTACGTGGCCTACAGCGCCCCGCATTGGCCGTTGCACGCGCCGCCGGAGATGATCTCGCGGTATCGGTCGAAGTACGCCATGGGCTGGGACTCGCTGCGAAAACAACGCCACCAGCGGATGATCGCGATGGGGATCGTCGACGCTCGCTGGCCGCTGACGCCGCGCGACCAAAGAGTGCGGGCGTGGGAAATGAACTCCTTCAAGCCCTGGCAACAGCGGCGGATGGAGGTCTATGCGGCCCAGGTCGACATGATGGACCAGGGCATCGGCAAGATCATCGACCGGCTGCGGCAAGTCGGGCAGCAGCAGAACACGCTGGTGATGTTCCTCTCGGACAACGGCGCCTCGGCCGAGGAAGTTGCGCCGGAGTGGAAGGGCTTGCACATCCCGCAGCGGACGCGTGCCGGACGGACCGTGCAGGCGGGCAACAACCCGAACGTCTATCCGGGCCCGGAAGACACTTACCAGAGCTACGGCATCGCCTGGGCCAACGCCAGCAACACGCCGTTTCGGCTCTACAAGCACTACGTCCACGAGGGCGGCATCGCCACGCCGCTGATCGTCTCCTGGCCGGCGGCCATCTTCCGCGGCAGCATCACCCGGGAGATCGGCCACGTGGTCGACGTCCTGCCGACTTGCCTAGAGGCCGCCAAAGTGCCCTTCCCGGCACACCTCGGCGGCTACACGCTAAAACGCCCGGCCGGCATGAGCCTGATGCCGATCATCCGCGGCGGCAAGCGGCAACGGGGCCCGATCTTCTTCGAGCACGAGGGCAACCGGGCCGTGCGCGACGGCCGCTGGAAGCTCGTCAGCCGCTACGGCGGCGGCTGGGAACTCTACGACATGCTGGCCGACCGCACCGAAACGAAAGACCTGGCCGCCCAATATCCGGTGATCGTGCAAGACCTGGCCAAGTCGTACGACGCGTGGGCGAAACGGTCGAACGTGGAGCCGTGGAGCCAGTAGCTCTCGCGAGGTTGCCCGTCGTCGTGGATGACTTCAATCCCTACCGATCACCCGAGGCGCTGCCGGAGCGTGTTGCCGATACGCGGGCGCCGTACGATGACTCGCCGGGGTCTCGCAGCAAGGGGATGGCAACGGCCTCCTTCACGCTGGGAGTCCTCTGCTACGCGGCACTGTTGGGGACTTGTATCTTCTGGCCTGCCTGGCTGACGATCTTCCCGATGTCGTTGGCAGCGGTGATCTGCGGTCACGTGGCGCGCGGCCGCATTCGGCAGGGGATCGACGAGGGCAACGGCCTGGCTGTGGCGGGGCTGATCAGCGGGTACTTGGCCCTGGTGCTGTGGTTCCTGCCGATCGGACTGTTGTTCTTGGCAGTCCTGCTTGGAAGACCACGCTTCGATTGACGTGGGGGTCGGGCGCTCGCACACGGCGCGGCGTTCTGGCGAACCACGTACACGCTCAATCGTCAGGAGGCATCACACCGGCTGAGGAATCCTGCGTTTCGCGCCGCCGCGCCTCGTACAAGTCGTAGAAGTCGAACAGCATCTCGCGGACGTCGCCGTCGTGGGCCGCGTACGTTGCGGCCACATCGCCTGCCGTGACCAGGGGCGGGAAGCCGTCTTGGAAACGACTGACGATTTGCTGGGCCAGCGTGAGATCCGTTGCCACGCGACACAGATCGGGCAATCCGACCGAATCGTGGGACGTGACCAGCAGCCCTAGGCCACGCCGGCGGCAGAGGCGTTTTGCCCGGTGTCGATGCCAGCGACTGAGTTGTTCGTAGCCGTCGACGACCAGTTGTTTCGGGGCGTCGGGACCTTTGAGACAGCCCGGCTTGATCGGCAGGCGACGTTGCCCGTCGTGCAACTCGACGACCAGCGTCGGCCGTCCCGATTGCTCGATGACCGGGACCAGCGCCGCCAGCAAGGCCGATTTGCCTGAGCCGTGCGGCCCGACGATTTGGCCCCACCAGTCGTTTTGGCGAAGCCGCTCGACCAACTCGCCGACGTTCGTCGTGGGGGTGGGCAGGTACGCCACGGCGCCAGGCCGGATGCGGGCGGCAGAGAAGGGGTTTTCCGCAGGATCCGGCTGAGGGCGCTGGCTCACGTCTAGCCCTCGACCGGCAGGACGTCGCCGAACTGAAAGACCTTCTGGCCGACGACCTCTCCGCCGCCTTGCAGGAAGGCCCTCACGCGGACGCACCAGCGGAGTTTCACGATCGCCCCGTCGTAGCTCAACGGGCTCTGCGGCAAGACGGTGCGAATCGGTTGCGGCCGGCCGACTTCGATCCGCTCGCCGTCCTCGGCACTGGTGCGGTCGAACTCGTGTACGGCAAGATCCTCTTCACCCTTGCCCTCGGTGTACCAGAGCACCGAAACCTCGACGGCCTTGACGTCGCCCGCGGCGGCCGACACCAGTCGATACTGGCCCGAGAGGGTCTCACCCGGACGATAGACGCGGCCGTTGCCGTCGAGACGGATGGTGACCGTGGGCCGCCCCCTTCCGGCGATGTTGGCGGCGGCGTGGTTCATGGATGCACCGTTCCCTGGCGAATCGGACTCTGCCGAATCGGACTGGGCTGACGCGGCTCCTGCCGACGCGACTCTTGCGGACTTCTCTCCTGCCGTAGCGGCTGGGGGCCGCTGGGGACGGTTTCCGGATGGATGATCACCGGGAACACGCGCTGGTAATCGGGCCAGCGGGTGACGTCGCCCTGCACGAGCACCTTCCAGTTGATCTCGTTGTGCGTCGACTTGAAGGAGTGCATGGCGCCGGCGGGAACGTCCAGGTCGAACTCCGCCTCGAAGGGCGTCCCATGGCCTATCTCGAATGCCTCGCGGCGGTAAACCGTCTGCCGGTGTACCTCGCGGGTTTCCGTCCGCGTGTTGGTGCCTTGGCGATAGGCGACCGCTTCTTCACACACCAACATCACCGAAATCGAGTTCACTTTCAGCTTACCCGATTGCGTGACGAAAAGCCGGCAACGCTCGCCGGGATGCAGCGGGTGGGCGGAGATCTCAACCTGCGTGGGGCCTACGCCCGTGGTAACCAACAGTTGCCGGACAAAGAAGGCGATCAGCGCGATCCCGCCCAGCACGAAGGGGATCAGAAAAAGCGTCAGGTACCAATTGGGTTCGCCGTCGAGATGGCCGCCGACGACGACCGTCACGAAGACCGCCACCACGCCGTTGAACAGCAGACAGCCCAACGCGGTAACGAACAGCGCCCAGCCGGCAGACGTGCCGATCGGTAGCCGAAACTTCAACCGCGTGCCGGGGCTATTGGTAACGTCGGCCCCGTCGGGGACGTTGGGAAACTCGATCTCCTCACCGCCGAACGGGTCGGGCGCGGTCAGCCGGCGGGTCATCGCCGCGCTGCGTTCCGCCGACTTGCCCCAATGCAACAAACGATAGATCAGTCCGCCCCCGCCGATCAGCACGAAGGAAATCGGCACGGCAAACACCAGCCACGCCCACCAACTCAACCCACGCACCAGCACGACCTTGCGGGGGTCGTCCGGATCGTACCAGCAGAGATAGCGCTGTCCGTTTTCTTCGGTGTACTCGACGAACCCGTCGAGAATCGCCTGCTTCTCGTCTCGGCCCGGCGAGTAGGCACGTTGTACGTCGTAGGCTACCTCGACGTACGTCTGGCCGTCGACTTCGTATTCGATCTGCAGATCCGGGCGGTAGAGGGCCCCCTCTTCCCCGTCTTGCCGCGAAATGCTCTTGCCGACGACCCGGCACGTGGTTTCGAGATACTCGTAGTTCACCCGCCACTGAGGCAGGACCAGAAAGAAGAAGAACGCCGCGCAGCCGATACAGCCGATCAGCAGCAAGGCAGCGAAGAAGAGGGCCTCGCCCGCCGTGCCGGCCGCGTTCGAGCCGGTGCGCCGGTTGCCGCGCTTCTTGCCGTAGTAACGGAAAATACGTGCCACGATACGTGCTCCACGGTGCCCGCGTCGGGTAGGTGGCTCGCCGGGCGAGACACCGCCACATCTCGCGGAGCGAGACGGCTGGTCGACGAACGTTGGTGCGTCTCGTCTAACGGGGATGCGCAGCGAACTGGGGCTCTTCGTCGGCCGCGTCGCGCTTCGCCTTGCGGAAGAAGCCAACTCCTTCCAACGCCTTGTAGACTTCCTCGAGCGTCTTCTCGCCGAAATTGGAAATGCTCAGCAGGTCGTCGCGGGTGCAGTGCAGCAGGTCGTTGACCGTGAAAATCCCGCGCTCTTCCAGGCAGTTCGTCGTGCGCACCGAGAGGCCAATCTCCGCCGTACTCATCTCCAGCTTCTCGGCCATCTCGGTGGCCTGGGTGTCGTTTGTCCTAAGCCGAATCCGCGTTCCCATGGGATCCCTCCCGAACTAATCCGAATTGGTGCCAGCGTACCGATACGGTGACGGCTCCGTCCCCGCGTTGACCAAAGAGTATAGCCAATCGCGGTATTCTCGGAAGTACTTTTCCGAAAGACAAGCCCACTTCTGCGTGTTTTTTGTGACTTGACGGCATTCACGCCTTGGCGGCAGGCGATGGCCGGCGCGGTTGCAGGGCCTCCCGCTGGGCCGGCGACGGCGTATACTGGCTGCTGTCGAGAACGACCGAAGACGCCGGCAGCACGTGCCGGCGGAAGTCGCGATCCGGGGCAATTCGTGATCTCTCGTAGTGACGGAGCACGCCGTTGGAAGAACTCCTCGAAGGCCTGACAGAAGCCCAACGCGAGGCGGTCGAGCACATTGAGGGGCCGCTGCTGATTCTGGCCGGCCCCGGCAGCGGGAAGACTCGCGTCGTAACCCGTCGGATCGGGTGGCTGATCCGACGCGGCATCCCCGGGCACCAGATTCTCGCGCTGACGTTCACCAACAAGGCCGCCGACGAAATGCGCAACCGAGTTCAGGACCTCGCCCCCGAACGGATGCCGTGGCTGAGCACCTTCCATCGATTTTGCGCTCGAATGTTGAGGAAATACGCGCCGTTTGTGGGACTTGAGGAAAACTACACAATCTACGACACAGGCGACAGCGCTCAAGCACTCCGGCGGACCCTAGGGCGGCTGAAGATTGACGCCAGCCAGGCGTCGCCCGATGCAATTGCCAAGGCGATAAGCTGGGCAAAGAACAACCTAATACTCCCGGGTCAATACGAGCCCCATTCTGGAAGTACGGCCGGCTCGGCGGTCAAGCGCGCTTACCCAGCCTACCAAACTTACCTCGCCGCCTCCAACGCCGTCGATTTCGACGACCTGCTGCTGCATGTGGCCACGCTGTTGCGCGAGAACCCCGATGTCCGCGCCGAACTCGACGAGCGATATCGGTTCATCCTGGTCGACGAATACCAAGACACCAACCTGGCCCAATACGCCATCGCCCGGGCGCTGTCGATCGATCATCCCAACCTGGCGGTGACCGGCGACCCCGACCAATCGATCTACGGCTGGCGGGGGGCAAACCTGAAGAATATCCTCGAATTCGAGAAGGACTTTCCGTCGGTTCGGGTGGTGCGGCTGGAGAGGAATTATCGCAGCACACAGCGGATTCTCCGTGTGGCGGCCGAACTGATCGCCCACAACGTCCGCCGCAAAGAGAAGAGCCTCTACACGGAGAACGGCCCGGGAAGTCCCGTCCGCCTGGTAAACTACGCCACGCATTGCGACGAAGCGCAGAGCATCGCCGCCCAAATGGCCGAGCAAATCCGCAGCGGCCGGCGCCGCCCCCGCGACTTCGCGATCTTCTACCGGGTCAACGCGCTGTCTCGGGCGCTGGAGTTTGCGCTGCGGGATCAGGGCATTCCTTACCAAATGGTCAACGGGCTGGAGTTCTTTCAGCGCAAGGAGATCAAGGACGTCTTGGGATACCTGCAACTGCTGAACAACCCGCAGGATGAGGTGGCCCTGCTGCGAGTGATCAACACACCGACCCGAGGGATCGGCAAGACGACGATCGGGCGGCTGGCAGACTACGCAACCCGCAACGCGATGACGATGCTCGATGCCGCCCGGGCGTGCCGTCAGATCGACACGCTGAGCAAGCGGAGCGCTTCGCTGGTCGTGAAGTTCGTAGCGATTTTCGATCGGCTGACGGCGGTGGCCGGCGGACCGTTGGAAGAGCTTCTCGGTCACGTGCTGGCCGAGACGGGCTACCAGGAGCAACTCCAAAAATCCGATACCGAGGAGGACCAGCAACGCCTGGCCAACATCCAGGAACTGCTGACCGTGGCCCGCGAGTTCGACGAACGTCACAACGGCGAGTCGCAGTTGGAGGCCTTCCTAGAGGAGACCAGTCTGGTCAACGACACCGACGACTGGGAAGTCGAGGTCGATCGGGTGACGTTAATGACGCTACACGCCTCGAAGGGTTTGGAGTTCCCCGTCGTCTACCTGGTAGCCGTTGAGGAAGGGCTGTTGCCGCACGAACGCAGCCGCCACGATCCGGAGCAACTCGAAGAGGAGCGACGGCTGACGTTCGTCGGCGTCACACGCGCACAGCAGGAGTTGCAGCTCAGCCTGGCCCGCTACCGCGACTTCCGTGGGCAGCGGAAGATGACCGTGCCGAGCCATTTCCTGATGGAGTTGCCGCGTGAGGAGATGGAGCTTCGCGAGCCGGGCACGATCGAGTCGTACGGCCTGCCGCCGGCTTACGAAGAGCCGGTCTTCTCGCAAACCGAAGCCGCGCCCTCACGGCCGGCCATCCCCGCGGCCATGTTGACCACGGCTGCCGAGTTGGCCGGCGGCAAGCCGTCGCCTTCGGTCGACCCGGAGGCGTATCATCAAGATATGCTGGTGCGTCACCCGAAATATGGTCTGGGCCGGATCGTCGCGCTGAGCGGCTCGGGCACGTCGCGCAAGGCCACAATCGACTTTGCATCCACCGGGGGTCGCAAGCGACTCGTGCTGGCCGGCAGTCCGCTGCGCCCGGTGGCGGCAGGAGGGGAATAGCGACGTCGGCTGCCGCGGCGAAGTCATCTTGCTTCGAAAGAGGCCCTGACGTCTCGCGGAGCGAGACGACTACTATCTACTACGACCTGCGCGTCTACCCACGCACCCGGGCCGGGATGGTGAAAGAATAGAGGCACACGACCGCCCCGCAGGACATCAGGCTCCAGGGGGCCCAACGTGGCGGGGTGATCTTCTTTTGCGGGCCTTTTTCGGGCGGCTTCTCCCGCGGGTAGCCCACCGCCGGCGGGGGAGCTTCGTGGAGCTTCAAAGTGACCTGCTCTACGCCCAGGCACTCCGCGCCGAGGATCAACAGGAAGATGCCGACCGCCAAAAAGAAACCTCGCCACATGGTACTGTCCTCCGGGAGACCGCGGCCGGGTGGGAGCGTTTCTTGGGAGCACGCCGGCCTTGGTTGTTGATCGACCGGCGCGCGCGGCCGACTGGAGTCGACAACGGCCCCCGGCCACCCCAACGGGCCGTTTCGGGGGCCAGCCGTAGCGATTGGACGGATCGTCCGAAATCTCGGATGCCCTCACAGCCCCCTACGCCTCGACCGCCACGCTTCCCAACAGCCGTCCGCCACATTGTTCGATGGCGAGCACGGATTCGCCCACGGCTCGCCGCACCGTGTGTCCGAGGCGCACAACCAGCAACGTTCCCGAACAATCCGCCGCCACGGGGGCCGTTTCGCGATGGGCCAGCGATGGGGCGTTGACCAAGACCCACGCGTATTGGCGGCCGAGTTCTTCTAGCAGGGGTTGGAGGTTCAGCCGTTGCGGCGGGCCGCCGCCGAGCACGGGGAATCTCCCGCCGGGCAACAGGCTCAGGTGCGGCACGGCCGTGCGACGCACGGTCGATTGCCAGGCCGTGGTGCCCATCAGGATATCGGCCAATCCGGTTGCGGCGACCGTGCCCAGACGGCCGGCCAGCGCCGCGCGGCGGAAGTCGGCGTCCAGCAACAGGACTTCCTGGCCGGTTTGCTCGGCCAACACGGCGGCCACCGGCAGCAGCACCTCGAGCGTACCCTGGCCGTCGCCCGGGCTGGTGAACATCAGCGTGACAGCCTGCTCGGCCGAGAATCGCGCCGCGAGCGACTGGGCCAGTTCTCCAAACGCGCAGGTGTGCGCGTCGCTGGGCAACAGCGGCCATCGCACCGGCGGCAGGTTTGCCTCGGGTGTTTCACGACGGCCGCTGCGTCGGTTGAGGTCTTGGTCGTGGAGAGCGTCGGCGTCGATCGTATCCGGCTGGCCGGGGGCACAAGCGTAGGAAGCCACGCCGTCGGCAAACACCGCCTCCGGGTCGCGATCGTCGTCGGTCGACGCCACACACGCGGCAAGCCCCTCGAACACCGCGTCCGGGGCAATCCAATTCTCTTCGAAGAACGCCGCGGCGCTCGATTCGGTTGGGGCAACGTCAACCACCTCCGCCGACCGTAAGCCGGGCGGCCGGCTCGCCGTGCCGTCGATCTGCTGTAGTGCTTCGAGGATGGTGGTCATGACGTTGTGGGCTGGGATGCGCCGTACTCAACGGCCGCGCAAGCTGGCAAACAGCCGGCCGAATTCCGGGCGCGGCGGGGACGCGGCGGCACCGACCGGCTCGGGCGAGGTGTCGTCGGTCTCCAACGTGGCGATCTCGTCGACGCCTTCGCAGGTGCCGTCCGCTATGGGCAGGCATGCCCCCATGGACCGGCATTCATCCACGGAATTGGCGGCCACGGCCGGCTCCCGAATCGGCGACGGCTCGTACATTGCCGGCGGACTCTCTTCGACGGAGAACGTCGTCGTCCACGCGTTCTCGGCCGGAACCGGCTCGTTACGCCGCGTTTCCGGTTCCGGCGGGAACTGGGGGGCGGGTGCTGTTTCCGTCCCGAAACGTGCTTCCTCTTCAATCCGTGCTTCGGTTTCAAGGGGGGTTTGAACTTCCTGCGGAGCCTGTGCTTCCTGCGGAGCCTGTGCTTCCAGCGGCTCGGGCTCGTCCGATTCGAGGTCGTTGGGACCCAGTTGCTTCGGCTCCGCTCGTTTTCCCGTCACGGAAACCAGCGACCAATCCGCGCGCATTTCCGACCGCGGCGGGTCGGGGGCCGGCGTCACCGGCAATCGCACGGTCGGAGCGTGGTATCGATTGTCCACAACCTCCTCTTCCTCGAATTGCTCCTCGAACGGATCGTCGAAAAGCAGCTCCACCTCCGGGCCAATCGTACCGGCCGGCTCAAAGACGCCCTCGCCCTCCTCTGCGGCGTCCTGCGGAGCCTTGTCCCGGCGGGCATCCTCCTCGCAGGCCACATCGGCTAGCATGCCTTCGATCTGGTCGAGTTGCTTCGACGGCTCCGTCACGCCCGGGTCGATTTGGTCAGCAAAGTCGACGTCAGCAAGGTCGGCATCGGGCAAGTCGGCATCGGGCAAGTCGGCATCGGACGACTCCGGCGAGATCCGCAATTCCGGCGTGTCGGAATCCCACGTTTCCGTCTGCGAGATGGCTTCGGGCTCGTCGTCGAGGCAGCCGAATTCGATCACGTTCTGGTCCGCTTCGTCGGTCTCGCTTTCGCCGTTCCAGGGCGTGGGCAACTGCTGCAAGTCGGCCCAGGCTTCGTCGACCTGTGCCGCCTCGACGCGCTGCCGGCCGTCGGCACACGCCAGCAGCATCGCGTGGTCGCAAAGCTGGTTGATCAAACGCGGCACGCCGTCGGTCGCTTGAAACGTGCTGTCGGATGCGTCGTCGCTGAAGATCTCCTCGCCGGTTCCGCCGGCTCCCTCGATCTGCGCTCGGATGTATTGCTGCGTTTCGGTCCGGCTGAGGGCTTCGAGATAGCAGCGGGCTGCCAAACGCTGGCTGAAGGAGTCGAGTTTCGGGCTGGCAAAACGCTCCTCCAAAACACCGCCGCCACAGAGCAACAAACGCACGGCCGGCTTGCCGTCGCGGGCGACGTTGGTCAGCATGCGGATTTCGTCGAGCAGCCTCAGCGGCAACGTGTGGGCCTCGTCGGCCAGCAAGATCATCCCCTGCAGACAGTCCTCGCCCGTGGTCAGGTAATCGACCAGCGCCAACCGCAATTCGCCTTCGTCCATCTCGCGATACGGCCGGCCGAGTTGGTGGAGGATCGTCTGCAACAGGTTTCGCCGCGTGCTGATCCGTCCGCTGCCGAACCGCACCACCCGAAACGCCTCGCGGAACTGCTCGGCCAACACCGCGCAGAGCAGGCTCTTCCCGGTGCCCGACGGCCCCACGACCAATCCGGCTCCTTCCCCCCGGGCCAAACATCGAGCCAGCGTCACCCGCGCATTTTCGATGGCCGCCGCCGGAAAGTAGGCCTCCGCCCGGGGTACCGAGGCGAACGGCCGAGTGGAGAAGCCAAAATGGGTGTCGTACATGAACCACCTTCTCTAATCGCTACAGTCCAACATCGTGGCCAAACGGCGCCAAGCCACGCACGCGCACACGGCGAGTCGATATCGATCCATTCCATGAATTCGGCACAACTCGGCGATCCGCTCCACTGAGATGGCGGCGGGGGAGAAGGTGTGGGAGATTGCGTAAAGAGGGGGTAGTTTGCGGGCCGAGGAGTGTGACGATTGGGCGTGTCATCGTGCAAGATGCGCACCGCACTTCACAGCAATTGTCCACGCAGTGCGTAGACAATCCAGGCTGGTTAACCAGTGTGGATCGCTATGTTTCTGTAGTCTTGGTGCCCTCTGCGGTAGTCGGCCAGATACGAGACACGGGAACTACAGAGACCGCCGACTTCCCGGAGACGTACTATTCGCAGAGAACAAAAAATGACGAGGTGACAAGCATGTTTGCTAGCTGGAACCTACGTTCGTCGTCTTTCATATGCCTCGTGCTGCTGGGAACCACGCTCTCAGCCGACATTCGTGCCGCCCCTCCGCGAAAACCCCTGCCGAAGTGGGCCGACGTAGAAAAGGCCGTTTCGCACCATTTCGCTGCCGTGCCGGGGTATCGGACGGGAGATATTATCTCACGGGGGCAGGTGGCGCCGCTGTTTGGCCGGCTGGACACATTGGGGTTCTCCGTGGCCGATCGGCAGGAGATCCTGGAGAAGGTCCCACCGGACGGGGACTTTTTGGTGCGTCAGCTTCGCACGCCGGCCGGGCTGAAGTTCATGCGCAGGATCGCGCCCCACGCCGACGCCTACGACCGGCTCGAGCGGATCAGTTCGCTACACCGCGGGAAGCAGACGGTGAAGGAGTTGATCGGCCGCGGCGTCAAAGGGGCCGACGTGATCGGCTACTTCGCCAGCGACCCGGACGGGAAGAAGGCCAACCGGATGATGTCGAAATCCACAAAGGGCGGCCGCAACTTCGACAAGCCGACCGGGCGAATCTACACACAACGAACGCTACTCGACGAGCTTCGCCGGCAGTACGCGGCGGTAACGTCGAAATGATCGTGTCTACTTGATCACGCGCGCCGACTCGATCACCACCGGTGTGACCGGGATGCGGTCGAAATCGCCGGCACTCTCGGTCTCGACGGCTGCGATCTTGTCGATCACGTCCATCCCTTCGATCACCTCGCCGAAGGCGCAATACCCGTAATTGTCGGGCGTGTAGCCGGTGGTCGGGTCGAACGCCGCTTCGTTGTCGCTGACGTTGATGAAGAAACCGCAGGTGGCGCTGTGGGGGTTGCCCGGCAGACGGCTCATCGAGATCGTGCCGCGGCGATTCGGCAAGCCGTTGTCGGCTTCGCAATAGATGCCGATGGGTGCCGTAGCCAGAGGCTTCTCGGCCTGCGTGGCCAGAAACAGGCCGCCCACCAGCACGCTCGGCCGGTCCTTGACGACCTGGTGGAAGATCGTGTCTTTGTAGTGCCCGTTCTGCACGTGCTTGACGAAGTTGTCGACCGTCTGCTGGACCTTCTCACGCTCCAGCCTCAAGACGATCCGGCCCATCGAGGTCACGAACTCCACCTCCGGCCGCACCGGTTCCGGCGGCGGTTCCGGCGTTATGGCAGCGGCCGGCGCGCCCGACGCGTCGCCTTCCTCGGGGGCATCGATCGCCACCGTAGTCGTCGCGTCGCCTCCGCCGCAACCGCAAATCGGCAACAGGAACAACGTCAACAGGGCCAGATAGGTTGCCGCGGGCTGATAATGTCGTCGCATTCCCTTCGCCTCCGTGCTCGGGTGGTACGTGTTTACGTGATAGCGATCCGCCGCAGTCGGGTCGTTCGGGCTGGCAGGGCCGCCGTCTGAAGTGCTCTTTGCCGGCAACGCGACACCGCCGTACGGGGTGGCCGCGTGCCGTTTCCAATCGGAGCGGGTATCATCCGTGGAATCGCAGTTTCTTGCAAGCTCGATCGAAGTCACCTTAGGGAAGATAGGCAAGCCAAGGGGCGCCAAATGGAGTTCTCGCGCGGATTCACAGGCCGAAATCTGATACAATCGAATCGGACTTCAGGCCCAATTGCGGGAACACGCCGATTGCGGGAATGCCCGAGCGCAGGAAGACACAATGTACAGTCGTTGGGTCAACACCGCGGTGGTTCTGCTTTGGCTGTCGGCCATGAGTTGGCTGGTTATCCAGAAAGTGCTTCCACCACTTCTGGTTGGCGATCCCCCAAACTACAGGACCATTCTCGAAGCCCGACAGGACGAGCCTCCGGTGGGGTGGGAGATCAGCTTGGACGACCGTGCGCTCGGGTGGGCGATCAGCAGCACGACGGAGATGCCCGGCGAGTCGGTGCAGATCTCCAGCAAAGTCCACTTCGACCGGCTTCCCGTACACGCCCTGTTGCCCGGTTGGATCGGCACGGCGATTCAGCTTAGCGACTCGGAACTTGGCGAGCTAAGGATGGACGCCGAGAGTACGTTGACGGTCGACATGCTGGGCCACCTGGTTGCCTTCGAGTCGATTTTGCGGTCCGATCCTGGGGTGCCGGTGATCAAGATGCAAGGCACGGCCGACGGGGCCAAGTTGAAGTTGGTGATTCGCTTCGGCAACGACATCTACGAAGATTCCGTCGACCTGCCGCGGGGCGTCATGCTGGGCGATGCGATGTCGCCGCAGACGCTACTGCCGGATCTGCAAATGGGCCAGAGCTGGAAACTCGAGACGTACAGCCCCGGCCTGCCGACGTTCAAGACCGAGCGGTTGAAAGCCACCGTCGAGGACATCCATCGGATCAACTACAACGGTCATCAGATCGCCACCTGGGTCGTCGTCTGCCGAGGCGAGACCGGCTTTCGGCTGATCGGCAAGACGCCGCCCCGTGGACGGCTCTGGGTCTGCCGCGAAGAGCGCGTGTTGGCCGACGGCAGCCACGTCAAGGCCGGCACCGTCTTACGGCAAGAGATGACCATTTTCGGTGCCAAGATGACGTTTCAGCGGATCGCCGGGAAGCGCGTTGCGGCGCTCGAGCAGCAGTGGGACCGAGAGCGCGTGGCTTTTGCCAGGGCAACGGCACAGCAACCGTAGGGGGGCTAGTGGGATGATCGAGTTTCGCGGCGTTACCCGAACCTACGGACGCAAGACGGCCGTCGACGACCTGACGCTGGATGTCCGGCCCGCCGAGGTGTTCGCGCTGCTGGGCCCCAACGGGGCCGGCAAGACGACCACCATCAAGATGATCGTGAGCCTGTTGCGGCCGGATCGTGGGACCGTCGAGGTCTGTGGGCACGACGTCGTGGCCGACCCGCGCCAAGCCACGCGTCTGTTGGGCTACGTGCCCGACGAACCGTATCTTTACGACAAACTTTCCGGCCGAGAGTTTCTCGAGTTCACCGCCGAGATGCGCGGACTCCCGCGGTCGTCGATCCGGCAGCGGATCGAGGAAGAGTCGGAGACCTTTGACCTCGGCGGCTTCCTCGACGACCTGGCGGAGACCTATTCGCACGGCATGAAGCAACGCCTGGTGTTCACCTCCGCCTTGTTGCACCAGCCGCAGGTGCTGGTGATCGATGAGCCGATGGTGGGACTCGATCCCCGTAGCGTGCGGATCGTCAAAGACCTGCTGCGGCGTCGGGCGGCGGCGGGTACGGCCGTCTTCATGTCGACGCATACGCTTTCGGTCGCCGAGGAGATCGCCGATCGGATCGCGATCATGAACGCCGGCCGGCTGCATTTCCTCGGCACGGTGGCCGAGCTGCGGCAGAAGCTCTCCTCGCGCGACGCGTCGCTGGAAGCCTTGTTTCTCGAACTGACCAACGGCGAGAACGGCAACGGAAACGGCCGCGCCGAGTCGCCTCCGAGCGAGCCGCGACGACGAGACTGACGACGAGGTTCTTAAGACACAGAAGCCGTGAGCCAAGAACTCTCCGCCCATCCGCCGATCGGCAGCCTGGCCCCGCAGACGCGGACGGCGCCAGAGGACTTCCTCTCCGTCGAGGCGGAAGCCAGGGCGTTTTGGCGTTTGCGGTGGCGGATCGTCGGCACCGCGCTGCGTCAGGCGATTTCCCGCGCCCGGCTGCGGATGGGGATCGGTTTGGCAATGAGCTTGGTGTTGTGGATGGGGCT
Source organism: uncultured Planctomycetaceae bacterium (assembly GCA_964472545.1). Taxonomy (GTDB): domain Bacteria; phylum Planctomycetota; class Planctomycetia; order Pirellulales; family Thermoguttaceae; genus CAYYNP01. Next base: position 16,047 of record CAYYNP010000070.1, on the reverse strand, counting down.
CTTCTGGCTGTTCGTGGGCGGCTTTCGCTTCCTGCAAATGAGCATCCCCCATCCCGAACAGCACGACGTGACGGTGCGGGCCGTGTTCGGGATGTTCTTCGCGGCGTTGATGGTGATGCTGGTCTTCTCGTCGGGCATCATCCTCTACGGGTCGCTGTTCCGTTCTCGCGAAACGGCGTACTTGTTGACCACGCCGGCGCGGACCGAGCGGGTGTTCTTGCACAAATTCCAGGAAGCGCTGCTGCTGAGCAGTTGGGGCTTTTTGCTGCTGGGCAGCCCGATGCTGGTGGCCTACGGCATCGCGGCGGCCGCGCCGTGGTACTACTACGCGATGCTGCCGGCGTTCATGCTGGCGTTCGTCTATATCCCCGCGGGAATCGGGGCCATGCTCTGCCTCGGCATCGTCTACCGCATGCCCGGCGGGCAAACGCGGACGCTGATTGCGCTGGTCGCGCTGATCGCCCTGGGAGGGCTCTGGCTGGGGTGGTCGCTGGTCACCGGCCCGGAGGGCAACCTACTCACACCGGACTGGTTCCAGGAGATGCTCGAGCGAATGGAGCCGGCCGAGGGCCGGTTGCTGCCGAGTTGGTGGCTGAGTATGGGGCTGCTAGAGGCCGCGCGGCACGTCTGGGTCGAGAGCGTGCTGTTTCTGGTGGTGCTGATCGCCAACTCCCTGGGTTGTCGGCAACTGGCCATTTGGCTGGCCGGGCGGATCTATCGTCCCGCCTACAGCGCGCTCTCGGGGAAACAACACCCGCGCCGCCGGGCAGCCGTCGCCTGGCTCGATCGCACGCTGATGCGGATCACCGGCTTCCTCACCCCGCAGATGCGGCTGATCATCGTCAAGGACCTGCGGCTGTTTCGCCGCGACCCGGTGCAGTGGTCGCAGGTGCTGATCCTCTTCGGATTGCTGCTGCTGTACTTCCTGAACATCCGCCGTTTCAGCTACGACATGCACTACTTCCGCTGGGTGAACATGGTCAGCTTCCTGAATCTCTCGGTCGTGGGGCTGCTGATGTCGACGTTCACCACGCGGTTCGTCTTCCCCATGATCAGCCTCGAGGGGCGGCGGTTCTGGATCCTCGGTCTGTTGCCGGTGCGGCGGGGCACGATTCTCTGGGGAAAGTTCCTTTTCGCCGCCGGCGGGTCGATCCTGCCCTGCTGCGGACTGATCCTGCTGAGCGACATGATGTTGCAGGTCTCGCCGACGGTGTTGGCCAGCCACCAATTAACGTGCGTGCTACTCTGCGTGGGGCTCTCGGGCATCGCCGTAGGGCTTGGGGCCCGGCTGCCTAACTTCCGCGAGCAATCGCCCTCGCGGATCGCGGCCGGATTCGGCGGCACGCTGACGCTGGTCATCAGCACGCTCTATATCCTCGCGGTGGTCCTGTTGACGGCCCTACCTTGTCATTTCTGCATGGTTGCCGAGAAGATCTCGGCCGCCGGCCCAAGCCCGCCGCAAGAGGCGATGCGCTGGTGGATGGACTTCTCGCTGATTGGCGGCACGGTGGCCAGCATCGTCTTGGGCATTCTGGCCACGTTCCTCCCGCTACGGTTGGGCTTCCGCGCATTTCGGCGGTTGGAGTTTTGAGGGGGAGAGGGCAGTAGGCGGTACGCAGTAGACAGCAGGCAGTAGCCAAGGAATTAGCCTTAGAAGGTGCCTGCCGCCGCTCAACAATAATCCCGCTTGCGCCTCTCACCTTGTCACCCCCTCACCCCTTCACCTCCCCATCCCATCTCCGAGGCCAATTGACACCGTCTCGGCGGTCTGCCATACTGTGGCGGTACCATTGGGGTCGCCGGTGGCCGCCGCGCTGCTGAGATCCGCTGATTTATTGGAATAGACGCCGGATTAACCTGCTCAGGGAGGACGTTGTCGTTATGTCCGCCGACATGGAGAAGCTATACCAGGAGCGGATGGCCCGCTACACCACGGCCATGCGGAACGAAAAGCCCGACATGGTGCCGATTCGGCCGTTTGTGGCGGAGTTCACGGCCAAGTACGCCGGTTACACGGCCCAAGAGGTCACCCAGGACTACGAGCTTGCCTTTGCCGCCGCGCGGAAGTGTGCCGCCGATTTCGACTGGGACGCGGTGGTCGGCAACATGGTTTACGGCTGGAGTGGGCTGACGCAGGCGATCGGGCTGAAGTACTACGCCGTGCCGGGCATCGATCTGCCGGAGGACACCGGTTTTCAGTACATCGAGCCGTCGGAGGAAGAGGCCTGGATGCGGCCGGACGAGTACGATCAGTTGATCGAGGATCCCACCGGCTACTTGTTCAACGTCTGGCTGCCTCGGGTGTCCGACGACGTCAGTCCGATGGGCGAGCCGACGTCGTATCGCAACAACCTCTCGTTCCTCAAGGGCGGGATGGCGATGCTGCAGTACTTCTACGGCTTCGGCACGCAAGCGGCCAAGTTGCGGAGCGAGTCGGGCACCGTATCCGCCATTTCGGGAATCCTCAAAGCCCCATTCGACATTATTGCCGACAAGCTGCGAGGCTACAAAGGCCTCTGCATGGACATGTTCCAGCGACCGGAGAAGGTGGTCGCCGCCTGTGAAGCGTTGACGCCGCACCTGCTGCACATCGCCGCCGGCGGCGCCGATCCGGATCGCAACGTCCCGGTGGGCTTTTGGATGCACCGCGGCTGCGTGCCGTTCATCTCGCCGGCCCAGTTCGAGAAGTTCTATTGGCCTATGCTCAGGCAGATCATTGAGGGGCTTTGGGAGCAAGGCATCCAGACGTTGTTCTACGCCGAGGGCGATTGGGACGCCAACCTCGACTACATCGCCGACCTGCCCGAGAAGAGCATTGTCTTCCACGTCGACCGCAGCGACGTCGTCAAGGCGCACGAGAAGCTGGGGCAGAAGTTTTGCCTTAGCGGCGGCGTGCCCAACGACCTGTTGGCCTTTGGTACCGAGCAAGAGGTTCGCGATTGCTGCAAGCAACTCATCGACACCGTGGCCGGCGACGGCGGCTTCATCATCGACGCGGCGGCGATCATGCAGGACGAGCCGAAAGTGGAGAACATCAGGGCGATGACCGAAGCCACGCGAGAGTACGGAGTTTACTAAGCACGTAGGGTGCGTGAAACGCACCACCGGCATGTAGGGTGCGTGAAACGCACCGCAACAGACGACACAAGAGGGAGTCACCGACATGGACGAACAAGAGAAACTCCGGCGGGAACCGGGCGTCTGCATCCCCTGGGAAGAACAGCGCGAGGAACTGCCCGAGGTGGCCGGCGATGAAGCCATCGTCAAGCGGACCTGGCAGGATATCGACGGCTTGGGGTACATGTACGTTTGGCAGTGTTTGCTCTCGTTCTGAGTCGGACGACTCTGGTTCTGAAAGGACTTGGCGATGTCGTGGGAAGACAAGCTCGTAAACGGCTTCATCCGGGCCGAGCAAGACTCCGTGCTGGAATTGGTGCGGGAGAAGATAGACGCCGGCGTTGCGGCCACCGAAATCCTGGCCGACTGCAACCGCGGGATGGTCGAACTCGGTGAGCGGTTCGCCCAGGGAAGCTGCTTCATTCCCGAGTTGATGTTTGCCGGGATGTGCATGAAGGCTGTCGTGGCCGAACTGGCCCCCGAACTCGAAAAGAGCGAAGGGTCGCAAGCCGGCGGGAAGATCGTCATCGGTACCGTCCAGCACGACGTGCACGACATCGGCAAAGACATCGTGGTGATGTTGCTGCGGGGAATGGGCGCCGAGGTGATCGACCTGGGCGTGGACGTCCCGCCGGAGAAGTTCGTCGAGGCCGTCAGAGAACACCGTCCCGCGGTGATGGGAGTGAGCGTGTTGTTGACCACCTGCTACAAGGCGGTATCGGCGACGGTCGAGGCGATCACCAACGCCGGGCTCCGCGAGGGCCTGGCGGTGATGGTCGGCGGCGCCGCGGCCAGCCAAAGGCTGGCCGACAACGCCGGCTGCGATTTCTATGGAAAGACGGCGGTCGACGGCGTCAAGTACGCCGGCCAACTGATCGGCACCGGTTAGCCCGAACGCGATGACGCCGGATCCGATGACGCCGGATCCGATCACGCCGGATCCGATGACGCCGGCCGCGATCGCATCGATTGTGCGAGGACCCGCATGAAAAACCGATTCGCCCTGCTGACCGCGGCCACCGCGTTGGCCTTCTGGTTCGTTCCCTCGCTCGGCTTTGGCCAGGCCTGGGCCGAGAAGATGTTCGGCGGCAAGACCAGCCACGATTTCGGCTTCGTCGCCCGGGGGGCGAAAGTCGAGCACGCCTTCACCGTGGAGAACATCTACGAAGAAGACATCCACATCGAATCGGTCAAGTCGAGTTGTTCCTGTACGACGCCGGAACTGAAGAAGAACACGCTAAAGACCTGGGAGAAGGTCGATATCCTGGCCAAGATCGACACCACGGGCTATCACAGCAGAAAAGACGTCACGCTTACCGTCAAGTTCGGCCATCCGTTTCCCGCCGAGGTGCGATTGCAGATCCACGTTTACATCCGTAGCGACGTGGTGGTGCAGCCGGGCTCGGTGCAGTTCGGCAGAGTAGCCCAAGGCGCCGGTGCGCGGCGGAAGCTCACGCTTAGCCACAAGGGCTATCCGGGCCAGGTCCCGTGGCAAGTCCTCCGCGTCGAGACGAAGAATCCCCATCTGGCGGCCCGGGCGTACAAGGCGGGCGAAGCGCCGGGGAATCAGGTGACCTATGAACTGTACGTCTGGCTGCGGGACTCCGCCCCGGTCGGCTACCTCCGCGATCAGGTGGTGTTGGTGACCAACGACGCCAAGCCCAGTGCGGCGCGGGTGCCGATCGCCGTCGAGGCGGTGGTCGCGCCGGCCGTCTCGGTCAGCCCTTCGCCGTTGTCGCTGGGTGTGGTCAATGCGGCCGGCAACACGGCCGGCCGGTTGGTCGTGCGCGGGAAGAAGCCCTTCAAGATCACCGACGTGAAGTGCGACGACGCCCGCTTCCGCTGCGCCGCCGGAGAAAAGGCCGGCACCGTCCATCTCGTGTCCGTCGCCTTTACCGCCGACGACACGCCCGGCAAGGTCACGGCGAAAGTTCTGATCACCACCGACGAGACCGGCGAGAAGCCGCTGGAGGTGCCGGTCTACGTTCAGGTAATGTCGCAGCGGCCGGCGGCCTCCGGGCCCAGCGCCGCCACGCCACGTTGAGGCCACGTTCTCTGCCGCCTCGAGACGGCGCCGGACCCGACCACACGAACCACCCTCCCAACGCGGGCGCCGGAGAAACCATGCCCTGGCAAGACAGTCCCTTCATGCAGGCCGCCGCCGGCCAGCCGGCCGAGCGCGTGCCGATCTGGCTGATGCGGCAGGCGGGCCGTTACATGAGCGAGTATCGCGCGATCCGCGAGAAGACCTCGTTCCTGGATCTCTGCAAACGCCCCGATCTCTGCGCTGAGATCATGATCACCACCGTCGAGAAACTCGGCGTCGACGCGGCGATCATCTTCTCCGATCTGCTGCTGATCCTCGAGCCGCTGGGGCTGCAACTGGAGTATTCCGCCGGCGAAGGGCCCATGTTGCACAACCCGATCCGCGAGCCCGGCGACGTCGAACGGCTGCGGGAGCTCGAGAGCGTCGACTCGTTGGACTACGTCATGCAGACGGTCCGGCAGACTCGCGCCGGATTGGCCGACGACGTACCGCTGATCGGTTTCGCCGGAGCCCCGTTCACGCTGGCCGCTTACGCGGTCGAAGGAGGTTCCAGCCGCAACTACGGCAACGTCAAGACGTTGATGTATCGCGACGCAGGTGCGTGGGACGCGTTGATGAGCCGGCTGTCGCGGGCGATCGTGCTCTATCTCAACGCCCAGGTCGACGCCGGGGCCCAAGTGCTGCAACTCTTCGATAGCTGGGTCGGCTGCTTGGGCACCGACGACTACCGCCGCTACGTGCTGCCGCACACGCGCCGCGTGATCGAGTCGATCGTGCCCGGCGTACCGGTGATCCACTTTGCCACCGGCAACCCGGCCCTGCTGCCGCTGGTCGCCGAGGCAGGCGGAAACGTAATCGGCGTCGATTGGCGAATCCGCCTGGACGACGCCTGGGCGGCGGTTGGCCACGACCGGGCCGTCCAGGGCAACCTCGATCCGGCCGTGTTGCTGAGCACTCCTGCAGAGATTCGCCGCCGCGCCCACGCCATCCTCGACCAGGCCGCCGGCCGCCCGGGCCACATCTTCAATCTTGGCCACGGCGTGCTGCCGCAGACGCCGGTCGAGAATGCGATTGCATTGGTCGAGGCGGTGCATGAGTTGGGTGGTTGACGGAACGTCGCTGCGTCTTCTGGGTCTTCTGGCGGTCAGGTCGCCTAATTCTCAACCTCGTGCACGTGTTTTCGCCCCTGCGGTTGTTCATAGAGGGACAATCGGCTATGTTGAGATGTACGATTGGCAAGTGATCTCGTCCGTCACCCCCCGTTCTCCAAAACTCGCCGTGAGCGATCCCTACGAAACCGTCATCGGCCTGGAAGTCCACGTCCAATTGGCCACCGAGAGCAAGCTCTTCTGCGCGTGCAGCACGGTCTTCGGAGCCCCGCCGAATACGCAGACCTGCCCGGTCTGCACCGGCAGCCCCGGCGCGCTGCCGGTGATGAACCGCAGGGCATTCGACCTCTCGCTGAAGACGGCCGTAGCGCTGAACTGCGAGATCCCCCGGTTCACCAAATGGGACCGCAAGCAGTACTACTATCCCGACCTGCCCAAGGGCTACCAGATCAGCCAGTTCGACCTGCCGATGAGCCTCGACGGCCATCTGCCGATCAGCGACTCCAAAGGCCGTTTCGAGACGAAACGCGTGGGGATCATTCGGGCCCATCTGGAGGAGGACGCCGGCAAGAGCATGCACGACGAAGAGTCGGGCAAGGCCGACAGCCGAATCGACCTGAACCGCTGCGGCACGCCGCTGCTGGAAATCGTCAGCGAGCCCGACCTCCGCTCGCCCGAGGAAACCAGGGCCTATCTGACCGAGCTGAAGCTGCTGCTGAACTACCTGGGCGTCTCCGACTGCAACATGCAAGAGGGCAGCCTGCGGGTCGATGCCAACGTGAATCTGCACATCGACACGCCCCAGGGCAAGATCGCCACGCCGATCGCGGAAGTGAAGAACATGAACAGCTTCAGGGCGGTCGAACGGGCGTTGGCCTACGAGGTCGGGCGGCAGTATGAGGTGTGGCAGGAAAATGGCGTGAAGCTCGGCGCCCCCGGCGGGCACAAAACGACCCGCGGTTGGGATGAAGCGGCGCAGATTACCCGTCAGCAACGGGCCAAGGAAGAGTCGAGCGATTACCGCTACTTTCCCGATCCCGACCTAGTGCCGGTAACCACCACACCGGAAGAGGTCGCAGCCGTTCGGGCCTCCCTGGGCGAATTGCCGGCCGCATTAAGAACGCGGTTGGAGGAAACCTACCAGATTACCCCCTACGACGCCGACGTGCTCGTGAATCAGGGCCGGACGCTGGTCGACTACTACATCGAAGTGGCCGACACCTGCGGCGACGGCAAGGCGGCCGCCAACTGGCTTCAGCAAGACGTGCTGCGAACGCTCAACCAGCAGCAGATCGGTATCGACGAATTCCCCGTAGAAGCCAAAGCCCTGGCGGAGTTGATCGGCTCGGTCCGCGACGGTAAGCTGACCACCAGCCGCGGGCGCGAGGTGTTGGCCGAGATGATCGACTCGGGCAAGTCGCTCTCCGAGGCGATGAAGGCCCTGGGCATTGAGGCGGTCGACGATTCGGCACTGGAAGACCTCTGCCGCGAACTGCTGGCCGCCAACCCCAAGATCGTTGCCCAGGTCAAGGACGGCAAGGTCAAGGCAGCGGGAGCCCTGATCGGCCAAGCGAAGCAGAAAAACCCCAACGTCAATCCGGCACAAGTCCGAGAGATCTGCCTTAGACTGATCGAAGGCGAGCCGTGAGCATCATCACGCTGACCACCGACTTCGGCACCGGCAGCCCGTACGTGGCGGCCATGAAAGGCGTGATCCTCTCGATCAATCCTGCGGCGACCGTGGTCGATTTGTCGCACGACGTCCCCGCCCAAGACATCCGCCGTGGTGCCGTCGTGCTCGACGACGTGACCGGCTGGTATCCCGAAGACACGATTCACGTGGCGGTCGTCGATCCGGGCGTGGGGACCGATCGAGCGATCGTCTATGCCCGCATCGGGCACCAACACTACGTGGCCCCCGACAACGGCCTGCTCAGCCGCCTGGCCGACCGCATGCCGGCGTCAAAGATCATCCGACTGGAAGAGACCGCGTATTGGCTCCCGGAGGTCTCCTCGACCTTCCACGGCCGCGATATCATGGCCCCGGCGGCCGCCCACTTGAGCCTGGGCGTCGATCCCGAGCGATTGGGCCCGTCCCATGCCGCCCTGACTTCCATCGATTGGCCCGCGGTCGCCCAGACACCGGGCCGCCTGCGAGGGATCGTCCAGGCCGTCGACTCGTTCGGCAATCTGATTACCAACATCACGGTCGATATGCTCGTCGGCCGTCCGACCGATGAACGCGTGTGCATTGTCTGCAATATCTACGAAACCTGGGGCATCTACAGCGCCTACGGCGAACAGCCCCGCGGCACGCTGATCGCGCTGGTCGGCTCCGGCGGCCGGTTGGAATTGGCCGTGGTGGGCGACAACGCGGCCGAAATGCTCGGCATCGACGTGGGCTGCCCGGTGGTGGTGGCGTGGGAGTGAGATGGGACTGATTGGCCGTAGGTCGCTCGAATCCAGTTTCGCACCATGCCCAGACCTTCTCGCCAACAACTCGACGCCTGGGACCGCTCGCTCGTCTGGCATGCTTTCACGCAGATGGCCGAGTACGAGCCGCTGATCATCGAGCGGGCCGAGGAGTGCGTGTTGACGGACGTCGACGGCAACGAGTATCTCGACGGTGTGAGCAGCCTCTGGTGCAACCTGCACGGGCATCGCCACCCGAAGCTGGACGCGGCGATTCGCGATCAACTCGACCGCGTGGCCCACGTCACGTCGCTCGGCACGTCGAACCCGACCACCATCGAACTGGCCCGGCGGCTGGTCGATCTGGCCCCACCCGGACTCGAACACGTCTTCTTCTCCGACGACGGGGCCACGGCGGTCGAGGTGGCCGTGAAAATGACCTTTCAATACTGGCAGCAGCGCGACGACCCGCGGCCCGAGAAGACCTGCTATCTGGCCCTTGGCGACGCCTATCACGGCGATACGCTGGGCAGCGTGAGCGTCGGCGGCGTGGAACGGTTCCACGCGGTGTTTCGGCCATTGTTGTTCGAGACGCTCCGTGTACCGGCGCCGAATCCGTATCGCCCGCCGGAGGGTGTGGCGGAGGAGGACCTGCTCGAACACGCGCTGCGTACGATGGAAGACGTACTGGCCCAGCACCACGAGCGGATCGCCGCGCTGGTGATCGAGCCGCTGGTGCAGGCCGCCGCGGGAATGATCGTCCATCCGGCCGGGTATCTCCGCGGCGTGCGGGAGTTGACGCGGAAGTACGACGTGCTGCTAATCGCCGACGAGGTGGCCGTAGGCTTCGGACGTACCGGCCGGATGTTCGCCTGCGAACACGAGGGCGTCGCCCCCGACTTGCTCTGCCTGGCCAAAGGCCTCACCGCCGGCTATCTGCCGATGGCTGCCACATTGGCCACGGACGAGATCTATCGGGCGTTCCTCGGCGACTACGCCCAGAGCAAGGCCTTCTTCCACGGCCACACCTACGGCGGCAACCCGCTGGGGGCGGCGGTGGCGTTGGCGTCGTTGGACGTCTTCGAGCAAGAGCAGACGCTCGCCAGGCTGCAACCGAAGATCGCCCGGCTCACCGACCATCTGCAACGAATTGCCCAACTCCCGCGAGTCGGCCACGTCCGCCAATGCGGGCTGATCGGCGCAATCGAACTGGTCCGCGACCGCGCCACCAAAGAGCCACATCCCTGGGCAGAGAAACGCGGCATGCGCGTCTGCGACCACGCCCGAGGCGAAGGCGTCCTGCTGCGGCCGCTGGGCAACGTGATCGTGATTATGCCCCCGCTGGCGATTGCAGCGGGAGAGTTGGAGAGGATCGCTACGGCGGTCGAACGAGGGATCGTAGCCGCGGGATAGTTGCACACGTCCTCAACTGCCTACTGCCCACTGTCTACCGCCTACTACTCCCCTACTGTGCCACCGACTTGTTCCCGTGCGACGAGGCGCCGATCAGTTCTCCGTGCTGTAACAGGCGGGCAGCCGTGGGGTAGCCCAACAAATACGCCTCTTTCTTCAACCGGCGATACGCGGCAAAGCTGTCGGGATAGGTCCAGATGGTCAACGTCGAACGGTCGGGGTGGAAACTAGCCAGTGCCCGACGGAACGCGGAGCCTTCAGCCAGGGCCTCGTCGAGCGTTTCGCCCAGATCGCGGGAGACGGGTATGAACTCGTACGACTCGTACTGCCGCGAGCACCGATAGCGGACGTGGAAGCCGGCCTCCGGGCCCAACGTGCCGGCGATCTCGGGCGACCCGGACATCTGGTTCGCCTTTATTCGTGCGTCGACGATCGCCAATTCCCTCAGTTCCTTCAACGGCACCCGGGCAACCCGGCCGGCGCGAAGCTGGAAGTGGACTTCGTATTCGTCGACCGTGCGGCTGATCGGCGTGGGATAGCTTTCGACGACCGTAGGGGCCGATTTCTGCGCCTCAAAATGCACTTGCTGCTGGCGAAGCTGTTCCAGGTAGAGTTGCAGCTCCGAGAGTTGACGCTGCAGGTCGAAGTCGCGTTGTGCCTTGGCACCAAGTTCCTGCCGCCGCGACTCGATCGCCTCTTCGGCGGCCGCTAATGCCACGCCCAACGCATCGCGCCGCTGTTGCTGGGCGGCGGCGCGAAACTCCATCACACGGACCTGCTGCTGGACGTTGGCGATATCGCCGCGCAGCGATCGCTCGGTGCCCAGATCGGTAATGAGTTCGGAATCGTCCGGCTCGGTCTCCGCCGCAATTGCGGTTACCACCGGCGCATTCTTCACCCGCACACCCACGACCATCACCAGGATGATCAGAATGCCCACCATGTTGGCCACGATATCCAGAAACGAATCGTGGCCGGGGGCATCGGCATTTCGACGGGCGGCACGCGGCATGGCTCGCTCTCTCCCTACTTCCTCTCCACCCGCAATCCGCTCCCCTCCAACAACACGCTCAGATCCCGAAACCGCCGCTCGCCGCCGACGGCGACGCGTACGTTGAGCACGGGCCGCCAATACATGCCGGTGCCGGCAACGCCCCAAGCGTCGATCTCGCGCCAAACGGCCGCCACGAAGTCATCGACGGCGTCGATGGTCTGCGGCCCCAGCGTTATCGTTTCGGCCCGTTGTGGATTGCCGCCGGGCACGATCATCAGCCGATCGTGGTGGCAGTCGACGCGGATCGGCCGGGTCATCGAGACCATATCGGCCCGCTTGTGCGGCAGCCCCCAGTCTCTGCCGCGGGATTTGGCCAGGCTTTGCACTTGTTGTCCGCCGGCGGCTCCGTTTGGCGGCGAGGCCTGACCGGAGGGCGACGGCTGCGTGCCCTGCGGATTTGGCGCTACCCTGTCGTCCGGTGTCGGCGCGACTTGCGGCCCGACCCGGGCACCGATCGGCCCTTCCGGCTTTTGTGGGGCGAAGCGCAGCCGGTCGCCGCGGGGGCCCCCGTCGACGCGAACAATGCCGCCCGGCGTTGACGTCACCCCATATACTGGCCGGCCGGTGCCGGATCCCTGCCCGATCACGGCGGCCAGTTGCCGTTGGTTTCTGCGGGCGGTGTCGACGGCCCGCTGCACGATGTCGGCCATGTGCGGATCGGCCGGCTGGAATTCGAGCTTCCAATCTTCGTCGATCAACTCGTATCCGAACTCCGACCCCCAGTCTTTCATGGCACCGCGCACCGCAGCATAGGCCACAATCCCATCCGGCCGCACCAGCACCAACGGATACGGCTCGCCCCACTCCTGCGAGCCGTCGACGCCCTGGTTGGCCAGATACTCCCGCGTCGCGCGAAGCGCCACGGCCATCGGATTCCCCGAACCCATTGGCCCCATGAAGTCCTCGAGCGGAAGCACGATCCCCTCCGGCTGGAGCACGACTGAATCGCTGCGGCATTCGATGTAGATCGGCCGGCGGGCCGTCTCGTTGAGGCTGCGATAGGGCACCACGGCGAAGGAACGGTTGCTATCGGCCGCCGTACGCTTGGCTTCGTCGAGCCGGCGCATGGCGTCGGCAATTTCCGCCTGCGTGCGAGCCAGTTCCGCCTCGATCTCGGCACGCTGTCCGGTCCCGGTATGTCCGGCCGCATCGAGCTGCGCCAGCACGCCTTGCAAACGAAGCAGCTCCTGCTGCAAGTTCAGGGCGTGGCTTTCGAGATGTCCCAGTCGGTCGCGCGCCGCCTGCAATTGGGCTTCGGTCTGGCGGCGCGATTGGCGCAGCATCTCGATCCGCCAGCGGACCTCTTCCTGCTGAAGGTCCTGCTCTTGTTGAAGCCGGGCCGCCTCTGCCTCTTGTTCGGCCGTCTTCTCCGACGCCACGGCGGCGGCCTGGAGTCGGGCTTGCCGGGCAATCACCACCAGCAACACGATCAACGCCCCCATCGTGCAGATCAGCACGGCAAGAAACGGAAACAGCGACGCGCCGGCGGCCGGCGTTCGTCGACGTTTGCGGGTGTGGCTGGGAGAACTCATCGGATGGCAGGTCTCATGCCGCTTGGTTCGACGCGTCGGCCGACTCGAGTTGGACGGGGCCTGCCGTTGGCTGATCCGAAAGCCGGCCGTTGAGCAGATGGATGGCCGCCGCAAGGCTCATGACCGTCTTCTCGAAGTTCTTCGCCCCGGCCAGGCTGGCCAGGTTGTGGTTGAGCGCCTCTTCGAGCTTCAACACGTCGCCGGTGGCGCCGACGGCCCGATGCAGCACGTCGCCCTGTTTGACCAGGCCCGATTGCAGCGCGGCCAACGACTCGGCCTGTTTCGTCTGACTCTCCTGCACGCGCTGCCAGTGGCGGTCGGCGGCTTCCACGGTCGAACGCGTTGAAGTGGCCAACTCCTGGGCGTGGATCTTGAGGCTCTCGTTGAGCGCGCCGGCCATCGCCTGCTGCAGTTTCTCTTCGGCCACGTCGGTCATCTGCGACCATCGTTCGGCGGCGGCGTCCATCGAATCTTGCCAGATCGCGGCCTGCCGGCGTACGAGTTCCTCGGTCACCTGGACCACCGTCTCGGCCATCCGCCGCACGGCCAGAAGCTGCCCGTCGGGGCCGTCCGGCGTGTGCTCGAAACGGCCTTCGAGTTCGTCTGCGGCGCGCCCGTCGATCCTCTCCAGCAGCGCACTTTCGGCCCGATCGGTGAGAAACTGGGCAAACATCAAGACGATCGACAACCCCAATGCCAAGGCCGTGGTGTCGAACGCCACTCCCAAACCCTTGGTCACCTCCGGCAGCGAACTCTCCAACGCGTCCGGTGCGAGGTTGGCGATCGCCAACGTGATGCCGATGACGGTGCCGAGGAAGCCCAGGATCGGGATCGCCCAGATGATCACCCGCACCATAGCGAAGCCACCGTAGAGCCGGTCGGCGTCGGCTTCGGCCAGATATCGCAAATGATCGTCGAGCCCGTCGGCCGTGCCGCGGCGCCGGACGTGCCCGATCGCGTCGCGGAGCCGGCCGGCCAGCCGCCCGCCACGACGGCGCCGGGGCAAACGGTCGAGTCGCGTGAGCAGAACGTCGCAATCGCCCGGCGAATGTTCGGCCGACGACGACCGAGGCAAGATCGGCTCGCCGATGCCCCGGTATTGCACGAACACGTCGAGCAGCTTCAACGCCAAGGCGGCCAGCCCGATGAAGAACATCGTCGTGGCCGCATATTCTACCGGGTGACTGGCGAAGTAGCGTTGAAAGAACTCGCCGGCCAGCGGCCCCGAGCCAATCAGCCCCGCGCGGATCAGTTCATAGAACCCAAACGACGCCAGCCCCCCCCACACGACGGGGGATTTCAAGACGGCGGTGGCCAGGCGATTCGACTTACTCACGGGCAGGTTCCCTTGCTGGAGTTTCTCGCGGTTCGATCAAACTCCCCCCATCGGGCGCGCAGCGACCGCACGCCCGTCGTTAAAATCGGCCTAATCGGCAGAGTTTATGAGCCCAATCGGTAAAACCGCCGCAGAGAACCGGCAGACCCCAACCGGCAGAATTCGACGAACCGGCAAAGTTTGCCAAAGTGTCGGCCGCCGTGTGGCCGATGATTTGCTTTGTCGCCGCTGGTGTGGAGACCCACACAAGCACGGCGGCCCGGCGAACCCAAATGGAGAGATCACCGGGGCACTCGACGAAATCACGCGTACGTTCCCAGGGGGGGAAACAGTCCGGTGTTGGCCCGACGATGGCTACCCGGACTGTTACTTTTTCTTGGCACTCTGCCGCGGGCCATTCGCGTTTGGCCGTCGCCGGTACGGCGACGCTGCCCTGCTCTTTGTCCACGTCGACGCTTGCGTGTCACATCGGCGCCGACTACGCTGAGCATGCCGCTTCCCACGGCACTCGAACGCCCCGCTGGAGGAGATCGCCATGATTCACCGCATTGTCGCCGCTGCGCTGGCCGCCATGTTTCTGTCGGGGACCACACTGCGGATCGTCGTCTGCGCAGCCGAGCAGAACTGGACGGAGCAAGGCGAGCCCACCGAAGCCGCGCCGCAGATGAAGCTTCACCACGCCGTCGAACTCGGCGATGCCCGTGGCAGCTTTCCGTGCCTGGGCGACTTGGACAACGACGGCCGGGTCGACTTCCTGCTCTATCGTCAAGGATCGCAGACGACGCCGGGCTACCTGGTTGCCCTGGATCATCAAGGCCGCAAGCTGTGGCAGCGGGGCGACGCGTCGATCCGCACGCACATGCCCGACGGGAAGTATCGCGAACCCGCCTTGCGCGGCGTGGCGATGATCTTCGACGTCGACCGCGACGGCCGCTCGGAGGTGATCGCCGAGTTCTGGCAGGACGGCAAGCCGCTGCTGTGCATCTTCGACGGCGCCACGGGCAAGGTCGAGCGATCCCGACCGTCGCCGCTGGATCTCGACGTTCGGGGCGGTTCGCGAAGCCGCTGCCATCCGGCGGGACGAATCGCCTTTCTCGACGGGAAAGACAAACCGGCGGCCATCGTGCTCCTGTATGGTGCCAGCGGACATGTACCATGCCACGTGGTCGCGCTGGACCCGAAGCTCGAGACGCTCTGGCATCTGCAGAGCCACGGTAACACGGTGGCTCACGTGCCCTGCATCGAAGACGTCAACGGCGACGGCCGCGACGAGATCCTCGTCGGCAGGATCCTCGTCGACGGGCGTGGAAAAGTGCTCTGGGAAAAGACGGCTCGCCAACACCCCGACTGCGCCGCCGCGGTCGAACTGCCCGGCCGTGCCGACCGCGGCGTGCTGATCAGCATCTGCAACACGGGGCCGGCCTTCTGCACGTCGGCCGACGGCAGCACGATCTGGGCCAAGACCACGCAGGACGTCAGCCACGGACAAGGCATCTGGGCCGGCAACTTTCTCGACGACGAGCCGGGCGAAGAGGTAATGATCTTGCGCAGCGGGCACGTGGGCGATTTCATCACCGTGCGCGGCAGCGACGGAGAGCAACTCGCGGCCTTCCAACAACAGCGCGAGTTTCGCGGCTATCCCGACTTCCCCTGTGTGGTCAACTGGCAAAGCCCCCGTGTCCAGTCGCTCTGGATTCCGATCGATCGTCGACTAGTCGACGGCAAGGGACGCGTCGTGGCCGATTTGGGCACGCACGAGCCGCGCGTGCAAAAGGCCCTGCGGTGGGGCACGACCAAATCGCAGGTCGCCACGCAGGCGTTCGCCGTCGATCTCTGCGGCGATCGGCGCGAGGAGCTGGCCCTCTATCAGCCTTACAGCGGCGAACAGATCTTGATCTTCACACAGGCAGATTCCGACGGGCGAGAGAAGCCGTACGTGCATCAGCGGAACGTCTACAACATGCGCACGTACTTCTGAGTCGTGTTGGAGTTCGGGGCTGGGGACGCGGGGCTGGGGACTCGGGGCG
>CAYYNP010000069.1:0-35703 GCA_964472545.1 uncultured Planctomycetaceae bacterium | reverse complement strand
GTCGACGGAGCCAGTCCCCTTTTTCGGGCTCCCGCACACTTTGCAGTTCTCCTGAGGTGGGTATTCCGCGGATTTGAAACCGACCGCAATATCGGGCATAATGGGGGAATCACGGTCGCACTTTTTGGTGTCAGCGCGGTTCGGGGAGCGTGCGATGAGAACGAGACGACACGATCTACGGCGGCGGGCCTTGAAATTCGAGCCGCTGGAAGATCGCCGGCTACTGGCGACCGGGGTGATCTCCGGTCAGAACTTCAACGATCTCGACGGCGACGGCGTCCGCGATCCCGATGAGCCGGGCCGCGGCGGCTGGACGATCGAACTGGTCGATCCGGCCAATGGCGAAGTACTCGAGACGCAGCTTGCCCGCAGCATCGATCTGGACGACAGCGGTTCGTTCGACCCGCTGACCGAACACGGCCGCTACGTGTTCGATCACCTGCCGCCGGGCGAGTACGAAGTCCGCCAGGTAGCCCAGCCTGCCTGGATACAGACCTTCCCCACGCTTGCCTCGAACTCCGGCAAGCTGCAACTGGTGCAGGTTCGCGATGCCGTTCTCGGCGGTGTGGGAGGTTTGGACGGCGCCCAGTTTGCGACGGTCAGTCCGGACGGCCGTCACGTGTACGCGACGAGCAGTCAAGACGACGCGCTGGTGGTTCTCCAGCGCGACGCGGCGACCGGCAAGCTGAGCGAGGTGCAGTTGCTCAGGGGCGGCCCGGAGGGCGTAGACGGGCTCCAATACGCTCCTTCGCTGACGATCAGCCCCGACGGCCGCCACGCCTACGTGGCTAGTTACGGCGACGACGCGCTGACGGTCTTCGCGCGTAACTCGAACACCGGGAAACTGGCGTTCGTCGAGGCGATTCGCAACGACGACCAAGGCGTGGCCGGGATGAACCGGGTACGGTGCGTGGCCGTCAGCCCCGACGGCCGCCACGTCTATAGCGTCTCCAGGGAAGACGTCGTGGCCGCTTTCGCCCGAAATCCGGAAACAGGCAAGCTGCTGCCGGTGGATCTGATCCACGACGGCACCAACGGCGCAGACTTACTCGGCGGACTAGAGTTCGTGACGCTCAGCCCCGACGGGCACCACGTCTATGTGGCGGCGAGTTACGATAATGCGGTTACCGTGTTTCGCCGAGACCCGGAGACGGGAAGCCTCGCGTTCGTCCAGGCCCTCCGCGAAGGCGAGGGCGGAGTAGAAGGGCTGGAGTACGTCAATTCCGTAACCGTCAGCCCCGACGGTAACCACGTCTACACGACGGGCCACGCTCACGGCGCCCAGGCCGACGATGCGGTTGCCGTCTTCCGCCGTGACGCCGACAGCGGAGAATTGACTCCCGTTGAAGTGATCCGCGACGGCCCGGGCGACGAGAACTGGCTAAAGGGGGCGCATACGGCAGTTGTGAGCCCCGACGGGAAGAACGTCTACATCGCTAGCCGTGTCGGCGGCAACGATCCGCTGACAGTGTTCGACCGGGATGCGGTTACGGGCAGGCTGACGTTGGTCGAGGTGATCCGCAACTATGAGAGCGGAATGCACGCGATATCGAACCTGAGTTCCGTCACGATCAGCCCCGACGGAAACCACGTCTACACGGCGGCGAACGGCAGCGATTCCGTGGCGGTCTTCGCTCGAGCGGCCACGCTTCCCGGCCCCCATCGGCTGACGCTCGCCGCCGACCAGACCATCGAAGACGTGGACTTCGGCACGTTCACCGCGCCCGGTCCGCGCGTGGTCTCCGCATCGATCGGCCCGGACGACACCGTGCTGCCGGGAGAGGTCACGTTCGAGGCCACGTTCGACCGACCGCTTCGCGACGAGATGCTCCGCGCCAATTCGGCAACGTGTCTCGGCGCGTTGACCGGGCAGTACAAGCCGAGCTTCCTGGACTACGACGCCGACGCCCGGAAACTCACGGTCCGCTACGCCGATCTGCCGGAAGATACCTACACCCACGTGTTGGACGACGGCAGCTTCATCGGCCTGACCGGCAACGCTCTCGACGGCGAACTCCCGGGAGGCGGTACGCTGCCCTCCGGCAACGGAGCACCGGGCGGCGATTACAGGTTCGGCTTCAGTACGGACAGCGACGCGCAAACCGCCGCGACGTTTCCGTCACCGCTACAACGGAGTTTGCCGGCTGGCAGCCTGATCTACCGTCAATCCACCCGGGCGGTCATTGCTCCAAAGGGGGACGTCGACCATTACGCGATCGAATTGGACGCCGGCCAAACGATCACCGTGGTGCCCCGCGGCGACGAGTTCCCCGCCAGCGTCAGTCTCCGCGATCCGGACGGCAATTTGATCGGCTTGGCGAACGCCTCCGTGTGGCAGACCGTTCCCACTAGCCGGGCGGGCACCTACACGGTCGAAATTCACAGCAGCGCCCCAGAGGGCATCGGCGGCTACTCGCTAGACCTGATCGTCAATGCGGCGGTCGAACGGGAACAACCTACGCAGCGCAGAAACAACGAGATCCACTCGGCTGAAGTTATCGACAACAGCTTCATCCCCGTGGGCACGGGGCTCGTCGGTGCCGATTCCTCCGAACGCGGCGCCGTGGTGGGCTTCATCGACGACGCCGACGAAGACTGGTATCGGTTCACGCTCGACGACGGCCAATCGGCCGCGTTGGTGCTGGCCGACACGAGTTCCTTCCACGCGTTGTCGCTCGAACTATACGACGACGCTGGCCAACTCCTCGCAATCGGCGCGCCGGCGTCAACCACGCAATGGGAGATCAACGGTTTCGTCGACGCCACCGCAGACGGGGGCCAAAACACCTACTTCGCCCGAATCGGCAGCGAACACGCGACGAACTACACGCTGCTGGTCACCCGAGACGCCGAGTTCGACGCCCGGCCGCTACGCGACCCGGCGCCGGAGGTCCTAGACGTCACGCGCACCGGCACGGTGCTGGGTGCGATCGGCACGGGAATTGAACCGGCGATCACCTTCGCGGCGCTCGGCGCGATGGGGATCGGCGGCGCCGATCCGGTCGACGTGTCCGAGATGGTCCACCTGTGGGACCCCGGCTTCATCATCACCACCGGCGACAACAACTGCGTCAATCCGGCCACGGCCGCCACGTCCTGGTCGCGCTACGTCGGCGGATTGTACGGCGACTTCATCCTCGGGCGAACCGACCGCCGGAATCCCGAGTTGACCGCCACCACGCAACGGTTCTTCCCCACGGTGGGCGACCGCGAACGCGGCTACGAGCGCCGAATCACGGGCTATCTCGACTACCTGCACGACGATCCGCTGGGCGGACGATTGCCGGCCGGCGTGCATACGATCGACACCAGCTACTACGACTTCCGCCAGGGGCCGATCCACTTCTTCGCCCTGGATAGCGGCAGCGCCGTTGCAGACGAAGCGTCCAGAACAGAGCAGGCGACCTGGCTCCGGCGCGAACTGGCTGAATCGACGGCCGCCTGGAAGATCGTCTATCTGCATCACGCGCCCTACTCTTCCGGCATAAACGGCAGCAACGCTTCAATGCAATGGTCGTTCGCCCAGTGGGGGGCCGACGCCGTGATCGCCGGACACAGCGAACACTACGAACGACTCGTCCTCTACGGCCTGCCGTATTTCGTCAGCGCGGCCGGTGGACATCCCCTGTCGGAGATGGCAGAACCGGTCCCCGGCAGCGCCGTACGATACAACGACTTCCCCGGCTCGATGCGCGTGACCGTCGACGGCTCTCGGGCAACGTTCGATTTCCTCTCGATTAACGACGGGGAATTCGGCAATGCCGGCGGGAGTCTGATCGATCGCTACACGGTGGACCGGTCGCCCCAGCAGCCCGACGCGGCCGGCGATACCGCCGAGTACCGCTTCGCAGCCGCCGCCGGCGATACGCTCCGGATCGAGTCCCGTACGCCGGCCCTCGGTCCGCCGCCATTGGGCAATCCGTTGGACCCCAAGCTCGAACTTTACGACCCGGCCGGCACCCTGGTGGCCGTCGACGAGGACGGCGCGCCAGACGGACGCAACGCGCTGATTACGCACGCTGCTTCCGCCACGGGCATGTACCGCGTGCGGGTGGCGGCCCAACACGACACTTCGGGCGAGTATTTGCTGACGGTCGACGGCCACAGCGGCGCCGGGACGAAGTTCGGCGTGGTGGCAACCGACCCGTTCGACGGCGCGATCGTCGCGGCGACCCCGGCGACGATTGCCGTCGATTTTGCCGGCTTACTGTCGGCCGACTCGCTGGAGGCCGACGACCTGACCGTCGACGGCGTTGCCGCGCTCGGCGTTACGCTGCTCGACGTCGATACGGCCGTCTTCGACCTGCCGGCACTGGATGCCGGAGAACATCACGTGGCGATTGCCGGCGGAGCAATCCTCAGTCTGCCGGGCGAGCCGATCGAACCTTACTCGGGCAGTTTCACAATCGACCTGACGCCGCCGAGAATCGTTGCCTCGTCGATCTCTGAAGGCGACGTGCTGCCGGCCGGACCGTTGGTCTATACGGCGGCCTTCAGCAAGGCGATCGATGCGGCCGATCTGGACCCCTCCGACTTCACGCTCTTCGGGCAGTTCACCGGCATGCACGACGTCGAATCGTTCGACTACGACGCCCTTGCCGATACGCTCGCGCTGGAGTTCCCCCCCTTGCCGGAAGACCGCTACACGCTGAGGCTGCTCAGCCACGGCGGCGCGTTGCACGACGCGGCGGGACGGCTGCTCGACGGAGAGCCGTTGGCCTTTCCGATGCCGCCGAACGTCTCCGGCGACGGCAGCGCCGGCGGCAACTTCTACGTACACTTCACGACAGACTCCGACGTTGCCGCCCCGACGGCCTTTCCGCTGCCGCTGGAGCCGGCGTTGCCCGCGGGCAGCCTGATCTACGAATCGACCGTCACCGGGGCGCTCGTGCCGGCGACGGACGAGGATCGTTTTGCGGTGGACTTGCAAGCGAACCAGACGATCACCGTGGCCGCTTCGGCCGACAGCACGTTGCAGATGACGCTCACATTGATCGACCCGTCGGGCAACACGCTCGCCATGGCGACGGCCGAAGACTCCGGTGACGACGTCGTGCTGCAAACGGCGCCCGCCGCCGTAGCGGGAACCTATCGCTTGATTGTCGGCAGCCGTTCGGAACCGCCGGGCACCTACACCATACGTATGGTGCTCGGCGCGGCCGTGGAAAGCGAAGAGTACGGCGGGCCCGACAACAGTGCCTTGGCGTTGGCGCAGGATCTCGACGCCGCCTTCGCACCGTTGGCCGGCGGACAGGGTGAACGGGCCGCCGTGCTGGGCTATGGACGCACCAAGGCCGCCGACTGGTACCGGCTTTCGCTCGACCCGACCCAGCCCGCCTCGCTGATGCTGCTCGACGGCGGCAACGGCCCCACGACGCTCGCACTGCTCGATGCGGAGGCCAACCTGTTGGTCACCGGAACGACCGCCGCCAACGCCGACCGGGCCATCGGCGGCTTCGTTGCCCCGGCGACCGGTACGTATTACGTCTTCGTCTCGGCGCTCGATACGAGCTACAGTCTGGTCGTCACCCGCGGGGCCGAATTCGACACCGAAGCGAACGACGGGCCCGACGATGCGTTGCTCAGCCTCGACGCGACCGGCGTTGCGCTGGGTCACGTCAGCGGCGAGGTCGAACTGCTCGAAAACGGTTCCTTCGAAACCGGCGACTTCAGCGGCTGGACGGCCACCACACTGGGCGACTCGCAGCTCACGCCCTGGACCGTCGGACCGGGCGGCGGGGGGTTCTTCTTCAACTCCTCGCCCGCCGACGGCACTTACAGCGCCTTCAACGGCTTCGACGGCGTGGTCGGGGTCCGCTACCAACTCTATCAGGAAGCGACGATCCCGCGCTTCGTCTCCCCGGTCTTGACCACAAATCATCGCATCGTCTATTCTGGCAACGGCTTCGGCACGCAACCGCGCACGCTGAGCATCTCCGTCCGCGACACCAACGGCGAACTGCTTCAGACGCTCTACTCGGAGACGATTCCACACGCCCTCGCACCACCGACCGACTTGGGCTGGAACCGCCAGACGTTCGACCTCTCGGGATATGAAGGCCGGACGGTGCGGATCCAATTCACGCAGACGATCCCAGAAACTTACACGGGACCGGCGCTGTTCGAGGTGGACGGCGTCAGTCTGGCGCACAATTTCGCGGGCGCCGACGCCTATGAAATCACGCTGGCCGCGGGCGAAGCGGTCACCGTCACCACACAGACGCCGCTGGACGATCCGGCCTTTGAACCGCTGAACACACTGGATCCCGAGTTGTCGATCCTTGATGCCGACGGCCAGCCACTCGCCGCCGACGCGAACTCGGCCGCCGACGGCAAGAACGCGAAACTCCGGTTTGTTGCCCCGGCGGCGGGGACCTACATCGTTCGCGTCGATTCGCAGTCCGGTGCGGGCGCGTACGTCGTACAAGTTCGTCGCGGAACGGACGTGGCCGCCCGGCACGTCTTCTACAACCATTCGGCGTTCGACGGCCAGGATCCTCTGGCCAACTCGGCGGACGACGCAGCCATCGCAACCAACAAGCAAGTGCTGCTGCCCGGCCAGACGGCCACGTTCGCCAACCACACCAGCCATGCCTCGGGCATTAGCGGCGTGATGATCGACGTGGCCGGCCTGCCCGACGACGTTTCGCCCGGCGCCGGCGATTTCCTCTTTAGGGTCGGCAACAGCCACGATCCGAGCACGTGGTCGTCCGGCCCGGCTCCGGCGGAAGTCGCCCTGCGTCGCGGTGCTGGCGTCGGCGGTTCCGATCGTGTGACGCTTACCTGGCCCGATTTCGCAATCCGCAATCAATGGCTGGAGGTCACGGTGCTGGCTGAAGGTCTGTCTCTGCCGGCAAACGACGTCTTCTATATCGGCAATGCCGTGGCCGAATCGGGCAACTCGACCACCGATGCGATGGTCACCACCACCGATCTTCTGTTAGCGCGTAACAACACCCGCAACTTCCTCAACCCGGCCGGCATCGACTTTGCGTACGACTACAACCGCGACCGGCGCGTCAACGCCACCGACGTGCTGTTGGCTCGCAACAACGTCACGAACTTCCTCTCGGCGCTTAAGCTGCTCGATTTGTCCGATATCGACGGCCGTGTCGCGTCGACGGCAGAAGACGGCGAAAGTCACGGTCCATCCGCCGAAGCCGCCGACCGATTGCTGACGACGTATTGGCCGTAACACCGCAGGAGCGACGCATGAGAACCTCACGTGCTGAACGACGCCTGTTGCGGTTGCGGCGTTTGGCCGTCGAGCCGCTGGAAGCCCGGCGGGTGCTTTCCGGAGTGTTGTTCGTCGACGCGTACGCCGCGTCCGGCGGGGCGGGAGCGTCTTGGGACGACGCGTTCGTCTCTCTGCAGACGGCGCTCGACCGGGCCGCGGAACTCAACACCGACGCCGATGCCGAAAACGACATCGCCGACGTCTGGATCGCCGCC
The DNA here is from genome assembly GCA_964472545.1 of uncultured Planctomycetaceae bacterium. Taxonomy (GTDB): domain Bacteria; phylum Planctomycetota; class Planctomycetia; order Pirellulales; family Thermoguttaceae; genus CAYYNP01. Next base: position 28,251 of record CAYYNP010000069.1, on the reverse strand, counting down.
GGCACCTATCGCCCCAGCCGGCAGTCGGTTGACGACACGCCCAGAACCGAGCGATTCGAGCTGATCGAGGGCGTCTCCCTCCGCGGCGGCTTCGCGGGCACGGAGACCACGCCGGACGATCGCCCACTGGCCGGCGACGGCAGCTTCGCCAACGAGACGATCCTCAGCGGCGACCTGGAGGCCAACGACCAACCCGACGATCCGGCTTCGTACGACGACAACGCCTACACGGTCGTCTACGTGGGTGAATCCGTTGAGGAGGCCTTACTCGACGGCCTGACGATCACCGCCGGCCGGGCGGACGGGGAATGGGACGAGCCCTATCTTGAACCGGGGTACGGCGGCGGGATCTACGCGGCCGGGCCGCTGACGCTCATCAATTCAGTCGTTTCGGACAACACCGCAGCACACGGCGGGGGAATCTACACGCTGGCCACATTGACGATCAGCGATTCAACCGTTGCCGAAAACCGGGCAATACGGCCACCCGGCGTGCTGGCTAGCCTTGGCGGCGGGATCTTCAATGAGGGCGAGCTGATCGTCATCAATGCGACCGTCTCGGACAACCCGGCAGCCACGCACGGCGGTGGGATCGCCAATATGGCGCCAGAGGCAAGCATGACGATGGTCGGTTCGGCCGTTTCGGGAAACTCGGCCACCTATGGCGGTGGGATCTGGTTCGGCAGCGTGGGCACTTCCGCTCCACTGGAACTGGTGATCGACCGATCGACGATCACCGGAAACGTAGCGCAGGAGATCGGAGGCGGGGTGTTTACGTCTCGGCCCACGAGAATCACCAACACGACCGTCTTCGGCAATCTGGCGGAGCTACAAGGTGGCGGAATCTTCGTCCACAAGAACGGCACCACATTCGTTGCCAACTCTGCGGTCGCCGGCAACGGCGCCGGCCGCGAAGGCGGCGGGCTCTCCAACGAGGGTGATTTGACGCTCGTCAATTCCGCACTCGCCGCAAACGCTGCTCCCGACGGACGCGGCGGGGGGATCTTTAGTACGGGCGACTTGACCGCCTCGAACTGCATCGTTGCCCTGAATCGGGCGTCCGAAGCCCCAAACGTCGACGGGGAGATGACGCCCGAGAGCGGACGGAACCTGATCGGCATCGATCCGCGTTTCGTCCGCAATCCCGGCCCGGGAGCCGACGCGACTTGGGGGACCGAAGACGACGACTACGGCGACCTGCGGCTGACCGAATCTAGCCGGGCAATCAACACCGGCGACAACGCCGCGGTGCCGCCGGAGTTGACGACCGACCTGGACGGCAAGCCTCGCATCTACGGCCCGCGCGTGGATCTCGGTGCGTACGAACTACAACGGCCCGGGGACCCGGGAGGCGGAACGCCCGCCACGTTGGTGACCTTTGCCGAGGACATTCTCGATCCCAGCGACGGCGAGACCTCGCTGCGCGAAGCGATTTTCGCTGCCGATGACGGCGATCGCGTAACGTTCGGCCCCTGGCTCGACGGCCGCACCATCGTGCTCGGCGGAGAGCCACTGCTGCTGGATCGCGCGATTACAGTGGACGCCTCCGCTCTCGAGTCGCTGGTGATCGACGCGGACGGCAAGAGCCGCGTGATGGAAGCCTCGGGCGACGGGGTCGAACTAATCGGCTTGACGATTTCCGGGGGCAACGCGGGCGAAGACGATGGGGGCGGTATCCACAACACCGGGGGGCTGACAGTCAGTCACTCCACGATCACGGACAATTCTGCTGATCTTGGCGGAGGCGTCTATAGCTCGGGTACTATCACGATCCGCGACTCAGTTATCACGGACAATTCCGGCCACGGGATCTACAACCTCGACGGCAGGTTGACTCTCACCAATTCGACCGTTGTGCGCAACTCCAACTCGGGAATCCGCAACAAGAGCGGCATTGCGACGATCACGGATTCGACTATCGCGGAAAACTCGACAACCTTCGAGGGCGGCGGAATCAACAGTTCGGGGGGAGAGTTGGCGGTTACCCGTTCGACCGTCGAGAGAAACCTGGCGAGAGACGTTGGCGGCGGACTCTACATTGCGCGAAGTCAGGCGGCGATTACGGAATCCGCCATTGCAGGAAACTCATCGACCAGCAACCGCGGCGGGGGAATCTACAACGCTGGCACGTTGACAATTGCCAGTTCGACCGTTTCCGGAAACTCGGCGGCTGCGAGTGGTGGCGGCATATACAACCATCGATCCGAAGGCGCGTTGACGGTCACGAATTCGACCATTGCGAGGAACTCGGCCAGCGCAGGCGGCGGGATCTACACCAGAGGCATCGCGACGATCACCAATTCGACGCTGTTGCGAAACTCAGTGAGGGCCGGCAGCGGGGGGGGGGATCGACGTCAGCGGCGGCACAATCACGCTCGCAAACTCCATCGTGGCGCAAAACGCCGCGGCCGATTCCGGGTCGGAGATCGCTGGTTCGCTTACCGACCAGAGCGACCACAACCTGATTGGCATTTGGGATCGCCCAACTCCGAAGCCGGGACAACACACTCTCGTCGGCACGGCTGAGGCCCCTTTGGACCCGAGACTCAGCCAATGGACCGGGTGCGGAGGCCTGGTTTCCGGATACCTGCTATTGCCCGACAGCCCCGCTCTGAACGCTGGCAGCAACGCCCTGGCGGTGGACGCCGACGGGGAGCCGCTGGCGGTCGATCTTCGTGGGGAAGCACGTATTCAAGACAACGTGGTTGACGTCGGGGCCGTGGAGGGCGCGCACGAGCCGACGGCCGCGGTGACGTACGTCGTCGACGATCTCGGCGACGGTGTTGCCGAAGACGGCCGGCTGACCTTTCGCGAGGCGTTGGCGGCCGCAAACTCCAATCGGGCCGTCGGCGATGCGCCGGCCGGTTCGTTCACCGAGACGGATCGAATCGAATTCGCCGTCGCCCTCTTCGGAAGAATCGCCACCAACGGCCGGGAATTTGTAATCTCCGGGAACCTCGACATCGCAGGGCCGGGCAGCGAGTGGTTGGCCTTCGATGGCCGTGACGAAAGCCGCGTCTTCCGGATCGTCGCCGGCACGGAGGTCTCGATCAGCAATGTGACGATCACCCGAGGCCATGAGCGCGATGGTGGCGGCATCCACAACGGAGGTGCGTTGACTCTCGATGGTGTAGCCCTCGCCGACAACATGACGACTCGCAATGGCGGCGGCATTTACAGTCAAGGCACGTTAATGCTCACCAATGCGACCGTCACCAACAACCAGGCCGCCTACGGCGGCGGAATCTACAGCGAGGGCGCGCTGATAATTGAACATTCGCACGTGGCGAGCAACTCCGGTAGCATTGGCGGAGGCGTTTTCAGCGGCGGCGAGGCGACGATCAGCCATTCGAAGATCGCGGACAACTCGGCCGGCAAGGCCGGCGGAATCCGAAATGAAGGCACGTTGACCGTTATCAACTCGGCCGTAACGCGGAATCGGGGCAACGGCACCGGCGGAATTGGCAATCAAGGGACGTTAACCGTCCGCAATTCGACCATCGCGGGCAACTCGTCGATTGGGGACGGAGCCGGTGGTATATACAACGGCAGCAACCGTACTCCGACACTCACCAACACGATCATCGCACAGAACACCTCACCCACGAGGCCCGACGTCCGCGGCGTCCTGGACGCAGACAGCGACTACAACTTGATTGGCATCTGGTCGGAGGGAACCGCAATGCCGGGCCAGCACAGTCTCAGCGGTACGCGGGCCGATCCTCTGAACCCGGGGCTGAGCGAATGGTCCGACCTCGGCGGCGGTGCGTGGGGGTACTCCCTCTTGCCCGAGAGTCCCGCCGTCAACGCGGGCAACAACGCACTGGCCGTCGACGCCGACGGGAATCCGCTTGAAACGGACCTTTACGGGAATCCACGAATCCAAGGCGGGATGGTCGACATCGGGGCGTTTGAGTCATCGTTCGTTTCGGCCGCGGCCGTCGTCGGGCGATACGTCTTCTACAACAACTCCACGTTCGACGGCCACGCCCCGGACCTCGGCCCCGAGGACGACTATGCCATAGCCACGGATAAGCAAGCACTGCGGCCGGGCGAGGTCGCCTCGCTTGCCAACTACACGAGCTACAGCCGAGGGATCAACGGGATCATGGTCGACGTGGCCGGATTGTCCGACGGCTATACGCCAGACGCTGCACACTTCGAGTTCAAGGTAGGCGACGGCGACGATCCGAGCACTTGGCAGCCGGCCGCCGAACCGGTCGCCGTCGGCTTGCGGGAGGGCGCCGGCGTGGGCGGTTCGGGTCGGATCTCGATCGCCTGGGCGGATTTCGCCGTTCGCAACCGGTGGCTGCAAGTCACGCTGTCGGCCGAGAGCTTCGGGCTGGCCGCGAACGACGTCTTCTACTTCGGCAACGCCGTAGCCGAAGCGGGAAACACCGAGACGGACACGCTGGTGACGGCGACCGATCTGCTGCTAGCGCGGAACAACCCCCGCAACTTCCTCGACCCGGCCGACGTCGATTTCGCCTACGACTACAACCGCGACCGGCGGGTAAACGCGACCGACGTCCTGTTGGCGAGAAACAACCAGACGAACTTCCTGACGGCGCTGAAGCTCCTCGACCTGTCGGGCGAGGCAGCAGCGAAACGGGCCGTGCCGTCGCAAGCGGCAGGTGAAACGCCCCGCTGGCTTTCCGAGTACGATCTGCCCAGCACGAAGGTTCGGTCGCCCGCGACGCCCGACTCAGCCACCGATGCCGTGGATAAGCTGTTGACGGCGTACTGGCCGTAGCGCGGCGATGGCCCGTTGCGAGAGAGCTTGGGTATACTCTGCCAGCACCACTCCGCGAAGGACGAAAAAGTCCAGACCGCAGCACATCATGGCCGGTCGCGTGCAGCGTCATCGCCTGCACGCCCATGGTTTGCACCTGAAAGCCGAAGCGCGAAGTCACACGTCGGCGTTGAACGTGAGCCGGGCGATCCCGCTATCTTCAAGATCGATTGTCTGGAGTGCCGGCGTCATCTTCCGATCAAGCACGCCCGCCGTGCGGCGCAGGAATCGACCATTCGGCGCTCGCGCTACCGGTCTGCGGGAAAGGCGTTCTTTGAGTCGTTTTTGCTGAATCGGTCACAGTCAATGCGATTCACGAAGACGACGCAATACACTGCCATGCACGGCGAATCCCGGCGGGGCATTTCGGCATACCCGCTTGATCGAGTTCAGCGTAGCCATCGGCCATCGTATCTCCGTCCGGTGAGAACGGTGACGGCCGTAGGGACCAATCGTCAATCACTCCCTCCGTCGCTGCCGCCGTCACTGCCATGATGATGGTTGTGGTGGCCCCCGTGATGCTGGTCGTGATGTTGGCCGTGACCATGGCCGTGGTCGCCCAGTAGATGGTCGAACTCGAACACGAAAGGAATCAGGTCGATATCACCCTTCCTTGGGAAACGCTCCGATCCGCCGAGAACAATGTCCGCTCCGCCACCGCCGATCAGTTCGTCGGTTCCCGGGCCACCGTAGAGCACGACGCCAAAGGTCGCCTGGCTGTCGAGGGTATCGTCGCCGAACGTGTCGACCCGATAGGCCGTGCCACTGCCGTTGGCGCCGCTGGCGCTGATGTCGTCGAACACGATCAGTCGGCCGCTGTTCGAGGAGATGTTCACTTCGTCGTTGCCGCCGGTTGCGTGGATCGCCGTATTTGAGCCGGGCGCCGTATCCAGGACGGCAAACTGGTCGTTGGCTTGGCCGAGTACGATCTCGACAACCTCCAAGCCGCCGTACTGAAGCCCCTGATCCATGCCCAGGCCGGTAAGGTTGCTGATCGGCCCGAGTACGTTGCCGGCGACATTGAGGATCGGTTTCACGATCGTGCTCAGGGTGTCGCCCACGTCGACCTTGATATTGTCGAAGACCAGCGAGCCGACGTTGACTTCCTTCTCGAAACCGTCATCGCCCCTGGCCAGCGAGGCCTCGAATCCGGTCTTGAAATCGAGCGTGATGCGGGGCAGACCGAGGTCGATATCGACGACGCTGCTGGCAAACTCGGCGATCAGGTCCGAGTTGGCCTCGACTTCCAGACGCAATTGCCCCTCGGCATTGAGCTCCGGCGGGAAGACGCTGGTGAATTCGCCGATCATCTCGGAGACCGCCACCCGCGCGTCGTCGATCGGGTCGCCCGTCTCCTCGGGGGATTCTGAACATCGAGTGCCGCCGACACGAGCAGTGAGGTGTTCTCTTCGAGGCTGAAGTCGAAATCTGTGATCGGCTGTTTGGCGAGGAGCCGCAAGTGCTCGTCGCCGCCGATGAGGAAGCTCTCCGCCACCACCAATTCAAAGTCAAGCCCCGCCTCGCCCAAGGCAAGCTCCAGGGCGGCGTTGAGTCTGTCGACCAGACCGTCGACGCTCTCGTTGTCCTTCAACAAAGACTCGCGGAGGATCACCTCGATCGTCTCGCCGGCCACGTCGAAAGTGAATTCGGTGTCCTGCTTGAGATGCCCGTCGACCGGCGCCTTGTCCGCCGCGTCGAGGACGTGGAGATAATCGCCGGTACCGCTTGCGCTGCTGTCTCCGGGAATGGCCGCGAAGCCCAAGTTGACCGAACGTTGGTCTTCATCCTGGCCGTCGACAAAGCCCAATTCTCCGACGGTCGCGCCGTTGAGCTTACGGTCGGACGCCTGAGTGTGACCTGGAGTTCACCGGTCGATTCGAAACGCAGCGCCCCGCTGCTTGGGTCGATGACGGCTGCCACCGTCGCCAGCCCGGCGCCTGCCAGCGCCAGGTTGATACCGGCCTCCAAATCCGCGAGAGATGTGTTTGTGTCGGCCGCAACAACGACCTCGGCGGGAGCATCGGATCTGACCTTCAACAGAAACACGGCGGCGCTGCAAAGACTCCAATCCGCGTCGCGCACCGCCTGCGGAATCACGTCCAGTGCCTTGAGCACCTGCAAGCCACCGATTTCCGTGCTTGCCTGACCGTCCAGCAAACCAAGCTCCTGGCGAGCCGTGTCGTCGACCGTCAGCACGAGGTGGTCGCCGTCGCGCCCCGCGGTGACCCGGTCGGCAGGCTGGCTCAAGCCGGCCAGATGCGCGGCGAGGGCGTCGTTGACGTCGTCGACCAGATCGTCGAGTCCCTCATTTGTGAGTGTCGAAAGACGTTCCACGGTGATCTCGCCCAGATCCGTCGATCCCAGTTGCAGGCTAACCGGGCTTTCCAAGTCGTCCGAGCCCGCGGTGAAGGATAGATCGACGGAGCCACGAATCGACGAGTCGTCGGTGAGCACGAACGCCGGTGCGAGAACAAGGGCCTGGCCAAACTGGCCGTTGCCAAATCCGGCCTCGGTCGGCATCGCGTTGCCGTCGGGGCCGGTGATTCGCAGGAAGCTCTCCGAAACGCCGTCGGCCAGCCGAAACGTGAGCAGAATTCCGTCGTGCCCCACCTCGACTTCACCGGCCCGCCGCCGACCGAGCGGATCGAAGAAGTCGAGGCAGCGTTAACCCGGGCGTTAACGTCCACCGACCAGGGCCCCCGTCGTTCCGCCGCACCTGGCAAGCCGGCCGCAGCAGCGAGGCCTCTGATTACTCCGCGAAGACGCGAGTGAAGGTCGACAACAGCACGTCGAAGCAGCACACGATCCTCGACGTCTTCGCCGTCGACCGCCCCGGGCTGGCCTACGCCGTCGCCCGGACGCTCTTCGAGCTCGAGCTGAGCGTCTGGCGTGCCAAGATCGGCACCTATCCCGACCAGGTGGTCGACGTCTTCTACGTCACCGACCGCCACGGTGCCAAGATCGACGACGAACCGCGGTTGGAGAGGATTCGGGGGCGGTTGTGTGAGGTGATTGAGTCGCTCGATTGAACTGCCGGCGGCCCCTGACTGTCCACGCGGTGGTCGACATCTTGATCCGGCCTTCCAAAGGTCACATCTGTTGTGGCTTGGCGCGAGCCGACCCAGCCGTATACTGAATGGCATGGAGGCGGTGAGCCGCCTTCGGTATCCCACAGAATGGTGGTTCCGTGGCCAGACTCTCGTTCAAACCAGATTCCAGTTTCTTCCGAAAGATCGTCGTAGGTGCGGTTGGCGCTCGTGCCGTTTGTAGGGATCTAGCCAAGTTCGGGCACAGCTTAGTGGAACTCGAACGAGGTTCCACGAACTCGAAGCTTTGGAAAGACGTCAAGCGAAAACGTGTGCGTATTCCCGATCTCGTGTGTGTTAGGTGTGGAAAGCGGGTCGAATGTCGAGCCAAGACGAAGCCCGAACTCTCGATGTCCCATAGCCCCAACGACGCCGAACGCGCCTGGGACTTCGGTATGGTTGACACGGACTTGATCGCGTTTCCTGTTTGCGAGCCCGAGAGCGAGCAGGACTGGACGAGCGGAAGGCTGGGAGACTCAAGCTCATATTGGCGTCAGAAGAGTTGGGCAAGCTGGCGCGTGAACGGACACATCAACTACTTCACGGTCGAGGCATTCCGTTCACGATTGCACGCGAAGAGTAGAACCAAGGGCGTGGTCGAGGGATCAGAGAACTTCATCAGTTGGGACGCCACGTTCTCTTCGCGCTCGGGGCCCGTGCTTGCCGTCGACAACGTGCAGCGCAAGGTGAAGATTGGCTTGGCCGACGGAAGCCGCCCGTATACGTGGAGAATCAAGGAAGGCAGCGCGATATATGTTGCCGAGGGGGACGCGGCAAAGAAGATGCAGATCATCGGCGCCGCGGTTGCCCCGCTTGTCCAAGCTGATTTGGCATGCCCTGCCGAGTTCCCAAGTGAACACATCCATACGCTTATCGGCTCCAGGGAGCGGACGCAGCGATTCACTGGCGTCAAGCTGGCCAGACTGCTTGGCGGCAACGGCTATGAAACCGAGGCTCAAGAACTCGCCAACGATGGCGAGGAGGATGTCTATGTCAAGCTGGAAGCGGCTTCGTATCTTGTGGCGTGTTGTCACCATCCCGCCGAAGTTACGTTCGCACCATACTTGAACGGCGGAGACCAACAGACGCAACTTGAGGTGGTTATCTCCTTGGGGGAGGCGCAGACACCTGAGTCCATCAGACTTCTGGCGAAGCTCTTGACCGACGACCGCACACTCTACTTCCTCAGGAGCGCGGCCGCGTGGTCGTTGGGGCAAATCGGCACAGAGGAGGCTGCTGCCCCGCTCGTTGCGGCCTTTTCGAGCGTAGACGTTGGTCTTCGCCACGAGGCGCTCAGCAATCTCGTTGCCGTCGGGAATCCCGCCTGCAATGCCTTGCTGGAAGGCCTGAGCCATTCGGATGAGAGCATCGTAGCTGGGTGTGCCGAATCTCTGAGACAGCAGGATGACCTCTCCCAAGAAGTCGTCGAATGGCTGGCGAGGGAGGTCTGCTCTGACTACCCCAGTCGGTGGGTAGTGTGGCTGGTCGGTCACTTGCCGCGCGACCAATTCGCTTCGGCCGTCGCACAATTACGGGAGAGCAGGCCCGAACTGCACTACGCGCTTAGCCTGCTCTGGTCGTTCGTCGAAAGCTGGATTGCCACACATTGGGAGTTGAATGCCTCAACAGGTTTCTCTTGCTAGCAGGACGCATATGATTTCACCGAAGGACATAGTCTATTCGACAAACATGGGCCAGCAGGTCCAGGGTGACAGCAGAGAAATCCTGCCTTTGCTGGCCGCGCAATCTGTGGATCTGATCGTAACAAGTCCCCCGTTCGCTCTGCTTCGCAAGAAAGCATACGGCAATGAAGATCAAGATGAGTATGTCGCGTGGTTAAGTCGCTTTGGGGAAGTTGCGCATCCGATTCTGAAGGATAGTGGTAGCTTCGTGCTGGATCTCGGCGGAGCGTATCAGAGAGGGCGACCGGTCAGGTCGCTCTACAATTACCGTGTCCTACTGAACTTCTGTGACAACATCGGCTATAGCCTCGCGGAGGAGTTCTTCTGGTTCAATCCCGCCAAACTGCCTTCACCTATTGAGTGGGTGAATAAGAGGAAGATACGTGCAAAGGACTCGGTCAACACGCTGTGGTGGTTTTCGAAGACAGACAGCCCCAAGGCTGATGTCCGCAACGTCTTGGTCCCGTACTCCGACCGGATGAAGACGCTTCTGGAGGACCCGGACAAGTTCTACCAGCCCAAGAAGCGGCCCTCGGGGCACCAGATATCAAGAGGGTTTGACAACGGCAACAAAGGGGCGATTCCGTCCAATCTGCTGCAGATTCCTAACACGGACAGCAACTCTCACTACATGCGAACCGTCAAGATGCTTGAGCGGGAAAGGCACCCTGCACGTTTTCCCGAAGGGTTGCCACGATTCTTCATCAAGTTTCTTACTGACCCCGGCGACCTCGTTCTGGACATCTTCTCCGGTTCCAACACTACCGGCTATGTAGCCGAGGAACTCCGCCGAAGATGGTTGAGTATTGAGTCTGACGCGTCGTACGCTGCCTTGTCGGCCGTTCGGTTTATGGACGGATTCTCCGAGCGGGAGATTCGCGAGACGATGGCTCGGATAGACCGTGGCAACCAAGTGTCGCTTGATGTGACAGTAACTCCGAAAGATGAAGATGCTGGTCGGAAGAGGCCACGTCGAACAAGGCCAAGGAAGACCGTCAAGACGATGCCGCTTTTCGATTAGAACGAAACGCCTTCCGATCGCGCTCTACCGTGTCGGTAGAATCGCTCAATCCGACTGCGACTTCTGCGGCCGAAACGGATAGACCCAGTCGGCCAGCGACGCGGGGCTTCGCGACTGAACCCAAACGCGGCCGGTGCCGGTGAAGTTCAAGAGGAACTGATCGGAGAAGAGGAACGAACGGATCCGCCGGGCGCGGGTCAGGCGATACTCGAGCGAGGGCTCCCAGGCGACGGCGTAGCGGTTGTCGATCGTGTAGGCGCCGTCGACCTGGACCTCTTCGATGGCGCCGTAGCCACTGAAGAAGAGCATGCCGGAGCCGGTGGTGCGCAACACGAAGAGGCCTTCGTTGAAGAGGCCCTTGAGGCCCTGCCACTTCGAGTCGCATTGCACGCCGGGCGTAGAGGCCAGGTAGGCGCTCTTCTCCAAGAACAGCTCACCGCCCTGCATCTCGTAGGGCACGATCTGACCGGCCACGCCGGGGGCCAGCCCGACGGTCGCCTCGCCGGCCTCGGCCGTGTAGGTGTTTTGGAAGAAACTCTCGCCGGAGAGCACCTTGCGTTTCAGCCCGCTGAGCACGCCGCCGCGGGTGGAGGTTTCGGTGTTCACGGCACCTTCCATCCAGGCCATCGCGCCGGACTCGGCCACGATCTGCTCGCCGGTCTGCAAGGTGACTTCCAGGACACTGAAGGCGGGTTGGCAGTGGAGTGCGTATTGCATCGGGTCACCGTTTTGGGGATCTTGACCGTTTGGCAGTTGTCCGCGTCGAATTATCCGCGTTTAGTTATCCGCGTTCGGGGAGTTTGGGGCCGAGCAGGCCGCCGAACTCGCTGGGGTTGTGCGACTGCATGAGGATGCGGCCGCTGCCGGAGAATCGCAGCACGATGCCCTCGCCGCTGAGCCACGATTGCAGCCAGGAGCCGCCGATTTTGTCCAACGAATAGGTCAGCCCCTCGGTGAAGGCGACCACGTGGCCGGTGTCGACGATCAGTTCGCCGTCGACCTCTCGTTCGACGATGCGCCCGAAGGCGGAAACCAGCAGCGGCCCCTGGCCGGTGACACGAACGAACGAGATCGACTCGCCGGTCAGGAAGCCCTTGAGCCCTTGAAACTGCGTGTCGATCTGCAGCGCCGGGTGCGACGCCAAGTAGCTTCCGCCGGCGCAGAGCCACGCGTCGCCGGGCAGCACGTCGATCCGATGCACGCTGCCCATGTGGGTCGGTGCCAGCCCGACTTCGCCCGGGCGGCCGTCGGTCAGGCGATAGGTCGAGAAGAAGAAGTGCTCCTTGGCCAGCATCCGTTTCACGCCGGCCAGCAGCCCGCCCTTGCCGCGGCTTCTGGTGGTCACGTCGACGTCGACGTTCTCCGACGCGCGGTACATGGCCCCAGATTCCGAGACGAACTCATCGCCCGGGGCAAGCTGCACCAACGCCGACGAGAACGGGCCGCGGTCTAACAGTTCGATATTCACCGAAACGTCTCCTTGCGTCAGATCCTCAAGCAGCGGCCAAGGCAGCCCCTAACGACAGAACGGCGTGAGCCAGCCGACCAGCCCGCCAAGATGCCGGGTTTGCACGTAGATCTTGCCGGTTCCCTCGAAGGCCATCACCAGCCCTTCGCCGGAGAAGAGCGTCTGTTTGATGCCGCCCATGCCGCGGATGCGGTATTCCAGCGACGGCTCGAAGGCGACCACGTGGCCGGTGTCGACGGTCAGCGAGCCGTTGACCTCCTTCTCCATGATCGCCCCGTAGGAGTTGAAGAAGACCGTGCCTTCGCCGCTGCACTCGATCACGAAGGCCCCTTCGCCGGAGAAGAACGCCCGCAGGCCGCCAAATCGCATCGAGAGTTCGATCCCCGGCGTGCAGGCCAGGAACGAGCCGGCGGTGAGATAGAACGTGTCGCCCTTGAGCGTCCGCGAGGCGATGCTGCCGGGCAGCCGGGGCGAGAAGGCCACGGCGCCGGGCGACTCGGCCCGATATTCCGAGATAAACAGCGACTCACCGCCGACCAGCTTCCGAACGACCGCCTTGATCAGCCCGCCGATCATCCGCGGCTTGACCGCCAGATGAGCACTCATCCGGCTCATCGCGCCGCTTTCGGCGAGAATCGCCTCACCGGCCCCGAGCGAAACGGTCAAGTCGGCCTGGTCCGGATTGCCTGCGATGTCGAAGTCCATGGGCGTGCTCCCTGCAAGAGGCTCCTGGCGATTAGGTCGTCGACGGCGCGGATTCTACCATGACCTTCCGGCGAGTGACAACATGCCTTTCGGAGCCCGGCGGCCGAAAGCCATCCAGTTCCGGCCGACACTTGTCATACCGCACATCCCGAAAGCCTCCATTTGGGGGAGGGGGGGTGAATCTATGGCCGCCGACCGCAAACTTCCGGAAGAAATCTCTCACAGGCGTATTGCGTTAACGGAGAAGCGCGGTAAGCTGACGGAATCAACCCGGTGCAATTCTACAAACGCGGCAGAAGGGCAAAGCTCCCTCGACTCACTCTCGCTTGCTGCGGAGGCCGAACTGACCTGACGACATTCTGCAAACGGCAATGACGCTCCGACGGGATATCGGGAATTCCCGCGGGCAACTCGTATACCAAGTCCTGCGTTCCTTTGCCATAAAGGGGAAAACGATGAGTCTTGCAGACTTGCGTTCGTTTCGTGTCAGTGTTCCCAAACGACATGCCAAGAGACGCGGCTGGAATGGCCGCCGTCTGGCGTTTGAACCGCTCGAAGTGCGGACGTTGCTGTCAGGAGTGTCACTAGCCTCGGACTCAACAGAGCACAAGTGGAATCTCCGCGAGAATCACGACGACCGCTTTCATGAATGCGGGCCCATGTTGCGGCCATGGGACCAAGACGGCAACGAGGCCCAAGGTCGTTGGGTCGGAGAGCACACCTATGCAGTGCCGTGGGACGAGGCCTCAATCGTTGGCAACGCCGATGGCAGCTTCCACAAGATCTACGAGAGGGATTCTCAGGTCCATATGTGGACGTACATCCGCATGACACAGTCAACGGATGACCTATCATTGGAACCCGCCAGCGGCGGCTGCGACACGTTCTGGGTCTACGTGCACGACGGACTCGCAAAGAACAAGAACTTCGACAGATTTGACATTTCGTTTAGGGACGTGCCGGTCAGTGCCGGCTGGAACAGGCTTGACCTCACGGCATACCACCAGCACGAACCTTTCTCGCTTCGCGTTGGTCCTTTGGCGGAGAAGGAGTTTGTCGCGCAAATGGACGCCAGGCCTCGCGACGTGGTGCCCGACGATCCGGTTGTTGTCGTCAACGAAGGCGAGCGTGCTGCCAACACGGGCACGTTTTTCGCCCCCGACAGCGACGACTACGTGTTGGCATCGGAGCCGGGCGACGTCCAGCAGTCCGGCACGGAAGGCGGCAACTGGAACTGGACCTACGCAACGACCGATGGCCCAACGCAAAGCGGGAGGGTGACGGTCAGCGGCTCTGACGGCGGTGAAGGCACATTCGAACTTATCGTGAATAACGTCGCTCCAGAGGCCGAGTTCAGTGACAACTTCACAGCAGGCGAGGGTAGTAAGACGACCGTCGTGTCGTTCTCCGAACAGTCCGACCCCTCACACGCGGATACGGCGGCCGGCTTCCGCTACGCGTATGATTTCGACAACGACGGCACGTTCGAAATCGGCGGCGACGGGAGCTACGCGGCCGGAGTGCCCCAGGCGACAGCGACAGTTCCCGCCGAGTTTCTGACCGACGGCCCCGGCCAGCGGGCTGTGAAGGGGCGGATTCTGGACAAGGACGGCGGTTTCGCCGACTACACGACCACGATCACGATTAAGAATGAGAACCCCGAGGCGACGTTCAGCAACGACGGCCCGGTCGACGAGGGCGGCACGGCGACCGTCTCGTTCTCCAACCAGTTCGACCCTTCGCGGGTCGACATGGCCTTCGGTTTCAGCTACGCCTTCGACTTCAACAATGACGGCGCTTTCGAGGCAGGCGGCGAGTCGATGACCGTACCCGCCGCTCTGCTAGCGGACGGCCCCGCCGAGCTCGAGGTGACCGGCCGCATTCTCGACAAGGACGGCGGTTACACGGACTATACGAGCGTGATCGCAATCCCTAACGTGGCCCCCACCGGCACGTTCGACGGCGACTGCCCGGTGGACGGAAGCACCGCAGCCACAGTCTCGTTTTCCGACCAATTCGACCCCTCGCCGGTCGACACGAACGCCGGCCTCCGCTACGCCTACGACTTCGACAACGACGGCGCCTTCGAGATCGGTGGCGACGGGAGCTACGCGGAGGGTGTGATGGAGGCATCGACGGCGGTCCCTGCAACCTTCTGGGGAGACGGCCGGGTTACCCGGGTGGTGAGGGGTCGGATTGTTGACAAGGACGGCGGTTTCACCGATTACACGACTCGGCTCACACGCAGTCGCGTCGTCGGCCGACACGTGTTCTACAACAACTCGGCGTTCGACGAGAATCGCCCGGGAGCGGATGCAGCGGACGATCACGCCATTGCCACTGACAAGCTCGCGCTGTTGCCCGGCGGAGTTGCCACGTTTGCCAACTATACGAGCTACAGTCGTGGCATCAACGGTGTCACCATTGATGTTGAGCACTTGTGTAACCCGGCCCACGTGACCGTCGATGACTTCGAGTTTAGGTTTGGCAACAACAATGCCCCGAGCACTTGGGAAAGTGCTCCCGCCCCTATCAGAGTGAGAGTGCGGGAAGGGGATGGCATAGACAACTCCGATCGCATCACGATCATCTGGGCGGACAACGCCATTGCGAAACAGTGGCTCGAGGTGACTGTCCTATCGTCCGAGCTGTGGCTGGTCGAAGACGACGTGTTCTACTTCGGCAATGCGGTGGCCGAAGCCGGAAACTCCACGGAGAACACGTATGTCACCGTAACCGACTTGCTACTGGCGCGGAACAATCCACACGGCCTCCTCGACCCCGCACCGGTCGACGACCCCTACGACTACAACCGCGACAAGCAGGTCAACCCTACGGACGTCCTTTTAGCCAGAAACAACACGACGAACTTCCTTTCCGCACTCAAACTGATCGATCTATCCAATCCTGGCGAAGGCCAGGCGTCGGAAGCCGACCTGTCCTGGATCAGCCAACTCGAACAGACGGAGATCGGCGGCGACTCGCACATCGACGACGCCCCAAACGACAAGACCGTCGATATGCTATTTGCCACCTACTGGCCGTAGGTTCCACTCCTGGGTCAACATACGGCAACAGCGAAGTCGATAACTCAACGCGGATTACGCAAGGGACGGATCGGACGTTCGACCGCTCCGGGGAGCACTCGGCGATACGGCGTAAACCGTTCGCCGGCGGGCAGGTTGAAGCGGTCGCCTTGCATGGCCCGTTCGACCTCGACGGGGAATCGCAGCGGGCCGCGATTCTCGTCCCAGCGCGAATGCACGTGGATGCGTGTCGCACGCTCCTCGTGGAGTTCCAGTAGAGCGTACAACCCCCGGATGACCTCACGCATATCTGCGACCTCGCGCCGCAGCCTCTCGACCTCCTGCTGTAGCGTCTCGGCCTCACGTGACGCTTCGGGCTCCTTGCCCGGCGGATCGTCCGCCGCCGCGGTACTGCTGCCCAGCAAGAACACAAGGACCACCAACACCCCACACACGTACTTGACGTTCATCAGAAACCTCCCGAATTGGGCATAACGCGATCTCTCACACCACACGAAACGGGTGGGGCCAGGAAGGCCGTCGGGCATCGGCATGCGGGACGTCTCGGGAGGCGACCGTCCTTCACCCGTGGTTATGATACCCCATCTCCGGTGTCGAGGCAATCTCCAATTGTGGCCTTTGTGGCACCCCGTGTGGGAGTGCGGCGACGTGTCGCCGCCTTTCCGTCGCGTGACCGGCCACCGACGCGCTGGTATATTGGGCCAAACACTTCGATTCGCCCCTCCCCGACACCATTGAACACCAACATGAAACAAGTATCCAAGATCCTCCTGCTTGCCGCGGCCGCGTCTTGGGCGAACGTCCAGGCCATCGCCGCCGAGAGGCCTGCCGGACAGGACGACTTTCGGCGGCCGCAGGCCAAACACCGCGCCAGCCGGCCCGTGCCTCGGCCTTGGCTCGGATACGGCAACGACGACTCGCCTGCCGTTCGCGGCGCGACGTATTTGAAGTCGCCAGAGGAGATTCTCGCGATGGTCGACGGCTCGAAGCAGCCGCTTGGCTATCCCAAGGGCAGCGGCCTGCGGATCGTCGGCACGGGACACAGTTGGATGGCGCCCGGCTATCGCACGCTCCCGAAGATTGCTCAGACGGCCGGGCTTGTGCAGTATCTCCGCGTCAACGGCCGCGGCGGCGAGGCCGGGGGGATTCGCATGATGTGGGAATACGAAAACGGGATTCTCTCCTCCCAGGGCAAACCTCGGCCCACGTGCATGGCGGCCATCACGACCGGCCAGTGGGACGTGATGGCCTGGGGCTGCTATACCAACGACCGCCCCGAATACTACTTCGCCTGGATCGACTTTTGCTTGAAGTACAATCCGAAAATGGAGTTCTACGTCTTCAATGCCTGGCCGCAATACGCCGACGGTTTCGGCGAGGGCGACCGCCGGCCGAAGATCGAAAACTACCGGGCTCGCGCGGAGAAGATGAAGGAGACGTTTACGAAGCTGATTGCCGACGTCGACGAACGTTATCCGAACAAGGTCCACGTCCTGCCGACGTGCGAGGCGATGATGGCCGCGCTGGAACTCTACTTTCAGGGGAAGCTGCCGGGCGTGAAGGGGCTCAATCGCAAGGCCGACGGCCGTAGCCCCTCGATCTGGAGCGACGGCGGCCATCTCGGCGCCGGCATGGATCGGCTCGAGGGCTACGTCTTCTATGCCACGCTCTATCAGACTTCGCCGGAGTCGATCGTGGCCGACCTGCCGTTTCATAACGACGCGTTGGACAAGATCTTCCGCAAGATCGCCTGGCAAGCGGTCGTCAACAATTCGCTCTCGGACGTCATCGATAAGAACGGCAACGGGATCGGCGACGCCGCCGAATAGCCGCCTTCGCCGGCCAGACAACGGCGGAGTTGCTACAATGCCGTCGGCAACCCGCACAAAGCGCAATCACAGGAGAATTCGTTATGCCGACTCGCGCCCCTGCAACGCTTGGCGTTCTGCTCACGTGTCTCATGGTCGGTTCGACTGCGGCCGCCGCCAAACCGGCGTCGGATGATCTTGCCGGGGCATTGCTCGACGCCACGGGAACCCGCGGCGGTCTGGTCGCCCACGTGGGATGCGGCGAAGGCGGCCTGACCGTGAAACTGCATGCCACGTCGGCACTGGTCGTTCACGGCCTGGACGTTGACGCAGCGAACGTGGCGGCGGCGCGGCGCCGGATTCAAGCCGCCGACCTGTTGGGGACCGTATCTGCCGACGCGTGGGACGGTAAGAACCTGCCGTACGTCGACAACCTCGTCAATCTGCTCGTGGTCGAGAAAGCCCCCGATCTCTCGCCGGCGGAAGCGGCCCGCGTGTTGTGCCCCAACGGCATTCTGATGGCGCGCGGCGACGCTATGGCAGCGGCCGACACATCGCTGACAAGACTCTCGGCGTCCGGGCTTCCCGCCGGCTGGACCGCCTGGCAAAAGCCGCGCGACGAACGCATCGATGAGTGGACGCACTTCCTACACGGTCCGGACAACAACGCCGTGGCGCACGATCGGGTGGTCGGCCCGCCCCGGCGGCTGCAATGGGTCGGCAGCCCGCGCTACGGACGGCATCACGACAAAATGTCCAGCATCAGTGCCGTGGTCTCTTCCGGCGGGCGCGTGTTCTATATCATCGACGAAGCCCCTTACATTTCGATCCTGATGCCGCCGCAGTGGCAGTTGGTGGCACGTGACGCCTTCAACGGCACCGTGCTCTGGCGGCGGCCGATCGGCCCGTGGCATCCGCACCTGTTCGGGCTCAAGAGCGGTCCCGCGCACTTGCCGCGCAAACTGGTCGCGGTCGACGACACCGTGTTTTTGACCATCGGCATCGGCCAGCCGATCACCGCGTTGGACGCCGCCACGGGCGAGATCATCCAGAGCTACGCCCAAACTCAACACGCCGACGAGTTCGTCTACTGCGATGGTGTGCTATTCGTGGTCACCGCCGACGACGCGAACGAATCGCCCGCTACGGCCCAGCGGCGCGGAGAAACCCCCGGCGGCGGGCGGCGAGTCATGGCCGTGCAGGCCACGTCGGGCAAGACGCTATGGAGTGTGGCCTTGCCGGTGCTGCGGGGCACGCTGAGCGTCGACGGCCCTCGCGTGCTGCTGATGGCCGACGACAAGCTGGTTTGCCTTGATGCGGCGAAAGGACGGGAACAATGGCGGAGCAAGCCGTTGCCCCGGGCAGAGACCTATCCGGTTCGTTCCACACCCACATTGGTCCTGTATGAGGACATTGTGCTGTTTGCCGGCGGCGAGTTTGCAGCCCACGGAAACCGCTCTTGGGCCGTTGGTAAAGACGACACCATGACGGCCTTGGATGCGGCCACGGGAAAGAAGCTCTGGTCGGCCCCACACCCCTTGTCGGGCTACGCCTCGGGCGAGGATCTGCTGGTCGTAGGCGGCGTCGTCTGGGCCGGCGAAACCACCAGCGGACACGCCGTGGGCCGGTTCACCGGGCGCAACGTCCGCACGGGCAAGGTCGTTGCCGAGTTCGACCCCGACGTGTCGACCTACTGGTTCCACCACCGCTGCTATCGCGGCAAGGCGACCGACCGTTTTCTGCTCATGTCGCGGACCGGCACGGAGTTCATCGACGTTGAAAAGCAGTCCTGGGACATCAACCACTGGGTACGCGGCGCCTGTCTGTACGGGCTGATGCCTGCCAACGGCCTGCTCTATGCGCCGCAGAGTCCGTGTGCATGTTTCCTGGAGTCGCGGCTTACCGGTTTCAACGCGCTGGCCCCGGCGGCGGAGTCTTCCGGTGACAAAGCACCGCCGGCCAGCGGAGCGAGGCTTCAACGTGGTCCGGCTTACAGCCAAGTAATTAATCAAGAATCATCAACTGCAACCCCCACCGACTGGCCCACGTATCGCGGCGACATGGCTCGCAGCGGAAGCATCGACGCCCGGGTTCCCGCCGAGGTAGGCCCGGCGTGGTCGGCCGATATCGGCGGGCGGCTGTCGGCGCCGATCGTGGCCGCGGGCCGCGTGATCGTGGCCTCGATCGACGCCCACACGGTACACGCCGTGGATGCCAAGACCGGCAAGCCGCTCTGGCAGTTCCTCGCCGGCGGCCGCGTCGATTCGCCGCCCACGTACTGGCAGGGGCGTGTGATCTTCGGTGCGGCCGACGGTTGCGTCTATTGCCTGCGGGCGGCCGACGGCGCGCTGGCGTGGCGATTTCGGGCGGCGCCGATCGACCGGCGACTGATGTCGTTCGAGCAACTCGAATCGGTCTGGCCCGTACACGGGAGCGTGCTGATGCTCGACGGCGAGGTCCACTTTGTCGCCGGCCGGTCGATGTTTCTCGACGGCGGGTTGCGATACTATCGGCTGAACGCCAGGACGGGTGGCCTGCTGTCGGAGACGGTGATGAACGAAGACGACCCCGGCACCGACGGCACGTTGCAGGATCTCGCCCGGCAACACAACATGCCCGTCGCCCATCCCGATGTTCTTTCCACCGACGGCCGGCTGATTTACATGCGATCTCAGCCGCTGCGCAAAGACGGCGTGCGGCTGCCACTGAAGGCGCTGCCCTACGCCGGAAATCCCGAGCGGTATTCCGTGCCGCCGACGCAGCGCCCGGAACATGCTCACCTCTTCAGCCCCACCGGGTTGCTGGACGACAGTTGGTGGCATCGCACCTACTGGGTCCACGGCAGCCGCTTCCTGGGCGGTTGGGCGGGTTACACGCAGGCCGGCAAGGTGGCGCCGGCGGGACGAATCTTGGTTACGGACGAGGAAAACGTCTACGGCTTCGGACGGTTGCCGCAGTACTACCGCTGGACGACGCCCATCGAGCACCATCTGTTCTGCGCCGCCAAGATTTCGTCGCCCGAGGTGACCGAGAAGGGCGGCCGTGTCGTCCACCGCTGGGCGAATCCGATTCCCCTGTTTGCCCGTGCCATGGCATTGGCCGGCCGCACGTTGTTCGTCGCCGGGCCGAGGGATCTCGTCGACGAAGAACAGGCCGTGAGGCAATTGAACAGCGACGACATGCAGCGGCTGATCCGCGAGCAGGAAGCGGCTTACACGGGACAACGCGGCGGACTGCTGTGGGCCGTTTCGGCCGACGACGGCGAGAAGCTCGCGACCCTCGAGTTAGACACCATCCCCGTATTCGACGGCATGGCCGCCGCCGGCGGGCGCCTCTATCTGGCCACCGTCGATGGCCGGCTGATCTGTCTGGCGGGGGAATAGCACCTCACCCTACTTGCTCTTGGAAGTTGCGTGGCCGGGGCAACTTACCGAACGAGATTCCCAATCCTCAATTTGCAATTTGCAATTTGCAGTCTGCAATTCTCAATCTCCTCCGCTCCACCGTATCTTCGCCACCAGAATACTGTTATCGCTCCCATGCCGCTCCACCCCCGCCGGCGGCATCCACTCGGTCGTCACCACCCAGGTCTCGTCGGGTCCCACGTCGGCCACGCCGAAGTTACCCATCCGAGCACCGCGTTGCTGGACCAACACGCGTTCCGTCGAGCGGATCACGCAGAGCCGCTTTGGATCGACCCGGGCGATGAACAGCGGAGCCCGATGGCGGAAGACGTGATCGTTGTTCGCACCGCGCCGCGTGTAGACGAGAAACAGCCCGCTGCGGTGGGTGACCCAGTGCTGTTGCGTGTTGTAGTTTCCCAATTCGCTGCCGTCGTCAAAGGTCCAAGGCCGCGGGCGCTGGAAGTGCAGGCCGTCGTCGCCTCGGGTGACGTAACCGCGCACGTCGTTTCGCAGCGTGAGGTAGAAGCGTCCGCCGAATTGCGTCAGCGACGGCTCACAATAGCCGCGCGGCACGTCGTGCTGCAGTTCGTCGCCGTGTTCGACGTACCGCAGCGTGGCGCCGTCGAACCGGCAGCGGACCACCGTCGCTGCGTAGCAGCGGGCTTCCGGCCGCTTGAAATAGATCGGCAGCAGAATCTCCCCGCCCGGAATGTCGACGCGCTGCGTCGAGCCGGCGCCGGCGTTGGTGAACTCCGGCCGATCGGGCATCTCCAGCGTCTGCCATGGTGACCAGGCCGACGACGACGTATCGTAGACCGAATAGCACGTCTCGCGAGGCCGGTTTGGCATCAAGCGGTTGTTCAAGTACCAGGCCGTCTGCCCCGTGCCCAGCAGCCGCCCGCTGGCGGCGTGCCACTTGGGCGTGAAGTCGCAGATCGCCACGTCGACGTTCTCGCGCGGCTCTCGGCGGCTGAGGGTCTTGCACACGATCGGCTCGGTCCACGTGCGGCCCAAGTCGCTGCTCGTCATCTGGTGAACGGCGTAATAGACGTCGCTACCGGAGAGCAGCAGCGGTTGGGTGGTGATCAACGCCGTCGGCTGGCCGTCGGGATCGTCCGGCGAGGGCGGGATGATCCCTGCCCGCGACTGCGCCCAGCAGTGTTTGTCGGTTTGGCGGTCGAAGCCACGCCGGGCGGTCGTCAATTCAACGCGATAGGCCGGGGATTGGGCAACGTCGCGCGCCGAGTACGCACGGCCGCTCATGGCCACACCGGCCGAAAGCGCTGCGCAGCGTTGCAGGAAGCGGCGGCGTTGCAAGAAGCGGCGTCGCGACGTCCTAGAAGAAATGGGCCGCACGCCGGGGCAATTGTCGTGCTGGCTACTCATAGTTCCCTACTGCTCTTGTTCCGGTGAGAGGTGCTTGTCGTACCAATCCGCAAGGCGTTGCATGTCGGGCCGCATGTTCGGCCAACCGTGTCCTTGGCCCTCTTTGATAATGACTTCCGCAGGCACGCCCTGGGCCTTGAGGTTGTCGGCCATTCTCGTCGAATGGAACGGGGGCATTACGTCCTTTTCTCCGTGGATCATCAGCGCCGGTGCCGACTCGGGCGTGGCAAAGTTCACCGGCGAGTATTCTCTGAGGATCTCCCGGACCCTTTGCGGATCGGTGATCAGGACGTGCTCCTTCAGTTTCGGGTCATACTCGCGGAAGCGGAATCCGTCGATCAGCCCGCGACGCTGGGTTATCTCGATGCAATCGACGCCGTCGGCCTCGAAGTTCAGCCAATTCGTTCCCGGAAAGAAGCAAGCGACCGCTTGCACCCGGCTCGACTGCCGTTGGACCGGATCGTGGGCTTTCGGATCGCCGGGCGCTCCCTTGGTGCCAATCAACAGCGACAGCGAGGCTCCGGCCGATGCGCCGCTGATGCCGATCCGGTTCCCATCGATTCCGAAATCCTTGGCGTGGTGGCGAATGAACCGCACGGCACGGTGACAGTCGGCCGTGATCTCTCTCATCTCGTATTTCGGCATGGAACCGTGCAGCACGGCGAAGACCGTGTATCCTCGCTCCAGAAAGGGTCCCATGCTTTGCACGAACCGTTCGCCCGCGATCATGCCGTGGTTGGAGATGAACCCTCCGCTGGCGACCCAGATGACGCCGGCTCCGTTTTGCTTCGGCGGCTTCAGCACGTCCATCGTCAGCAACATGCCGTGTTTTCGGCCGTAGATCACGTCGGAGATGCGAACGCACGGCGAAGCCGCGTCCGCCGTGCGTTCCGCCTCGTCCCATGCCGCGCTTAGCCGCTCGTGGCCGACCGCGCGCGGTGGTTCGGCCGGGGCGGATCCGTCGGCAAGGAACAAGACACCCAACGCGACTGCTTGAATCACCGTCTTCATCGCGAATCTTCCATCTACCGGGGTGAAGGAATCGGCGGCATTATCCCCCATTCGTGGGCTCTTTGCCAGCGCTTGATAAGACGCGGCGAGCGTGAACCTCGGGAGAGTTAGGGGCGGCCGATGAATAACTTCCCCACTTGGGGTGGCTGGCGGCTGAGCGCAGCGAAGCCCCAGGGCCCGGACAACTGGGGCACCGCTGCGCTATGCCCCAGCCACCCATCACTGAAACGGGGAATTTATTCATCGGCCGCCCCTTAGCGAACCACTGGGCTGCCTCACGTGCCGGCATAGCCCCGGCGACCGTGGAGATGGAGAAAACGACCGACCGGGTGGCTAGGCCATAGCGCGGCGGTGCCCTGAGTTGCGAAAGACACTGGCGTTGCCGCGCGAGAAACTGGGGCTGCGCTGCGGCCGCCAGCCACCCTGCGTTTCCAGTGCTCGCAACGGGAACCAATCTGTTTCCTCCCGCTGCAGGCCCCCAACAACACCCGCGACTAGATCACTTACCGTGCCCCCCGGCAATAGGGTGAAATGCCCACGTTCCCAAGCGTTGCAATTCTCGAAGTTCCGGGCATAATGATTATGGGGGATATTACACTCGTCGGTTCTCTCGGCTCGCCCCTGCTCCGGGGCCGCAAATCGAAGGAATTCAGCCCATGGCATCGGTGCTCGGAAAGCAGAGGGCCTCGGCCGCTCGTTTACGGCGGCGAGGTCGATCCCTCACGGTCGAGACCCTCGAACCGCGGATCGTGCTCGACGGTACGTCGCCGGTGATCAGCGAGTTTATGGCGGTCAACGATTCGATTTTGACCGATGACGACGGCGACTACTCCGATTGGATCGAAATCCACAACCCGACCGACCAGACGATCGATCTCGACGGCTGGCATCTGACCGACGACGCCGACAATCTGGCCAAGTGGGAGTTTCCCGCCCGGGTGATCGATCCCGGCGAGTACCTGTTGGTCTTCGCCTCCGACAAGGATCGCGTCGACCCCGACGCCCCGCTGCACACCAACTTCAAGCTCAGCGGCGGCGGAGAGTATCTGGGGTTGATCGAACCGGACGGCGCCACGGTTGCACACCATTTCGATCCGGAGTATCCCGATCAATCGGCCAACGTTTCTTACGGCACGGCGGCCGGCGTGAGCAGTGTGCCGTTGGCCGAAGGGGCCGAGTTGGCCTACCATGTCCCCGTTGCCGGAGATCAGGCCTTGGGTACCCAGTGGACGGAGCCCGACTTCGTCGACACGGCCTGGAACTTGATCGAAAAGAAGTCGCCCGTGCTGATCACCGAAGTAGGGACCGAGGACCCCGACTTCGTCGAGATCCAAAACGTTACCGACGCCTCGGTGGAAACCACCGGCTGGGTGGTCGCCGTGAACAACGGCAGCAGTGCCAGAGTGAACCTGATGCACTCGCTTTGGGAACTGCCCGAGTGGATGAGTTCGGAGGAGATCCTCTACCGCGGCGACGACCCGAACGACCCGGATCACTACTGGGGGGAGGAGATTTCCTGGCGAACCATCGGCACCGGTTGGGCAATGATCGTCGACGCGGTCGGCGAAGTGGCCGATTTCGTGGCCTGGGGCTATCCGGCCAGCTATCTCGACGACCTCGACGTGACGATCAACGGCCAGAGGATCACCGCCGCAGACGTCTGGAACGGCGACCCGGAAACGGCCGCCGGCACTTCGGACAACTCGCTGCAGCGATCGGGCGACGCAGACCGCGACAACGCCGCCGACTGGCAGTTCGCCGTGCCGCCGTCGATGGGCTCCGCCAATCCCGGTCTGGCCGTGCCGTTCGAGATGCCCAGCACGCCGACCACCGGAGTGGGATTCGCCACCGCGGCGCCGGGATTCGACGCCGTGATCCAGAGCGACGTGCTCGCGGAGATGCACGGCACGAACGCCTCGCTCTGGGCGCGCGTCCCCTTCTACGTCAACGAACCGGAAGAACTCAGCACGCTGGCGCTGCACGTGAAGTACAACGACGGTTTCGTGGCCTATCTGGGCGGCCAGGAGATCGCGAGGGAAAACACACCGGACGTGCCGCAGTGGAACTCGTCGGCGTTGGCCGCCCGCGGCGTGGCCGAGTCGCTGACTTTCCGGGAATTCAACATCAGCGCATATCTCGGCGCGCTCGTGCCCGGCCGCAACGTCCTCTCGATCCACGCCATGAACGCCGGCGCCTCCGACGACGAGTTCCTATTGTTGCCGAAACTCACCGCTACCAGTTCCCGCGGCGACGCCCAGTTCTTCACCTCGCCCACGCCCGGCGAGTCCAATTCGTCCGGCTTCATCGTGATCAACGAGGTACACTACGACCCGGTCGACAACACCCAACCGGTCGAGTTCATCGAACTCTACAACACGACCAACGACACGATCGACCTTTCCGGCTGGCGCTTCGACGACGGCATCCGATACACCTTTCCCGACGGCACCACGTTGGCCGGCGGGCGCTATCTCGTGGTGGCCGAAAACCCGGCGGCGATCAGGTCCCGCTTCAGTATCGACGCCATGGGGCCCTGGATCGGGCGGCTGGAAAACGACGGCGAACGGATCGAACTGCTCGACGTGATGGAACACCGGCAAGACGCCGTGAAGTACAAGAACGAATTCCCCTGGCCGATTGCCTCCCGCGGCGACGGCAGTTCGATGGAGTTGATCCATCCGTCGCTGAACAACGATCTCGGCGGAAGCTGGCGCCCCTCCGGCTACAACGAGCTAACGCTTGCGGGCGACGAGATTCCGCTGAACCGTGCCACGCCCACGCCCGGACGCCGCAACAGCGTCTATGCGCTCGAGGCCCCGCCGCAAGTCCGCCAGGTGACGCATTCCCCCCAACAACCCGAGGTCGGTGAGCCCACCGTCGTCACGGCCAAGATCACCGATCCCGGCGGCGTGGAAGAGGTGCTGCTGAGCTATCAGTTGGTTCTGCCCGGCGATTACGTCTCGGCGTATCTTCCGCTGTCGCACAGCACACTGCTGGCGGATCCCTATCGCCCCTTCAATCGCAATGCGGCGTTCGAGAATCCGGGCAACTGGACGTCGTTGACGATGCTCGACGACGGCCAGGGTGCCGACGCAACGGCCGGCGACGGGATTTACTCCGTCACCGTTGACGCCCAGCCGATCAATCGCACCGTAGTACGCTATCGCATCACGGCCACCGACTTCGGCGGCGCCTCGATCACCGCGCCGCATCTCGACGACCCCTCGATGAACTTCGCCTACTACGTCTACGACGGCGTGCCCGACTACGTCGCCGACAAGGCCTCCGTGCATCCCGACGGACCGGGCCACGTCTACGACAGCGAGATGCTGCAGTCGCTGCCGGTCTACACGTTGATCACCAAAGACGCCGACCTGGACCAGTGCATCGCCTACAACTCCTACCAGATTCCCAGCGGCAACGACGGTGCCCGGCGGCGGTTCAACTGGGAAGGCACGTTCGTTTACGACGGCGTGGTCTACGACCACGTGCTCTACCGGTTGCGACAGCGCAACGACCGCTACGGGCTGCACGGCAAACGCTCGATGCGGATCCGCTTCGCCAAAGGGGCCTACGTGCAGGCCCACGACAATTACGGCGACCCCTATCCCACCAAGTGGCGAACCATCAACACGGGCAAGATGTTCGACAACAAGGACGTGGGCAACTTCGGGCTGACCGAAACGCTCAACAACAACCTCTGGAATCTCGTCGGCGTGCCGGCCCCTTGGGTACATACGTTCCACTTCCGCGTCGTCCACGAAGCGGATGAGGTGCCCGCCGGCACCAACGGCCAATACTACGGCGACTTCTGGGGTATGCATCTGGCCTTCGAGGATTACGACGCCCGCTTCCTCGAAACCCACAACCTGGACGACGCAAACCTCTACAAGCTCAAGGACAGGATGTTCAGCGGCAATCGCGTCAAGCGCCACCAGGGGCGCGATGCGGTCAGCAGCGACGCCGACTTCCAGAACATCCGCAACAACCTCCGGCCCGGCAAGTCCGATCAGTGGCTCAACGCCCACGTCAACTACGACCGCTGGTATTGGTACCACGCGGTGGTCGAAGGCATCCGCCACTACGACTTCCGCCCGGCCGACAGCCACCTGAAGAACCGGGCCTGGTACTTTGAGCCCGATTACTCGGGCAGCCCCTATGGCAGGCTCTGGACGTTGCCGCACGATTCCGACGCAAGCTGGGGCCCCAACTGGAACAGCGGCGTCGACTACTCCAAGAACGCCATCTTCTCCGACAGCTCCAAAGGCAACTTCCGGCTCGAATACCGCAACACGATCCGCGAGTTCCGCGATCTGGTCTGGACCGAGGACGTGATCAACACCTGGATCGACGAACTGGCCGGCTTCATCGACGAATTTCACATGGCCGATCGCGATCGGTGGCGGTCGGCGCCCTCCGCCGCCGGCTACCAGGACTTCGGCCCTATGGATCGCAAGGTCGACGACATGAAGAGGTTCGCTTTCGTCGGCTGGAGTGGCAGCACCGGGCCCACGGTCGGCGCCGGCGGCCGCGCCGCTTATCTCGACAACCTGGCCCGGGCCGAAGGCGACGCCACCTCGATCCCCGATACGCCTACGATCGCCTCCGCTTCCCCCGCCGAATTCCCCGTTGATGCGCTGGCGTTTACCTGCGGCCCGTTCGCCGATCCGCAAGGCGCGGGCAGTTTTCGGGCGATGCAATGGCGCGTCGGCGAAATCACCGATCCGGACGCTCCGGCCTACGTCGAGGGTGTCCCGCCGGTGTGGGAGTTCATGCCCGTCTGGGAAAGCGGCGAACTATCGACCTTTGCCAACTCCATCCACGTGCCCGGCGGGGCGCTC
>CAYYNP010000068.1:0-35711 GCA_964472545.1 uncultured Planctomycetaceae bacterium | reverse complement strand
CCAAACACAACTCAAAGCAAGCAACTCACTTCCGTACAACGCAACCGCCTTCGTCACGCGCGGCGGGACTTGCATCGGCGTCGCTTTGGGGGTATCCTGAGGGCTCGTCTGTTCGTGGCTCGACTGTCGAATAGAGGAGGATTGCCATGGTCTCTCGTCTTCTCGGTCCTGGCGTGCTGGTTCTCGTTTCGATGGCTCTGCTCTGTTCGTCGGTCTCGATGGCGCAGGAAGGTCCCGACGACTTGACGCCGGATCTGCTGCCCGGGGTAGCACGGCCGGCCGCACCCGACCCGCCCGACACCCCCGATCTGGCTCCCAAACCGGTCGATCCGGATCCCGGCGCCGCAGACCCGGAAGGCCCTTTTGGGGACGACGTTCCGCGGGGAGACTTTCCCGAGGACCGGCTCTTCCGTGCGCTGACGGCCGGTCTGGAGGCCAACAAGCAGCAGGCGTTGATCGAGTTGGAGGGCCACGGGCAGGATCCGCGCGTGGCCGATCTGCTGATCCGGGTGCTCGAGAAGGCTCGCACCGACGGCGCCGTGCCGCAGAGCACGCTCTGGATGCTGATCAACCTGGGCAAGTTCACCGAGAAGCCGGAAGTGCTCAAGATGATGCTCGACCTGGCCGACTCGGACAATCCGAAGGTGGTGATGGTGGCCGCCGACACGCTCGGCGAGATCGGCGACCCGAAGGCGCTCGATAAGCTGCTGGCACTGAAGGATCAGCCGGAGTTCGAGAAGCTCTACGGCTTCCGCCGCTGTGTGATGCTGGCGGTGATGAAGATCCAGGATCCTCGGGCGGTGGAATTCGTCATCGAGCAATTGCCGACTCTGACCGGCCAGTTGCAGTTCGACGCCGTGCGTTATCTGTCGCACGTAAGTGCCCAGCGTTTTGCCAGCCGCAGCGAAGACTGGGCAACCTGGTGGGAAGACAACTGCGAAGACTTCATGTTCGCCAGCGGCGAGCCGTTTTCGCCGGAGTCGGGGCTGTCGGAATCGAGCCACTCCGGATCGAGCGTCTGGGACTTGGAGGCGGCGGAGTTCTTCGGCACCTACATCTACGCCAAGCGGATGATCTTCGTGTTGGACATCTCCAGCAGCATGGGTGCCCCCGCCAGTATGGGGACGCGGCTGGATCTGGCCAAGAAGGAGCTAATCGAGGCGATCCAACCCCTGCCGGAGGATACTTACTTCACCATCTTGGTCTTCGACGCGGGCGTGGGTGTCTGGAAGCGAAGCCTGGTGCGGGCGACCGAGAAGAACCGCGAGTTGGCGACGATCTGGGTGAAGCGAATCGCCATGGGGCGCGGCACCAACTCGTACGAGGCGCTGATACGGGCGTTTGCGGCCGACGGCAACGCCGAGGCAATCTTCTTCCTCTCCGACGGCAAGCCCTCGAAGGGTCGCATCACCGACCCGGCCCAGATCCTCCGCGAGGTCCGCCTGTTGAATTTCTTCCGCCGGGTGTCGATCTACACGTTCGGATTCGTCGGCCAAGGCGAGCAGTTTATGCGGAATCTGGCGGCGACGAACAACGGGGAGTTCAAGGCGATTCAATAGTCCCCCAGTCCGTAGGACCCAGCCACCGGCCGGATGTAATAAGGAGCCTGTCGATGAAAGGCCCCGCTGTGAGATGGTTGTTGTTGCTCGCGGCCGTTTGCCTGGTGACGGCGTGTGGTTGTGAGGACGAGTCGGAGATGGCACCGCGGCCGGCCGTGTCGCCAAAGACGGTCGCCGCCAAGCCATCGACGGCGCCGCCACCACCACCTCCGCCACCGCCGCCGGGCGATCCGACGCCGCCAACAACGCCACCGGGGCCCGACGTGCCCGAGCCCGACACGCCCGACTTGGCCGTGCCGACCAATCCGCCGGCCAACCCGCCGGAAGCCGAGCCGCTCACCGTCGAGGAGGCCATCGAGGAGGTCGAGGCGGTCGGCGGCCGGGTGCTCGAGAACGACTCCGGCGAGGTGGTTTCGGTCTTTCTCAACCGCACCAACGCCGCCAACGAGGACCTCGAAGTCCTGCAATACCTGCCCACGATCGAAGTGCTGAATCTGACCGGCACCCAGGTTACCGACGACGGCCTGGAGCACTTGCACGCGTTGAGCAATCTCAAACACCTCTACCCCGCCAACACCGGCATCACCGACGGCGGCCTGGCGGAGCTCAAACAGAAGCTGCCGGAGTGTGAAGCGTTGCGGTAGGCGCGTGGCCCGCGTGTCGGTGGCCGTCTTGTCTCGGCCGTTTAGCCGCCGCCGGTACGGCGGCGTAGTGGGCACTACGTTCTACAGCACCGCCGTACCGGCGGCGGCTAAACGGCGGATGGTCGGCGCAACGGCGTGCTGGCAACACGGCAAAGCGGCGGATACAATCGGGACATTGATTGCCCGGTATCCGCTTGCGGAGGAGTTCCGATGAAGCGTCGGCTGCCGATCGTCGTTGTGTTGTCGTTGACGTGCATATGGTCGTTTGCCCACTCGGCGCGCGTTGCCGCCGAGCCGACGGCGTCGAAACTCTGGTACAAACAACCGGCCGGCAAGTGGACCGAGGCGCTGCCGTTGGGCAACGGGCGGTTGGGAGCGATGGTCTTCGGCACCGCATCGCGCGAGCGGCTACAGCTTAACGAAGAGAGCCTTTGGGCCGGCGAACCGCAGGACGTCTATCCCGAGGGTTTTGCGGAGAATCTCAAGCAGGTGCAGCGGCTCGTACTCGACGGCAAGATCGCCGAGGCAAGGCGGCTGGGCAACGAGAAGCTGACCATGAGGCCGACCTCGTACCGTTCTTACGAACCGCTGGCCGATCTCTGGATCGAGACGGACCACGCGGCCGAAGTCGAAGATTACCGCCGGCAGCTCGACCTTCAAACCGGTGTCGCCAGAGTAAGTTATCGAGTTGGCGGCGTGCGGTTCCGGCGAGAAGTCTTGATCTCGGCCGTCGACGACGTGCTGGCCGTGCGGCTAAGCTGCGATAAACCGGGAGCACTGAAGGCCACGTTGCGTCTGACGCGGGCGAAGGACATGGTCGTCGCCGCCCGGGGCACGGACAGCCTCGCGATGGACGGACAGATCGTCGACGTCGAGGCGCCCGCGGCCCGCGACGACAACCCGGGCGGCTCCGGCCGAGGTGGTCCGCACATGAAGTTTGCCGGGCGGCTGCGGGTCCGCGTCACCGGCGGCCGCGTGTCGGCCGAGGAAGACGCCCTGGTCATCGAAGGGGCCGACGAGGCGATCGTGCTGTTCACCGCGGCGACCGACTTCAGCCTCCGCGCCACGTGCTACGACCGCTCGATCGATCCCGGCCAGATCGCCGACGGGCTGCTGAACAAGGCGGCCGGGAAATCGTGGCCCACGTTGTTGCGCGACCACGTGGCCGAGCACCGTTCGTTCTTCGACCGTGTGTCGCTCGACTTGGGGCGTTCGCCGCAAGACGAATTGCCGACCGACCAGCGCTTGACGGCCCTACGAGACGGCACCGAAGACCCGGGGCTCACGGCCCTCTACTTCCAGTTCGGCCGCTACCTGTTGATGTCGAGTTCCCGCCGCCCCGGGCGGCTTCCGGCCAACCTGCAAGGGATCTGGAACGACCGGATGTGGGCACCGTGGGAAGCCGACTACCACTTGAACGTCAACTTGCAGATGAACTACTGGCCCGCCGACCTGTGCAACCTCTCGGAGACGGTCGAACCGCTGGCCGACTGGTTTGCGCAGGTGGCCAACAACGGCCGCGTCTCCGCCGAGAAACTCTACGGGGCCGACGGCTGGGTCGCCTTCACCACCACCAACCTCTTCGGCCGCACCACGCCCGGCGGGTCGACCACCGGCTCGCAGTTCGTCAACGGCGTCCTCGATCCCTTGGCCGGCGCCTGGATGGCGATGACGCTCTGGCGGCATTGGGAGTTTACGGCCGACAGGGAGTTTCTCGACCGCCGGGCGTATCCCGTGATAAAGGGCGCCGCCGAATTCCTGCTGGACTATCTGGTCGAAGCCCCCGACGGGTCGCTGGTGATCGTACCGTCCACTTCGCCGGAGAACAGCTACGTCCATCCGGAGACCGGGCAAGGCGTGCGGATTACCTACGCGTCGACCTACCACACGGCCATCGTGCGGGCGATTTTCGAGTCGGTCGTCGAAGGGTCGCGCGTGCTAGGTCGCGATGCGGCCTTTCGGGCGAAACTCGAAGCGGCGCTTGGGCGGTTGCCGGCCACCAAGATCGGCGCCGACGGGACGATCCAGGAGTGGATCGAGGATTATCGCGAAAGCGCGCCGGGCCATCGCCACATCTCCCACCTGATCGGCGTCCATCCGTTCTCGTTGATCACCGCCAAGGACGAGCGGGAGTTCGAGGCCGCCCGCAAGACGATCCAACGGCGGCTGAGCCACGGCGGCGGCCACACCGGCTGGAGCCGGGCGTGGATCATCAACTTCTACGCCCGCTTCGGCGACGGCGAGGCAGCCGCGGAACACGTCCGCCAACTCCTCTGCCGCAGCACGCTGCCGAACCTCTTCGACACGCATCCGCCGTTTCAGATCGACGGCAACTTCGGCGGCACGGCCGGCATCGCCGAGATGCTGCTACAAAGCCACGACGGCACCGTGCACTTGTTGCCGGCGCTGCCGCCGTCATGGAAAGACGGCGCCGTGCGTGGGCTGCGGGCGCGCGGCGGTTTCGAGGTCGACGTGCAATGGGCCGACGGCCAACTGGCCGCCGCGGCCGTCCGTAGCGCCCGGGGCGGGGTGTGCCAGGTTCGCTACGGTAAGATCGCCGCCGACTTGCGGTTGAAGCCCGGCGAGCAGGTGCGTCTGTGTGAACGCCTGCAAGTGCTTTCCGAGTGAAGCGGCCTCTGGCGTACGCGCCGGAGAACACGCCCGTTTAGCAGCCGCCGGTACGGCGGCTTGTGGCCACGTCAAGCCGCCGTACCGGCGGCTGCTAAACGAAGAGGTGTACCGGCGGCGGGATTGACTTGGGCGCTCGCCGCGTGGGATACTGGGCTGTGGCGACGAGTTGCCGCACTCCAAAGCCGCGCCGCCACCGTACGACCATTCTTGAAGACCCGCCTTCATGCCTGCCACCTTTCCACATTCTTCCGCCACACCGCGTACGACGGTCCACGTCGCCCACGGCGAGGGCGCGTACGACAACACGCGCCGCGCTCTCTCGGCGGTCGATCTGGCCGCGTTCGACGGGCAGCGCGTCTTGCTGAAGCCCAACGCCGGACGATTGGCGGCGCCGGGTACCGGGGTGACGACCCATCCCGACGTGGTCGCCGCGTCGATCGACGCGCTGCGCGAGGCGGGTGCGGAAGCGGCCGTGGGAGAAAGCCCGATCGTCGGCGTCGACGTCCATGAGGCGTTCGCCGTCGGCGGCATCGCCACGGTGGCCCGGCGGCGCAACTGCCCATTGATCGATCTGGACAAGCGCCCGGCCGTCAAGGTACCGATTCCCGACGGCCGCGCGATCCGGTCGCTGAAGGTCTGTGCCGACGTGCCGGAGTTCGACGCGGTGGTCTCCATTCCCGTGATGAAGATGCACATGCACACCGGCGCCACGTTGTCGGTGAAGAACATGAAGGGTTGCCTTTGGCGGCGGAGCAAGACGCGGCTGCACCGGTTGCCGCCGATCGAAGGCAGCGACCACAAGCCGATCGACGTGGCCATCGCCGACATGGCCTCCGTGCTGCGGGCCGATCTGGCCGTGATCGACGGCACCGTGGGCATGGAGGGTCTGGGCCCCAGCGCGGGGCGGCCCGTGCCGTTGGACGCCGTGGTGGCCGGCACCGATCCCTTCGCCGCCGACGCCGTGGCCTGCCGGCTGATGGGCACCACGGCCGAGAACGTGCCACACCTGGCGATTGGTGCCCGGCGCGGCTACGGAATCATTGATATCGAGCAGATCGACGTGACGCCCGGCAACTGGCGCGAGTGGATCGTGCCGTTTGCCGTGCCGCCGAAGAATCTTACGATCGAGTTTCCCAACATCACCGTTTGGGACAACGGCTCCTGCAGCGCGTGCCAGTCGACGTTGCTGCTGTTTCTGAGGAATCATCGCGAGCAGCTTTTCGACTTCTTTCCGTCCGAAGAGGTGGTCCACATCGCCATCGGTGTCGACCAGACCGCGCTGCCGGAGAAGACGCTCTGCGTCGGCAATTGCACGGCCGATCGGCGGCGGCTGGGCATCTTCGTGCCGGGCTGTCCGCCGGTGGGGAGCCAGATCATGGGGGCGCTCTCGGGCGATTCGGCCCTGGACGGGGAAGCGGCGATCGACGACGTCGATTCCAACGCCGACGTGGCGGACCCGGCCGTCGATGATTGAGTCGGCCGCCGCCGGGCGTTACCATAGCCGAGAAGCATCGGATATCTGCCATCTGCCAATCAAGCGAAGGAGTCCGCCCATGACCCGTCAGCAAGGCACAAGTCGCCGCCGGTTCATCCAACTCTCGGCCACGGCCACGGCCGCGGCCAGCGTAGTGCCGCGTCACGTGCTCGGCGGCCCCGGCGAGCCGGCCCCGAGCGAGCGGGTCAACTTGGCTTGCATCGGCATGGGCTTCCAAGGCCTCCGGATGCTGCCGGGGATCTTGCAGCGCGGTGACGTTCGCGTGTTGGCCGTTTGCGACCCCAACACCGAAAGCCGCGACTACATCGGCTGGGGCCGCGGCAGCGACGACGCGACGGGCTATCACGGCGGACGCGAAGTGGGCCGCCGCATGGTCGAGGCCCATTACGCCCAGGCCACGCCCTCCGGCGCGTACAAGGGATGCAAGGCCTATGCCGACTTTCGCGAGTTGCTCGATAAGGAACGCGATGTCGACGGCGTGCACATCGTTACGCCCGACCACCTGCACGCCGCGATTGCGATCGCCGCCATGCGCGAGGGCAAACACGCCGCCACGCACAAGCCAATCTCCAACGTGATGCACGAGACGCGGCTGGCCGTGGAGACTGCCCGCGAGACCGGTCTGGCCACGCACTTGCACGCCTGGCGCGACGCCAAGATGACGTACACCATCCGCCATTGGATCGATCAAGGCGTGATCGGCCCGGTCCGCGAGCTGCACCGCTGGCTCTACAAGCCGATCTGGCCGCAGGGCATGCCGGAAGTTCCCGCCGCGGCGCCGATTCCCGAGGGCTTCGATTGGGACCTCTGGCTGGGCCCCGAGCCGCATCGGCCGTATTCGCCGGAGTATACGCACGCCGTCTACCGCGGCTGGTACGATTTCGGCGGCGGCTGCCTGGCCGACATGGGCAACTACGGCTTCTGCCAGGATTGGCGCGTGTTGGATCTTGGCGCCCCGACCAGCGCGGAAGGCTGCGCCAGCTACACGTGCGAAGTCCGCGGCTATCGCTCCGGCACGGTCCGCAACGAGATCTCGTACCCGCACGCCAGCACGATCCGCTTCCGTTTTCCGGCGCGCGAGAAGTTTCCCGCGTGCGATCTGTTCTGGTACGACGGCGGCATGCGTCCACCGGCGCCGGAGGAGATGGTCGCCCGGGGTGAGCAGATGCCCAATACCGGCGTGATGCTCGTGGGCGACGAAGGGGCGATCCTTGGCGGCTACTACTACGACAATCCGCGCGTCTTTCCCGAGAAGCTCGAATCGCGCATCGCTGAAATCGATCCACCGCAAGTGGAACTCGTCGACAGCACCGACGAGTGGATCGGGGCGTTTCGCGGCGGCCGGCCGTCGCGCGGCAGCTTCCCCAGCGTGCAACACCTGGCCGAAGCGACGTGCCTGGGTAACGTCGCCGTTCGCTTGAACACCCGGCTGCAGTGGGACCACGCCGAGATGAAGATCACGAATCTCCCGGACGCGAATCGGTATCTGCGCCGCGAGTATCGCGAAGGGTGGGAGTTGGCGTGAGGCCGTGGCCGTGCGGCTCGACCGGATCAACGATGGCTCGATCTGCAAAGCCGCGCTGACGCCTGCTATACTAAGGGCTTGTCCGGAAACAACTTCGCAGTTTTTCGGGCGAATCATCACACGGAGTGTGATGGCTACCATGAAGCGGACGAAGTTGTTTCCGGACAAGCCCTAACTGCGGTATCCGTTTCCGCTTTGACGCATCCGAGGAGATTGCTGCATGACGGTTCGAAGAAGACAGATCGCCCGATGGTGTATCGCCGGTGCAGGCATCGTTGTCTTGTCGGCTGCGGCCGGTCTCGCCGCCGAGCGGGCGACTTCCGCGAGTTCGACGGATTGGCCCGGCTGGCGGGGGCCTCGCCGCAACGGCATCTCGACCGAAACCGGCTGGCTTACCGACTGGCCGCAGAGCGGTCCGAAGAAGCTCTGGCAAACCGACGTCGGCGAAGGCCATGGAAGCGTGGCCGTCGTTGCCGGGCGCGTCTACACGGTCGGCAGCAACGCGGACGGGGCCGGCCTGTTGTGTCTCAGCGCCCAGACGGGAAAAACCCTTTGGACCTCCGACTCCCCGGACGGCGGGCGACGCGAACTGCCGGCGGTCGACGGCAACGCCACACCGCAAGTCGACGACGGCAAAATCTACATCACCACCAGCCAGGGCGACGTGCTCTGCTTCGATGCGCAAAGCGGCGATCCCATCTGGCATCGCGAACTGACGAAGGAACTCGGCGCCGACGGCCCGGGAGTCTACCAATACGCCGCCTCGCCGCTGGTCGCCGACGGGCTGGTCATCGTTCCGTTGCGGCTCGGCGGCGGCGCGCTGCTCGGCTTGGACAAACGAAACGGCAAGGAGGTCTGGAGGACCCATCATCACGGCCACAAGACCTACGGGCTCTGGTGCTCACCGGTCGCCTGCACGATGGCAGGCCGCCGATGCGTCGTCTGGCTGACGGGCCTCCGCGGCGTCGCCCTGGATATTGCCGATGGGAAGACCGTCTGGCAATACGAGATGGAGCCTCCCGAGTTCCCGCTGGGCCGCAGCGACCACCGCGGCACGGTCGCCGCCACGCCGATCATCTCGGGTAACAAGATCGTGGCCCAGCACCATCCGCCGCACATGCGCGGTTTCACCTACTGCCTTCAGATCCGCGACGGCAAGCCGGAGCTTACGTGGAAGGCCCCCGATCTGGCGACCTGGTACCATAGCTGCGTGCTCAGCGACGGCCTGCTCTATGGCGTGGACGAAGCGCCGGGCGAACCGAGCCCCGGCATCGCACCGCTGCAATGCTACGAGTTTGAAACCGGCAAGCTGCTCTGGTCTGCGCACCCGTTCGGCCCCGGCAACACGGCGGACCAGCGGCGGCCCCGCCCCAAGCCGTGGTCGTCGCCGACCTTCATGATCGCCGACGGCAAGATGATCCTCTGGGGGCGCGAGTTGGCCGTCGCCAAGGTCTCGGCCGAAGGATATGAGATCCTCTCGAAAGCCGATCTCGGCCAAAGCGGCCGCTGGGCGGCGCCGGTCCTCTCCGGCGGGCGAATCTACTGCCGGACGGGAAAGGGCGCATTGATCTGCCTGGATGTGAGCCGTTAGCTCGGATCACCATGACGCCGCCTTTCAGCGCAAGACCGCTGAGCGTCCTCGCCAGGAATCGAACCGGGCACCGACGCGCAGCGTTGGTCCTACGAGCTTCGCGTGCTCGCGTGCTATGTCCGGCACACTCCGAGGACCCTATTGTTGAGCACCTCGCCAGGGAGTCGAACCCCGTCTTGCGGCTTCGAAGACCGCCGTGCTTCCGTCACACTCGCAAGGCATCTTTTCGTTACAGCAGCCCGTCCAGGAATCGAACCTGGTCCGCCAGCTTCGGAAGCTGGCATGCGATCCGGCACACCCACGGGCCGCGGAAGATGACGGGGTGATGGGGTGGAAGATGACTGGGTGAGGGGGTGATGACAGAGCTTCACCCCGTCACCTTGTCACCCCCTCACCTCTTCACCCCCTCACCCAGTCACCCCCTCATCTTCAAAGGGTATCCGAAGGGAGTCGAACCCTTACCTCCTGCTTCACAGGCAGGCGTGCCTACCGCGTACACCACGGACACCATAAGGCGGGCCGCCGTCAAGGCAGCGGGCCGCCGCTTCAGTCGATGAACGCCATGTGCCGCATGGCCACCGATTCGGTCTCGGTGTTCATCAGCACCTGGTGCCATCCGTACAAAACGATCGTCTTGTGATCTGCATGCCGGATCTTCCCGCGAACAAACACGCGGGGGTTTCGTCGTTGCGCGACCCAACTGAGCTTACGCAACTTCGGCTGCCGGCTGGTCAACTTGCGGTACTGCGCCTCGGTGAGTCCGTTGGGGTGTTGCGGGCTGACGTAAACCAACTCGCCGCCCTGGCGAACCAACTCCTCGCAAATGTGCGGCTTGCCGCCGCCGCGGGCAATCGGCTCGTTGTGGAAAACCCATCGCTCGTCGAGCCGGAGGCCATTCGGCACCGGCACGAAGAACCACTCGCCCTGGCGGACGAAGGCCGCGTTGCGCCGGCGGTTCCGCTTCCGCGGCTTGACCTTGAGTTGATCCTGCCGCAGACGAACGCCGTCCGGCTTGAGGGCCTCGAATGCCGCCCGCACGTTCGACACCGCGGCGCGCTCGGGCACCGCCGCCACGAACCAGTGCCGCTCGTCGTGTCCGCAGAGGAACTTGTGCTTGCCGCCGCTCTGGTCCGACATCAGCAGCAGGTGCCGAATGCGGGGCTGGGCGTCCACGACGCAGAGCGACGCGCGGCCGACGGCGATATCGAAAAACTCGCCGGTCTTGTCGCGGCCCACGTCGATGGAGACTCCGTTCCGCACGAACCGGTTGCCGTCGGCGCGAACCTTGGCCCGCGCGCCGATCCGCTCGAATCGCCGTTCGATCAACTGCGCGTTCATATCAAACAACTCCAATCCAAGAGCCAAGTCGTCCGTTGCACCGCGCAACGGCTCATCCAGCGGAAGGAGAGGGAGTCGAACCCTCAAGGCCGTGAGGCTCAACCGGCTTCCAACCGGGTCCCGTCGCCGATCGGGTTGCCCTTCCGTTTGTTCGTCGTCAGTAGCCCGACCAGGATTCGAACCTGGAACACCTCGTTAGAAGCGAGGGATGATCGTCCATTTCACCATCGAGCCAAGCGCCGAGCGGCCGGGGGCGGCCTATCGGCAAGCGGAAGGCATGGGATTTGAACCCACATGACCCTGAGGTCGCACGGTTTAGCAAACCGGCCCGGCGAACTGTATCCGGCTACCTTCCGGGGGGATGACGGGGTGATAGGGTGACAAGGTGACAAGGTGATGGGGTGAGGGGGTGACAGATCACACGGCAACGTTTGCCACTTCTGTCACCTTGTCACCTTGTCACCCCCTCACCTTGTCACCCCCTCACCTTGTCACTCCCTCACCTTGTCACTCGCAGTGGACCTGATGGGAGTCGAACCCATCGCACCGACCTTGCAAGGGTCAGTCGCCACCATCGGCATGCAGGCCCATCGAGAGGTCCGCCCGGGAGTCGAACCCGGTCCTCGTCCATACCACGGACGTGTGCTTCCGGAACACCTGCAGACCGACATTTGTCATCGACGTATGGACTTTCTTCACTCAACGCGTCGTGTATAATCTCCCGTTGAGGCTTCCTGGGGGTCATCCATGCACCCGGCGTAGGTGCGGTTGTGGAGGTGGTTTCATGTCTCGCCCGAGTCGCATTGAACGGGTCTGCTGGGTAATCCTGATTGTGGGCGTGCTCAACGGGTTTGCGTGCGCCGCGATCAGTTCGGCCGTGGGGGGCGACGGCTGGCAGGGTCACATCGAAGGCGAACGTTATTACGTCGGTTCTCACGGTGTCTATACAGAAGTCTCACGGGCAACGTTCATCTACACGAAGGTCCACCTCGTTGTATTTGTAGTCCTACTGACGGTGGCGCTATTCGCGGGTTTGCTGGCCGCGCTCTTGCGGGATCATCGCGAGTCGGAGGAGTAGGTGTGCAAGGGCAATCCGTCCAATGACCGTGCCAGGCGACACGGTAGTGACCGAGGCAGGAGTCGAACCTGCAAAATCACCAGGCTCTCGACCTGGCCGCTTTACCGGCTTGCGTACTCGGCCTTGTCAAAGTAGCGGGTCCGGGTGTCGCACCCGGCGGTCCAGGCTTATGAGGCCCGGCTGAGCACTGGCCCACCCGCATCATGTCAGTTCGCGTCAGTAGCCAAGGGGAGACTCGAACTCCCACGCCCACCAAAGGGCACGACGTTCTGAGCGTCGCGCGTCTACCGGATTCCGCCACTTGGCTATGGTTCGTGTCGATGCCGCCAGGGACGTCGTCACGAGTGACCCGTACGGGAATCGAACCCGTGCCGCGAGAGTGAGGGTCTCGCATCCTGCCGCTAGACCAACGGGCCGTGTTGTTGGATGTCAGTGTGGTTGGATGTCAGTGCGCCGGGACGGAGTCGAACCGCCAGGGTCCTTTCGGACGACTGGTTTACAGCCAGCGGGGCCTGCCAATGCCCAACCGACGCGCGTTGTGTATTCCCGCAATGTGAGATTCTCGAGACGTGAAATAAGGGGACAGGCACCGTGCCGGCCACCATTACCCTGGCACTCGACCGCATTGCGGCACGGAGCCAGTCCCCCGATTTCACGAACCCGCGTGTTGCGAAAGTAGCACGGGAGGGAGTCGAACCCACAATCACCAAGGTTTGAGCTTGGCCGCTCTGCCGGGTTGGCGTACCGTGCCGTATCAATTCCGTGGCGTTGCTTCTCCCGCAACCCACTGTCTGCTGCCTACTACCTACTGCATACCGCCTACTACTCCAAGCGTCCCCGATGGGATTTGAACCCACGACCTCCTGCGTGACAGGCAGGCGAGCACTCCAGGCTGCTCCACGAGGACGTAATTGCGCCGTGTCAGTGGCCCAGGTGGGAGTCGAACCCACAGCATGCCTGGTTCTAAGCCAGGCTGGTCTGCCAATTGCCTACCGAGCCGCACTTTTTGGGCCGCGTTCTCTTGGGCCGAGCTGTTCCCGGCCCGAGTAGTCCTGGAGGGATTCGAACCCCCGATCGTCTCCTTGTAGGGGAGCTGCCTTCGCCGCTAGGCTACAGGACTGTGTTGCCTGTTGAAAAAGGGGACAGGCACCTCACCAACCGGCACCTCGCTAACCACACCATTCGTCGGGAAGGAGGGGCTCCCGCTCGGAGCCAGTCCCCCTTTTCAACGGGCAGTCAGTGGACCCACCGGGAGTTGCACCCGGATCTCCAGTCTGCCGAACTGGTGTCTTCCTGTTGGACGATGAGCCCGAAAGTCGAGCGAAGGTTCGCTCTAAAGCACGTCCCCAAGGATTTGAACCCTGACCAACTGGGTTGGAACCAGTCATGCTGCCGTTACACCAGGGACACGCATTTGATTGTCAGCGGAAGCCGTGAGACTCGAACTCACAAGTCGCGATCGCGACCACCTGTTTTCAAGACAGGCTCCTCATCCGGCCGGATGGCTTCCGACTGCAAGCTGCGGGAGTTGGAATCGAACCAACGGCCTCCTGGTTCAGAGCCAGGCGTCACTACCAACAGCAACTACCCCGGATCGTCCTTCTGCGATGGACACGGTTGTCTGCGCGAGGTTCGCATCAAGCTGCGGGGGCAGGAATCGAACCTGCGAACTCCTGGTTCAAAGCCAGGCATCACTACCAACAGCGACGACCCCGCAGTGGGGAAGTAGTATGCAGTAGACGGTAGGCGGTATGCAGTATCAGCTTGTCCGGGCCTCTTCTTCTGCATACTGCCTACTGCATACCGCCTACTTCTCCACAGAGTGTCCTGCGGGAGTCGAACCCGCCTTGCCGGGTTGGAAGCCCGGAGCCTCTGCCGCTCGGCCAAGGACACTTCTGTGAAGCGGAAGGAGAGGGAGTCGAACCCTCAAGGCCGTGAAGCTCGTCCCGGTTCGAGCGGGGTGCCATCGCCAATTGGCTTGCCCTTCCGTTCTTCGGCGAAGCTGCGGAGGCAGGAATCGAACCTGCGACACGACGGTTAACAGCCGCCTTCCCGTACCAACACAGGACCCACCGCATCACGTAAGTCAGGACGGCTGGATTTGAACCAGCGATCTCGTGCTCCCGGGGCACGCGGAATACCAGGCTTTCCTACGTCCTGTTCGGCCCGCCGTGCGGTTGGGCACGAGCGGCCAGAGCGCCCAGCGGGAGTCGAACCCGCACGTCCGCCATGGCAAGGCGACAGGCTGCCGCTACATCATGGGCGCTTTCGTCGGCGTCAAATTGTCAAAGAGCCAAGAGCACCGGGTGGGAGTCGAACCCACGTCCCCGCGTTACGAAGGCGGTATCTTCGCCACTAGACGACCAGTGCGTGTGGGAGTAGGCGGTAGGCAGTAGGCGGTAGGCAGTGGGACCGGTGTCCACGGCGGTGTCCTGAACTCCTATCTCGACGAACTGTCCACCGCCTTTCTCCTACAGTTTCTTGTCCGCTCTTCACTGCCTACTACCTACTGTTCTCTCAGTGGGACCGGTGGGTATCGAACCCACATCTTCCGGTTTAAAAGACCGGCGCATTTCCCTGTCTGCCACGATCCCGTGCTTGCCGTCTACTGCCAACTGCCAACTGCCTACTGTTCTCCCAGTGGGACCGGTGGGTATCGAACCCACATCTTCCGGTTTAAGAGACCGGCGCATTACC
This sequence comes from uncultured Planctomycetaceae bacterium, assembly GCA_964472545.1. Classification (GTDB taxonomy): domain Bacteria; phylum Planctomycetota; class Planctomycetia; order Pirellulales; family Thermoguttaceae; genus CAYYNP01. Next base: position 21,153 of record CAYYNP010000068.1, on the reverse strand, counting down.
CTGTCTGCCACAGTCCCATGCTTGCCGTCAACTGCCTACCGCCTACTGCATACTACCTACTGCCTACTCTTCAGTAGTCCGGGGCGGACTCGAACCAACCACCGACGACGTATCAGATCGTCATGCTTCCTTTACAACACCGGACTGCGATCAGTCGGGAAGGTGGGACTCGAACCCACGATCTCGTGTTCCCAAAACACGCGGGCTGGCCGCTGCCCTACATCCCGATTCTCATCGTATAGTAGCCATCTCGCTCCGCGAGATGTGCCTCGCTTGCGAGATGTGGCTCGCTCTGCGAAATGTGCCTCGCTTTGCGAAATGTGCCTCGCGTTGCGAGATGCGCCTCGCTCTGCGAGATGTGCCTCGCTTGCGAGATGTGGCTCGCTCTGCGAAATGTGCCTCGCTTTGCGAAATGTGGCTGTCTCGCGGAGCGAGACGCCTACTATCACAAGGTCAGAACGGCCGGATTTGAACCGGCGATCTCCTGGCCCCCGACCAGGCGCGATACCAGGCTTCGCTACGTTCTGTTTCTATCGTTTGTATCCAAGTACCCCGTAGGGGAGTCGAACCCCTATTGGCGGATCGAAAGTCCGCTGTCCTGAGCCGTTAGACGAACGGGGCGTCCTCGGCGCATACGCTCTGCGCCAGTGGGCCGGGAGGCGCTCGAATCCTCGTCTCCTGGTCTTCAGCCAAGCGCTATACCGTCTCAGCTACCGGCCCGTCTCTCGTCGTGGGTGCGTTAGGGCGATTGCACGAAAAAACATGGCACGAAAAAACCCGGTGTCGCTTGCGACACCGGGCCAACGTCGTCATCGGAGGTCTGCGGCCAAGCGTCACAGGCGCAAAGGATACAGCGGCGCCGTATTCGCCGGTTGATCGGCAAACGACCCGCTACCTTCGCGTTTCACTGGTTGGCTTGTTCGAGACGACATCGTACCGCGCTTTCGCTGTGATGAAGTTCCGCAAATCCCGTTCTGGTTTCGGTTTCCCGGGTTGTCGGCCCGGGGTCACTGTATTATTGACGACGCACCCGCCGGGAAGGTTCACGGCTTTTCGAGAAAACTCCCCGAAAGTCCCGGCAACGTCCGCCGCGCATAGCGAACAATACTATAGACGCACGAGGCGGGCGGATTATTCCCGGAAAACTGCAGATTATCTGCGGGTGGCCGGCGGCTAAGCGCAGCGAAGCCCCGGAACCGAGAGTTCTAGAACACCGCTGCAAAGCAACCCGCGAAAGCTCCTTTTCTTAAGCGAGCTTTTCGGCCGTGCCCGAGCTTCTTCCCTAGCCCCTAATCCCCAGCCCCTAATCCCCAGCCCCTAATCCCCAGCCCCTAATCCCCAGCCACTCTACTGCCAGCTACCCTGACGCAGGCCTCGCCGCAAGAAGGCCAACCCGCGCCGTACGAAGTCGGACCCGTCCGGACAGACGTCGTGAAACATCCGATGCCGGTGGGCGAAATCGCCGAGCGACGAGTTGTAGCTTTCCATCAGCACGTAGCCGTCGAAGCCGATCTCCTTAAGCGCTGCAAACACCGCCCCCCACGGCACCAGCCCCCCGCCGGGCGCGCCGCGGTCGTTTTCACACGCATGCACGCCCCACAGCTTATCGCCCACCGCCCGCACGCCCCGGGCGAAATCGCGGACTTCGGTCATCATGTGATACGTGTCCAGCAAGATGCCCAGGTTGGGGTGGTCGCCCGTTGCGACCAGGCGCGTCGCCTGCTGCGGCGTGTTGACTAGGTGGGTACGAAAATGGCTCATCGGCTCCAGCACGATCGCCACGTTCTTCGGCTGTGCATATTCCGCCAACTCGTGCAGCCCCTGGGCGATGCGGCCGTACTCCTCCGCAGACGGCGGATGCAACTCGACGGTGCCCGGATGTCCGTAGAGACAGCCCGTGTAGGCCACGGCCCCCAGTTCTTCGGCCAACTCCACCTGCCGCCGATGCCACGCCAGACCGGCTGCCCGGCGGGCCGGATCCTCCGACGCCAGGTCGCACTGGACCGGCCACGCGCCGCCCGGGCTGACGATCAACTCGATCCCCGCCGCCTCGGCCCTGCGGCGCGTCAGCGGCGGCGAGAACGAGACGTCGTCGCCGACGGCAATCTCCAGGCAGTCCAGACCCAACTCTGCGGCCGCGTCCAAGATCGACAGCTCGCCGTCCGTCCAGCGCTGTGTGAAGACGTAGATATGTGTCCCGAACTTCATCCGGTCTCCTCGACGGCGGACGCGTGTGGGCCGGATTTATCCGGCCAATTGGCTCTCGATCAGCGCTTCAAGCGTCTGCTTCCGCGGGGCCCCCTTCACACGGTTGACTTCTCGACCGTCTTTGAAGAGCAGGAAGGTGGGATAGGCGTCGACCTGGTACTTCTTGCTGATCTGTTCGCTCTTTTCGGCGTCGATTCGGGCCACCACCGCGCGGCCCTCGTAATAGGCGGCCAACTGCCGAACCACCGGCTCGATCGTCCGACAGTGGCCACACGACGTGGTGTAGAAATCGACCAACACCGGCTTGTCCGCTTCGAGGACCACGGGGGTGAAATTCGACGCGTCGAGATGCACCGGCTCGATTTCCGGCGGCGTCGGCTCCGGCTGCGAACAACCGGGCAACGCTGCCACCAGGGCCAAGAGTACCGCTGGAAGAAGCCGCTTCATGGCCGGCAGTCCTCGGAAGTTGCTCGAGTGAAACAGGAGATGACAGGTGGCTAGGGTCCAAGACCTCAACCTCCAACTTGAGTATACCCCCCTTGGTCAACCACGGCAGTCACCCCTCCTGCGAGGGAAGCAACGCCGGAGTGCTCTTGACCGCATTGCGGCCGCTGCCGTATAGATGCCGGTTGCGATTGTGGAAGACTGCGATATCACGCCGCCGAAGAACTGCAGAACCACAGGACTGGGAGACCAACCTCACGTGACCGCGATACTGGGAATGTCAGCCTTCTACCACGATTCGGCGGCGGCCTTGGTCGTCGACGGCCGGATGGTGGCTGCGGCCCAGGAGGAGCGGTTTTCCCGTCAGAAACACGACCACCGTTTCCCCCAACACGCGATCGACTACTGCCTGGCCGAGGCGGATCTGAAGCCGGAGGACCTCGACTACGTCGGCTTCTACGACAAGCCGCTCTCGAAATTCGAGCGGCTGCTGGAAACCTACCTGGCGTTTGTGCCCGGTGGCTTTCGGTCGTTTCGCAGGGCGATGCCGCTGTGGCTTGCGCAGAAGCTGCACCTGCCGCGGGAGATGGGCCGAGGGCTTGGCGGCCGTTATCGGGGGCGCTACGTCTTCACCGACCATCACGAGTCGCACGCGGCGGCGGCGTTCTTCCCCTCGCCGTTTCAAGAGGCGGCCGTGATCACGTTCGACGGTGTGGGCGAGTGGTCGACCACCTGTTGGGGCGTCGGACGCGACAACCGCGTCGAACTGCAGCGCGAAATCCGCTTCCCGCATTCGATCGGGCTGCTCTACTCGGCCTTCACCTACTACACCGGCTTCCGCGTCAACAGCGGCGAATACAAACTGATGGGCCTGGCGCCCTACGGCCGGCCGATCTACCGGGATTTGATTCTCGAGAAGCTGATCGACTTGAAGCCCGACGGCTCCTATCGCATGGACATGCGATACTTCAACTACTGCCAAGGGTTGACGATGACCTCGCGGCGGTTCGACAAGCTCTTTGGCGGCCCGCCAAGGAAGCCGGAATCGGAGATAACCCAACGGGAGATGGACCTCGCGGCGTCGATCCAGTCGGTGACCGAAGAGATCATGCTCCGCACGGCCGCGGAAGTGTATCGCCGGACCAAGTTGACCGACCTGGTGCTGGCCGGCGGCGTGGCGCTGAACTGCGTGGGCAACGGGCGGATCCTCCGCGAGGGGCCGTTCGAGCGGATCTGGATCCAACCCGCAGCCGGCGACGCCGGCGGGGCGCTGGGCACCGCGCTGTTTATCTGGCACCAACTCCTCGAGAACCCTCGAGAAGCCGAGCCGTCCGACGGGCAACAAGGCTCGCAGCTTGGGCCCGGCTTCCGCGACGAGGAGATCGCCGAAACGCTCCGCCGTCATAACGCCACGTACACCACCTGTGCCGACGACGCCCACCTGTGCGACGAGGTGGCTTCGCTGTTGGCCCGCGAGAAAGTGGTCGGTTGGTTCCAAGGCCGCATGGAGTTCGGCCCGCGGGCGCTCGGCTCGCGAAGCATCCTCGGCGACGCCCGCAGCGAGACGATGCAGTCGGTGATGAACCGCAAGATCAAGTTCCGCGAGTCGTTTCGGCCGTTCGCGCCGATCGTACTGCGGGAACACGTCGACGAGTACTTCCAGATGCGGCCGCACGAAGACAGCCCGTATATGCTGATCGTGGCCCCGGTACACGAGCGGGTGCGTTGCACCTTGGGGAAGGAACACGACGAGGCGTTCGGGCTCGATAAGCTGCACTGTCGGCGTTCGGAGATCCCGGCCGTCACGCACGTCGACTATTCGGCTCGGGTGCAAACGGTCGACGCCGGCCGCAATCCGCTGCTGCACGGGCTGCTTGCCCGCTTCCACGAGCGGACCGGTTGCCCGGTGCTGATCAACACCAGCTTCAACGTCCGCAGCGAGCCGATCGTCTGCACGCCGGACGACGCCTATCGTTGTTTCATGGTGACCGACATGGACGTGTTGGTGCTGGGGCATCACGTGTTGTTGAAAGAGGACCAAAAGAAGATCGGCCGCGAAGCCCGCACGCGCCACCTGGCGCAGTTCGCGTTGGACTAGTCCCAAAGTAGTCATCTTGCTCCGCAAGATGTCGTGACGTCTCGCGGAGCGACGAGAAGCCCGCACGCGCCATCTTGCGAAGTTTGCGTTGGACTAGACCCAAAGTAGTCATCTTGCTCCGCAAGATGTCGTGACGTCTCGCGGAGCGAGACGACTACTATCACTCACGTTTCCTGCAACGAAAAGCCAACGCCATGTCCCTCTTCAAAACCAACCTCCAACCCACCGATCGCCAACTCCGCCAGTTCGGGCTGATCTCGCTGTTCGCCCTGCCGCTGTTGGGCTGGCTCTGGAGCGGCGGCAACACCACGGCGATCGGCGTCACCGCGGCGATCGGGGCCGCGCTGGCCGCGATCGGGCTGCTCTGGCCGAAGGCCCTTAAGCCGGTCTTTCTCACGCTGACCCTGGCCGCCATGCCGATCGGGATGGCCGTGGGCGAACTGACGATGATCTTGATCTTCTTCGGCATGTTCGTCCCGCTGGGCCTCTTCTTCCGCCTGATCGGCCGCGACGCACTGGAGCGAAAAATCGATCGCCACGCAGATACCTACTGGCAGCCCAAGAAGCAACCCGCCGACGCGGCCGGCTATTTGCGGCAGTGGTAGACGAATGCCGACTACACGGCCGGCAGCGGGTAGCACCGGTTCTCGAACCGGTGTGGCTCTGCCACGAGAGGTTTGGGAGTGTGACGGCCGATCGATGATTCCCCGACGACCCTTCACGACACCATCGTGTCCGGACGTCCTGTCGACCGCAACCTCTTGGGACTTCGTCCCACCGGTTCGAGAACCGGTGCTACCCGGTGAGCAATGCCGGCTACACGGCTGGCAGTTGCCGGATGTCGGCGTAGTCACCGCTGGCGACCAACTCCGGCAACTTGGCGAACACATCGATCAACCGCCCGGCGGCTTCCTCCGCTGTGGGTACTTCCGGCGTGTTGCGTTTGCCGCGCACGGCGTCGACCGAGGGGAAGCGGTCGTCGGAGGGAAGGCCGCACAGCTTGTCGAGCAACGGCGTCTCGATCACGCCGGGGGAGAAGGCACAGAAATGCGTCTGGCCGTGCTCTCGGGCGTAGAGCTTCATCAGCACATTCAGCGCCGCTTTGGAGAGCGAATACCCGGCCCAGCCGCGATTGCCGTTGATCGACGCCCCGGACGAGATCGCCACCGCCTGGCGGATCGTCCGGCCGCCGGCCAACAGCGCGTCGATCACCGTCTTGTTCGCCCAGAGGTTGACCTCCATCACCTGCTTCAGATCCTCCAGATCGACCCGGGCCAGATCGTCGAACTGCCCCAGAACGCCGGCATTGAGCACGGCGACGTCCAGGTGGTCGATGCCCTGCAAGAGTTCCGCCAGCGCCGCTGCCGTCTGCCGATGGTCGTGCAGGTCGACGGCGGCATGGGTGAAATAGTCCTCCTCGCCCAAGCCGGCCGGAGTTCGGCGGCTTATCCCATACACGCGCCATCCGCGACTGAGGAACTCTTGTGCCAGCGCGTATCCGATCCCGGAACTCACCCCGGTGATGAAAGTCTGATTCATGGCATCCTGCTCATCGTCCGGGTGGCACGGGGATCTTGAACACCCCTTGCTACCCGCTAATCCATGGTACCATAACGGTCCACGAAGCACGACGGACATACGAGGGTGAATCCAATCTCCACCCAGTACCGTTCGAGGCCGTCTTCCCCATGCAGTAGCGAGCCCTCAGCAGGAATGCCGTGGACCACAGCGCACTCGAAGCAGAGCCACGTCGGCCCAAGCGTCTCGTCGAGATACGTTACCCGGACGGGTACCAAGCTGTCCGATTCGAACGCCGCCGCGTCTGGATCACTCAAGGAAGCCGCTACGTGAACGCACGCAGCCGCCGATGCTTGTGCGCCGTGCTCTGGACATAGCACGATAGTCATCAGGCAGTTCCTCCAATCGGTGCTACTCACTACCCGCTTTAGCCGACGCGAGGCTCACTTCCTATTCATTCGAGTCGTGCGAAGAGCTGGCTTCGTCGAGCAGTTCGAGGGTACGGATTCTCTTGCCGTCCTCCGAGTTGTAGATCGCGAACTCCGGGAGGAGCGTTTCCTTCTCGTTCCCCGAGTAGTAGAAGTCGTACTCTGAGCCGCCGACCAGCAGTGTCTCGCTGTCCGGTGAAAAGCCGAGCATGGTTTGTTCGCGCGCGGCGAGCTCGATTCGGGCGATTTCTCCGCCTGTACTCATGTCGTAGAGCCCCAACTCCGGCTTGTCTGAAATCGGCTTGATCGCCAGACGGCGGTTATCCGGACTGATGACAACCCGGTAGGGGCGCGGGGTGTTTTCTGCTCCGGTGGCTATCTTCCCGGACTCGAGATCCCAAATCCTGATCGCGCCGCCGCGGTAGGAAAGCCCCGCAACCTTGCTGCCGTCGTGCGTCCACGCGGCGCCCCAAAGGGACTCCATATCGTGCTCGATGCTGTGAAGCGTTCGGCCCGACTCGATGTCGGTCAGCGTGGCCCTCTGTGAGTCGAAACACGCCAACGCTCCATCGCACGTGTAACGATGTCCTCCGTGCTTTCCCGTGGCCCTGCCGATCTCGCGTCCGTCGCTGGCGTCGTAGAGTACGGCCTTGCTCCCGTTGTAGAGCACAAAGGCCCCGTCATCGACGAAAACGAAACGCCGCCCGTCGGGCGAAAAGTGCAAAGAGTCCCAATCGGGGCCGCTGTGCTCGTCGAGCGTTGCCTTGACGAGTTCACGGCCCGTCGCCACGTCCCAGACGACGGCCGCATCGAACCGGCCCGCCGTCCCACGCGGCCAGACTTCGCCCGTGCTCGGCAGCGTCGATTCGCCCCAAGCCTTCTTGACTTTGCCGGGCAGTTGGTTGAACGTCACGATCCGGCTTCCGTCCGGGCTGAACTCTCCGGCCACCTGGCGTTTGAAGCTACGCCTGCGCCGGCCGTTGGTCAGGTCCCATAGAATCACGCGCGTATCTCTGGATTGCAGCATCAGCATCCCGCCGGAGCTGATCCAAGAGCTACTCAGCGCGTGGTTGCCGTCGGGGCTGAACTGCACGGCGTGGATCCGCTCTTTGTGCCCTTTCATCCGCTGAAGCAACTCGCCCGTCTCCGCGTCCCACAGGCAGACGTCGTAGCCGAGGTGTCCGAGGATCCGCCGGCCGTCGTAGTCCCAAACGCGGCTCGGCCGTTCGATGCTCTGTTTCCATTGCGCCGGCGCGTTCGATGCCGGTTGGCCCGATGCCGGTTGGCCCGATGCCGGTTGGCCCGATGCCGGTTGGCCCGATGCCGGAGCAGGTGTCGCAAGCAGGGCCACAATCACGATGGAAAGAGTCTTCATGATAGCCGCTCCCATTCGCGTCTCCTCAACTCAGCCGATATTCCCCATTTGTCGGTGCTACCCGCTATTGCCTACAAGTACACGCCGCGAGGCTTGCTTTTTATTCACTCCGGGTGTGTGAAAAGCCGACTTCGCGGGTGGCACCGGTTCTTGAACCGGTGTGGCTCTGCCACGGGAGGCTTGGAAGCGTGACGGGTTATCGGGGGCTTCTCGACGGCCCCTGTAACACCATTCTGCCCGGACACATCGACGGCCGCAACCTCTTGGGACTTCGTCCCACTGGTTCAAGAACCGGTGCTGCCCGCTTGGAAGCGTGACTGTTGATCGGGGATTCCCCAACGGCCCCTTCCAACACCATCCTGCCCGCCCGCACTACAGCAGCGGCGTAAGGAATTCGATGCTTCGTTTCAAGGCCTCGGTGCCGGCGCATTCGATCGAAAGGCATCCGTCGTAGCCGGCCTCTCGCAGCACGTCGAGACAGCCTCGGATGTCCACCTCGCCGTCGCCGACGGCCGTGCCGGCGGTCACCCCCGTGTCGTGGCCGGCGGTCTTCTCGCGGATGATGTCTTTCAGGTGCACGTGTTTGACGTGTTGCACCACGGCCTTGAGCGTCTCGACGGAATCGTTGCCCGCCACGGCCACGTTGCCCGTGTCGTAGTTGATTGCCAAATAGGGCGAATCGCTCAGGCCCATGATCCGCAGCAGGCCCTCGGCGTTGGTGGTGTAGACGCCGTGCGGCTCGATGGTCAAAATCATCTCGTAGTTGGCACACATGCTCAACAGCTCGTCGAGGTTGTATTTCATGATGCGGAAGGCGTCGTCGTCGGTCATCCAGCCCGCCTTGGGGCCCTCGGCCGTGTTGACCATCGGCGCGCCGAGGATATAGGCGTATCGAATCGCCTTCTTGAGATAATCGACGCCGTAGACCGTGTCCAGGAGGTTCGAGTGGGCGCTGAGGCAGGCCACCTTCATGCCGGCGGCTTCGATCGCCTTGCGCATCTCCATCGGATCGTCTTCCAGGCTGGTGATGTTGCAGTAGCCGTAGACGTTCAGCAGGCAGCGGCCGGTCATCACCTCCGGCTCGATGAACCTAAAGCCCAACTCTCGGGCCATTTCGACGGCGTACGAAAAGTCCTTCTCCTCGTGCCGAAACGTATCCGCCTCGGCACACAAGGTCATTGCACACATCGTTCAGACTCCTATTCGGCCCGTACTCCGGAAACTGGTCATCACCGAGCCGCCGTCCGGGCGGCACGGTGCCGCATTTGTTCTCCGATCGGCGCGCAAGGCGTTGGGTGCCACTGCTGGCTTGCCCAGCAGTGCTGTGCGTGGTTTCAGTTCTACCGCGACTCGAGCACGTGTGCAACCGCGCACTGCTGGGCAAGCCGGCTGTGGCACCCGATTGCCATATCGTTCCACAGTGCCACCCGCCCGGAGATCAAGCGACCGCAATACTACCTGTCGTCGGGAGGTGCGAACATTTCCGACTCGACCTTCTCGAACCAGGCCATGCGATTCTGGGTGTACGTAAGAACCTGGTTTCGTGTGGCGGGGTCGTCAACTTGCCTTGCGTTGCCATCCACGTCGACCACGATCACGATCTTCTCCGAAGAGATCGGAAACTCCCCGCGCCCGACGGTAATTGATTCGCCCCGCGGTTGCAGTGTCATTCGATAGCGGCGCCTGCCCCAGCGAACCGAAAACCTCGTGGTTCCCGTCGGCGCGGACGAGACGCTAGTTCCCACGACATTGGTGGCGCCAGGGATATGATTAGGGCGATATCTGTAGTAGCCTTGGCGAATCGTCGCGGTTTTTGAATCTGTGTTCGGGGAGAGAATGGGGACGCGGGAACTGAACATTGATGAGCCTCCGTGGGGAATACCGAAAAAGATGACAGAAACACGGTCCATGTCCATCATCAGACAATTGCCGTATCCGAGGTGGCGTATTTCCCACCAAGTGTCGGTAGCATCGCCACTCAAGTAGCGTTTCTCGGGGGCTTTCTCCGCATCTGTCTCGTATGATTCTCTCTTGTACGTATTCTCTCGTTCCGTCTGATCCTCCGCACCGCCGGCGGCCCGCGACTGACCGAACAGCACAGACGGACAAATCGGCGCCGCAATCGACGTCATCAGAAGCAGCGAAGCCAGGCTAACGACGTGCATTCTTGGGCTGATCATCCTCATCATGCTCTCCCTTGTGTGAGCGGACATAGTCTTGGTCCTTTCTGCTGGGCTTCTCGATGGGCACTCGGATCTCTTCACCATTGTCTTTCTTCAAGGTGACCGCGCCGTCAGAGGACTTGACGAGTCTTGCTTTCACGGTGAACCGGCCGTCGGTGCTGGTCCAAGTTCGTGACTGCGGAACATTCGAGGCACTCCGCTTCGCCTCCTCGCTTACCTTGATGGTGCCGTCGAACTTGAAGAGGATGTTCTTCTTCGGCCCGGAAAGGTCAATCGTAGTCTCACCCAGGGTGAGCTTCTTGCCGCCGTCCGTGATCATCATCTCCCACTGGCCAAACGGGCCGCCCAGCACGTGAATCCTGGTGACTTGATCCACGTAGGAGAAGGCAACGTCCTGAGTGTCACCCACAAAACGGTAGGTTCGCGCGTGCGGCGCATCGCCACGGAAGACCGGAATCGGCGACGATACTCCTTGGCCCCAGAGATAGGATCGCGGAATTCCCTCGAAGAGAATCCTCACGCCGCGATCTGTTTTCGTAGGCCGATCTGGCCCCGAGCCGTAAAAATCGCGCTCAGACCAAGGCAGGGGACGGGGCACTGGAGACGCGATTTCCGTGATGTCCACAACCAGCTTGCCACGGTACGCTCCATTCCGCCATACCACGTATGACATGTCGGAGGAGGTCGTGTCATGATCCTCGGCGTACTTGTCCTCCCGCTCGGACGGCACATCCGCCGAGGCGTCTGTCGCACGCTGCTTATCCACTCTCACCATCTCTGCCACTCCGAGCCACTTCTGAAGCGGTTCCGAGTCTGCGGCATCTCTCTGCTGAAGCGCCTTCTCGAGTATTTCCTTCACGGTCTTGCTCTCCTGGAAAACCCACAAGAGCCGTTGCAAGTCCGCCGCGGAAACTTGCGGACTACCTGACCACACCCGTGCCGCGTGTATATGGTTGGGAGCTTGGTGCATAAAATGCGCGATCTGCTCTAGCCCGATGTCAGCCGTGAATTCTTCCGGTGTCGGAAACCGCAAGACGAGGTCGCTCTCACGTACGCGGCCCGCCGGATCGACAATCAAGGTCCGTTTCTTCTTCGCGGTGATGTCGAATTGCTGTTTGCCGATAACGACCGTGGTCCCCCCGGCGGGTAACTGCGCGAGGGTTTCATCGTCCATCTTCAGATGAGCGGCCTGGTCGCGTCCCCGGCGCCTGATGGCGGAGAACTCCATCCTGTGCAGCCTGTGATTTCCCTGTATGGGCCGGTTACCGCCGGTCTCGCCGCTAACCTGAACGCGGAAACGACGGCCGTAGGGCCTTTTGCAGTTGATGTCGACGAAGACGGCCTTGAACCGATCCGTTTCCAGAACCAGGTGGTGCGATTCTTCAGAGACGCCGACCGTCCAGAACTCCGGCTCTGCCGCCTCGGCCGGCCGCCTCGCGTACCCGGCCAGCAAAGCCCCCACAACGAGCGTTCCAACAATAGGCCAAATGGGCCTCATGATACTGTTCCTTTCGTAGAAGGTACCCTCACTCTTTCGGGTGACAGTTGCATCTGGCCCGTCGGAAGTCTCACCTTCGGCCCCGTGTCCGGCCCCGCATCTCGATCCGGTCGCGCGTTGAGCCGAAGAACCTATCCGTCAAGATCGACCCGGCCCCGCCGCTTTGAGTACGACTGACCGTTATCGCACCTGCTTCACCGCGCGAAATTGCGGGGGTTTCAAGTACAGGGTACCCGATTCGGAGGTTTCGAGCGCAGTCCGGTATTCCGCTCCGCGGGGCGCCATGGTCCACGGCTGCGTGGCCATGTTGTGCAACGCATCGTCATCCGCCGTACATGCCCACGGCGAGCGTGGGCATGGCACCCGGTTCAGCAGTGCCAGCCGCTTTCCCCACTGGATCGTTCAAGATGCCCTATTGTTCCTTGCGGTCCCACGAGGCTACCACAAAGTAGCGATAATCTTCCGCGGGCTGTATCATTGTATAGCGGGTTCTGTCTTGAATGCCTTGAAAACGACCGTGCAATACGAAGTTGCCCTTCAGTTCGTCCGGGGCCGTCACCTTTCCGGGAAACACGGCATGAACGAACTCCTTGGACTCGGCATTCCTGAAGATCAACTCTTCGCCTACGGGAAGATCCCCGCCGGGGCCGCAGACAAGAGGATGATGGTAGCCCTCGGAAACTGCCGGAATTGCTTCGAGATGAACGAGGTTGTCTGAAGTGCGTACCGCAGATTCTCGTTGCTGCGTAGTGCTCGCTTCTTTGGGCGTTACCGAAGGTTCTTGTTGAGTCGTCGTGCCCGTTTCCTTGGGGGCGTCAGACGGCGAGCAGCCGACCGTGCAAAGCAGCGCAAGTAGGCAGATGATTCGCATCTTGTGTCCTTTCTCGAACCGGTGATGACCGCGCACCCCCACCCTGCCGATTCGACGCGCCGATGCACGATAACGTTCCACGGCGCTTCGCCACGCGCGGCGCAAGAACCTGCCGTGCAACGTGTTAGTGCTGTAGGGTGCGTCTGGACGCACCATGAATTGCCCCTTGGGACCCGAAAAGGGGTCGGGAGTCTCTTTTCGGAAAAGACTCCCGATCCCTTTTCTTCCCGATTGCCTTACCGTTCGGCAGTGCCACCCGCCGTCTGGACACACCCTGCTCGACTAACCGCTAGTTGCGTGCTAGCCAGAGCATTGCCCATAGTGAACTCCACGCTATCACGCCCGCAAGCAGCATAGACGTCGCCCATCCGTCCCGATAGTTGGCTAGCAGTCTGTGGAGGGCAACGGTTATGCCCGTTAAGACAAGCGGTGGTATGACGAACTTCATCGGGCTGCCGCCCCAGCCGGGGCCCTGAGGGGCGACATAGGTTAGAGCCAGCCAAATCGGCAGCCCGCACCCAAGCAGCAGAACAGACATCAGGCTGACTTGACACCGTCTCATAACTGGTACCGTGTTGCCTCGCAACAAGAGGATCGTCAGGAGAACATCCAGTCCGTTGGCTCCGCGTCCTTGCCTCCTGGACCTCTTCTCCTGCCTTCTCCGTGCTCTCGGTGTCCTCTGGGTGATCCTTGTCGCCCTCGTGCTACTCGCCGTAGCTCAATGCCCCCCCGTCAACCCCACCGGATAATCCTTCTCCACGCCCAGCGGATTCTCCCGATCGACGTCGACCGGTGGCCAGAGGGCTTCGCCGGCCTTTTGGGCGGCGGTGTGGCTGCGGTCGTTGCCGATCCAGCCGATCTCGTTGGAGTTCAGGTCGAGCCAGAGGGTCAGGCGGCGCCAGTCGTCGTCGGTGAGTTCTTCGATGACGTCCTGGTGATAGTCCTCGGTCGTGAGCGACTTCATGATGCCGGACACCCGGGCGCCAAAACGGGCCGGGGCGGTCCGCGAGCCGCCGACGCCGTAGGTCTCCAGGGCCGGGTTTTCGCCGGGGTAGCTGAAGGCCAGGTCGTTGCGGGCGAGCGAACGGTAGGTCATGTCGGGGGCGCCCTCGTGCTCGGCGTGACACGCCACGCACTTCTTGTCGAACACGGGCGTTTTGACGAGCTGGATGAAATTGAAAGGCATCGCCCCGCTGGAAACTTCCGGGGCGATTTTGGACGGCGCACGCCGCAACGCGATCGGCCGCGAGGTGGGCTCGGGCGTGCCGTTCCACTTGTCTTCGTGGCAGCCTTGGCAGGAGAGATGCTCGCCGGGGTGGACGAACGTGGCCGAACGCATCGAGTGGACCGCCATGCCCCGTTCGTCGAGCAACTGAAAATAGATCGCCTTGCCAACCGGGGCCTCGCAATAGACGCTGCCGTCTTCCTCGACCGGCACCACGCCCAACGGGATGCGGCCGATCGAATCGGTGGCGAAGGAGACCTGCGAGACCGACTCGCGGCTGAACCAGTTGTCCTGCGTTTGCGGGATCACCTGCACGATCCGCATCTGTTTGACTTTGATTCCCTCGGGCAGTTTGCCCGGGGCGTCGGTGTCGTAGACGTTGACCACGCTGAGCACCGCCCGGCGATGGTCGGCCAGATCGGCCCGTTTGCCCTGCCAGGTTTTGACCGGCAACACGGGTGGCATCAGCCGCGGCCGCAACGGGAACGGGTCCCGCACGCGATACGGCCCCGGGCCGGGGTCGTAGATCAAGGTGCGATTGCCAAAACGGTCGAGCAGGTAGAGCCCGAAGTTGACGTTGCAGAGATAGAAGTCCTCGCTCAGCGGCCAGGCGGTGCCGAAGGTGTACGTGGCGTGTGGCTCCACCTCGGGGAAGAAATACTCCGGCGTGATCCGTTTGAGTTGCGACATCTTGCCGTCGTCGGCAAGCCGCGGGTCGATCAGGATCAGGCTGCCGGAAAAGCCCTCGTGGTGGCCTACGGCCGTGCCCGTATACTTGGGCGACTTGGGAATCGGGCGGAAGGAGAGTTCCGCGTCGGGCCGCCACTTTCGCCCATAGCCGAGGTGGCCCTTGCCGTATTGTTCCGGCGAAACGTCCCCGGGCTCTCCGGGCATGGACGACCAGGGCAGCGGATAGTTGCCGTGGTAGTTGCGCGGGTCGCGGCCGTCGGGGAAACACTGCCAGAAGTGATGGGCCGTGCCCCAGTGGCGGTCGACGTAATCCCAGCGGGTGTAGACGATCTTGCCGGTGTGGCTGATGGTCGGCTGCCATTCGTTGGTTTCGTGGAAGCTGAGACAGACGATGTCCGACCCGTCGGGCTCCATCGAGTGCAAGGTGAAGGTTTGAGCCTGCGGCACGATCACACAACGTCCCACGCCGCCGCGCCGCGTGGAGGTGAAGACCAGCCGGCCCGAGGGCAACTCGTGCGGGTCGAAGTCGTCGTGCGGCCCGTCGGTGAGCTGTTCGAGGCGTTTTGTGTCCAGGTCGAAGCGAAACATCCGCCAGACGTCGGTATCGGTGGTGGCGGCAAACAGCAGCTTGGTGGCGTCGTAGGAAAGTTCCAGCCCGGAGAAGTAAGCGGTCAGTTCCTTGCCCTGCCACGGCCCGGTGGTGACCGTTACGCCTTCCAGCGGCTTCTCTACCGTGGCGTTGGACTTGATATCGCGAATGACGATCGGCCCGCCGCCCTTGCTGTGGCCGGGGAAGCACGCCCGGGCCTGTTCGATAATCCGCCGATTGCCGGGCTGTTCGAGCATGCAGACGACGTTGTCGAAGTCCAACAGCGGGTTGGCCAGCGAGATCTGGCGCCGCAATTGGCAGACCTGCATGAAGATCGCCTTGCGGGCGTCGGCTTCGGTGGTCGACGTTTCTGACTTGGCGAGTTGATCGAGTTGCGCCCCGAATCCGTCGAGCAGCGCGGCGTCGAACTCGTCCCACGTCTTGTAGTACGCCAGCAACGCGGCCGTGCGGCGGACGACGACGTCGAGCGGGTCGGCGTCATCCGGCGAGATGAGCGCCTGTTGGTCGAGGGCTTCGGCCTCGAGCCGTTCGCGCGGCACGCCGTTGTAGTTCTTCAGCCGCTCGATCTGCCCGGCCAGCTCGGCGAACTCCTCGTTCCAGACGTCTTGCACGGTCTTGCGTGGAACCGTTTCGGCCCGCGCAGCCGAACAGCAGAACGAAATCGACAGGACCAATCCCCAACCAACGACTCTCCGATACATACTCGCACCTTCCTTTCGTTTCGCTTGCTCGTGCAGCGGGACCCAGCCACGCCGCCATTCTATCCGCAGGGCCGTCGGACGACAACGGATGTGTGTTCGCGCCGAGGGGCCGATTTGCTAGAATGGACGCCGAGGAGCAGCGGCCGTTTCTTCTCGCACATAAGGACCTCCGATGCGAATCGAGTTTTCCACACGACGTCGAAGCGGAGCGTTGGCGTCGGCAATGGTCGTTCTAGCCAATGTTGCCTTCTCGAGTGCAGTTTTCCCGCCGGCCGCCGAAGCCGGGTCGTTGGTGATTCCCGCCTGGTCGTTCGCCCGCGGCAATGCGCAGATCTTTGCCGATCCGGCCCGGTTTGCCGACGCCGGTCCCGTGGTGGGCAGCGGTCCGCGGCAGCCTTGGGGGTGGACCGTCGAATACGACGTCGATCTGCCGGTCGACGGGGATTACACGATCGAGATTCTCTACGCGTCGGCCGAAGCCAGGCCGATCGAGGTCTTCTTCGACAGCCAGGACCTGGGCAAGTGCTGCCTGGGTGTTACGTTGGCGGAGACGGCACCCGGCGAACCGGACGCATTCACGGCCAACAGCAGCGCGGCAAAGTGGGAAGGCGTGGCGAATCAATGGGGGCGATTCATCAAGGTCTCGGCCACCGAAGGCAAGCACACGGTGAAGCTCACCCGCCGCGAGCCGCTGCCACATTTCGTCACGCTGCGGGTGAACACGTCGGCCGCGTTTCCGGAGAGTTGGCAGCCGCCGCGCTTTGAAGTGCGGGATCTTGACGCGGTGTCGGCGGCACATCGCAATGCCTTCGTGCAACCGCAAGACGTCGACGTCGCCACCTTGCGGCTGCCCGTCGAAGATCCGCCCGCGCCGCAGGTTGCCGGCTCGCTGGCGATCCCCGCCGTGACGTTCGACCGCGGCAACGCGCGGATCTTTGCCAGCCCCGACCGGTACGCCGATGCCGGTCCGCTGATCGGCAGCGATCCGCAGTTTTCCGGTGACGGCGTGGTCGAGTACGACGTCGACTTTCCGTCAACCGGCGAGTACATGCTGCACGTGAGCTACGCCTCCGCCGAGGCTCGGCCGGTAACCGTCTCCCTCGACGGCAAGCCCTGGGGCAAGGTCTGCTACGACGCGACGTTCGATTCGGCGCCGTTCGAGTTGCCGGTCCGGCTCTCGTTCAAGAGCAGCAGCGCGATCAAGAAGTGGGAAGGGCTTTGTCGGAAGGGAGAGAAGGGCCAACTCGTCAAGCTGACGGTCACCAAAGGGAAACACACGCTACGGTTTGCCCGGCGTGGTCCGCTGCCGCATCTGGTGGCGTTGCAATTGGACTCCTCGTCCGGTTTCCCCGACGGCTACCAGGCGGCCGAACGCACGGTGCGGCATCTCGACCGCGTTCCGGTGACCCATCGCTCGGCCTTCTTGCCACCGGACGCCGTCAACGTGGCGGCCATGCGGCTGGCGATCGAGGACATGACGGCAAACCTCGGCCCAGCCTATCTCGACGGGAAGCGATACCTCGAGCAGTTGGCCGCGCTCGAACGGAAACAGACCGCTGCCACGAACGGCACGCCCGAGCAGCAACAGGAGGTTGACGACGCGCTGAAGGCGCTGCGGCGCGAGGCCATGCTGGCCCATCCGGCGTTGAAGTTCGACAAGCTGTTGTTCGTCAAGCGAACGTCGTTCACCTTCAACACCTACCAGGACAGCAAGGCCAACACCGAAGGCGGCAATCTCTGTGTGCTTTCGCCGGTGAGTGCCGACGGCAAGGTCATCACGCTGGTGCCGGAACTCGAGGGCGGGCTGTTCAGCCGGTTCGATCTCTCGTTCGACGCCAAGCGCGTGGTCTTCGGCTACAAGAAGAAAGACGGGCTCTTCCGGATCTACGAAATCCGCCTCGATCCGGCGACGGCCGAGATGGTGCCCGGCAGCCTGCGGCAGCTTACCTTCGACTGCGAAGAGGAGACCGCGGCGCAGCAGCGCTGCGAGGCGTCGGGCTGCGGCGTCGAGCGCGGCTTCGACGACATGGACCCCTGCTACCTGCCCGACGGCCGGGTCATGTTTGCCTCGACCCGCTCGATGCGGCGGGTTTTCTGCAATCCGTCGATCGTCACCACGCTCTACCTGATGGACGCCGACGGCGGCAACATGCGGCGCCTCTCGTCGAGCCCGCTGAACGAGGTCGACCCTTGTTTGCTGGACGACGGCCGGGTGGTCTATACGCGTTGGGAATACGTCGACAAGGGAC
The DNA here is from genome assembly GCA_964472545.1 of uncultured Planctomycetaceae bacterium. Lineage (GTDB taxonomy): Bacteria > Planctomycetota > Planctomycetia > Pirellulales > Thermoguttaceae > CAYYNP01. Next base: position 3,055 of record CAYYNP010000068.1, on the reverse strand, counting down.
TCGGCAACGGGCAGAGCCTCTGGGCGATGCGCCCCGACGGCAGCGGGGTGGAACACGTCTACAAGAACAGCATCGTGCGGCCGGCCCAACTGATCGGCACCCGCAGCATCCCCGGCAGCCGGCGGCTGATTACCGTGGGCGCGCCGCACTGCGGCGGACGGCAGGGCGGACCGGTGATCCTGGTCGACCATCGCCTCACCCGACGCGACACCGACGCGATGACCTGCCTCACGCCCGAGATCGCCTATCCGTGCATGCACCAGGCGGTCTGGACGATGGGCTTCTTCAAGGAGCCGTATCCGTTCTCCGAAAAGTTCTTCCTCGTTTCGCACGCTCCCGGCAGCATCGATCGGGCCAGCACGCAGTACGGACTCTACGTGCTCGACGCCTGGGGCAATCGGGCGGAACTCTATCGCGAGGCGGAGATCTCCTGCTTCCAGCCGACCCCGCTGCGGCCGCGGCGCATGCCCGGCAAAATCGCCTCGCTCGCAATCGGCGACGCCGAGCAGGGCAGCGAACAACAGAAGACGGCCACGTTGTTCGTGCAAGACGTCTACGAAGGGATGACCGGCATCGAACGCGGCCGGGTGAAGTACCTGCGGGTGATGGGGCCGCTGCCGTGGCCGTGGGACGAGAACGGCATCTTCCGCATCGGCCTGGCCGGTAACGTCCATCGCAAGCGGGTCTACGGCGTGGTGAAGGTCCATGAAGACGGCTCGGCGCAGTTCAACGTGCCGGCCGAAGAAAACGTCTTCTTCCAGGCGCTCGACGAAAACTACATGACACTGCAACACATGCCCACGTTCATCAACTTGATGCCCGGTGAAAGCCGCTCCTGCATCGGGTGTCACGAGCATCGCAGCAAGGCGCCGGGCGTGGTGTCCGCGCGGCCGGAGGCCTTTGGGTATCCCGTGCAGACGATCGTGCCGCAGCCGGGCGATACGGGGCCGCGGATGGTCCACTACGCCTCCGACGTGCAGCCGGCCTTCGACCAGCATTGCGTCGGTTGCCATAGCGGCGAGAATCCCGTCGGCCGTGTCGATCTCAGCGGCGAGCCAACGGACACCTGGAACCGCTCGTACGAGACCCTGATGGGCAAGGGCCTGGTCAGTTTTCGCGACTGTCGCTACGGCCGCGCCGGCTTCCGGCCCGGGCCGCCGTTGAGCTTCGGATCGCATCTGAGCGAGTTGGTCGAGCGGATCCGTAGCGACCCCTGCAAATCGAATCTCAGCCGCGAGCAGTTCATCAGGATCGTCACCTGGATCGACGCCAACACGCCCTACTACGGCACCTACCGCGGCAAACGCGACATCCAGCACAAGGACCAGCCGGATTTCCGGCTGCCGCCGTTGGTGGTGAGGAAGTAGGGGCGAGGGGGTAGGGATGAAGGATGAAGGATGAAGGATGAGGGATGAAGGATGAGGGATGAAGGATGAGGGATGAAGGATGAAGGATGAAGGATGAAGGATGAGAGTGCCTCTTGTGGAGTGCGCGGGGCAAGCTGCTGCCGGATCGTGCGTTGCGCACGGCAGTCGCTCGTGTTTTGAAGGCGCGGTCTGCACTCGGGCAAATATGGTTGCGCAACGCACCGGCAAGTGTCTCGTAGAGCTTCAGCCAGGACTTCCCTCGCCCCTCACCTCTCGCCCCTAATCTCTCGCCCCTGATCCCTCGCCCCTCACTCTTCACACCTCGACTTCCGGCTGGCCCACGTAGAGTTGCAGGACCTGGCTCTGCACCTTGATCGCCCGGATGAGCACCCAGATCTGGTCCATGCTGAAGCCGTCGGGATCGGCCTGGGCGAGTTGTTCGAGTTCGGCGGTCATGGCGGCGTGCTGGTCGGTGGCCGCTTGCAGCCGGATGCCCATCTCTTGCCAGGCGGCCGAAAGACACGACTCGTCCTCGAGGACTTCGAGGTCGTCGACGTGATTGGCCAGCAGCAGGCACAGCCGAGCCACGTCGCGGGGGACGGCCTCGGGCTGAAGTTGCTCGATTCTGGCAGCCAACTCCTGACAATTCATCTTCTTCATTCCATCGCCGGGCAGGTTTCGTCCGGAGTTGCCTCCTAAGGGAAGTCTAGCTCACGTCCGAGGTGGGGCATCCGGTCCGGTTGATGCAGGCCGGCCGACCGGTATAATCAGACGTTTGGTAGTCTTCGGAGCCCAAGAAGGACCGCAATCGGCATGCCCGAACTTGGAGTGAATATCGACCACGTGGCCACCGTGCGTCAGGCGCGGCGGACCAACGAACCGGACCCCGTCTGGGCGGCTGCGCTGGCGGAGTTCGGCGGGGCCGACGGCATCACGCTCCATCTGCGCGAAGACCGACGCCACATCCTCGATCGCGACCTGCTCGTGCTGCGGCAAACGACCACGGTAAAGCTCAACCTCGAGTTGGCCTGCGAGCCGGAGGTCGTCGGCATCGCCTGCGAGGTCAAGCCCGATCAGGCCACGCTGGTGCCCGAACGGCGCGAAGAGATCACTACCGAAGGCGGGCTCGACGTGGCCGGCCAGCGCGATCGGGTCCGCGAGGTCGTCGAGCAGTTGAAGCAGGCGGGCATTTCGGTCAGCCTGTTCCTCGATCCCGACCCGCCGCAGATCGAAGCCGCCGCCGAACTCGGTGCCGACGCCGTCGAGATCCACACCGGTCAATACGCCCTGGCCAAACCGGGCACGGAGCAAGCCAAAGAACTCGAGACCGTCGCCGCGGCCGGCCGGCAGATCTGTGACCTGGGTATGACGCTGCACGCCGGCCACGGACTGACCTACCGCAACGTCCGCCCGATCGCCGCCATCGAGCGGATGCACGAGTTGAATATCGGCCACAGCATCGTCGCGAGGGCGATCATGGTGGGGTTCGAGAAGGCGGTGCGGGAGATGAAGCGGTTGGTGGAGTAGGGGCGGAGATGAACGAACCGTGAGGAGACGGCGATTGTCGTAGGAAGACCGGGGGGCTGGGAACTGGAGGTCGCTGACTCGGGAAGTTGAGACTACGACGCCTTGCAGCCCCGAGTCCCCAGCCCCGAGTCCCCAGCCCCGAGTCCCCAGCCCCGAGTCCC
>CAYYNP010000067.1:0-36222 GCA_964472545.1 uncultured Planctomycetaceae bacterium | reverse complement strand
ACATGTCCGAACGCCGCGAGATGATCCGTTATCCGGAGTTCTTGGCGCGCGGCTGGCAGATTGGATCGGGTCCGATCGAAGCGCAATGCAAGACGACGACGAAGCGCGTGAAAGGCTCCGGCATGCGTTGGGACGGCCCCAACGCCGAAGCCGTGATGGCCTTGGCCTGCCTGGAGAACTCCCGTTTGTGGGAAAGCTACTGGCTAACCGCCGCCTCCGCAACGAACTAGGCCCGCCATGGAATCCTGGCAGACCCCGCGAGTCTTGCTTGTCACCCCGCGGATGATACACTAGTACTCCGTAGCAGGCCAACTGATGAGTGGGGTGGCTGGGGTCGAGCGCAGCGAGCCCCCAGTTCGTCGCACTCTGGGGGCTCGCTGCGCTCGACCCCAGCCACGCGTCGCGGATGATGCACTGGTTTGGATAGCGTTTGGCCCCAAGCGTGGCAGGCACCAGAAGAAAGCCAGAGGATGACGAAGCCACAGATCATCGACGCATCCAGTCGAAGCCGGTTCGTGTTGCTGCTGCTGGCGGCCGTAGTTTTCGCCACGGAGTCGCCCGCCGCCGATCAGCCGCAATGGGGCCAGCGCCATTCGCGGAACATGGTCTCCGAGGAAACGAACCTGCCGACGGACTTTGATCCACAGACGGGGCGAAACGTCAAGTGGGTGGCCTCGTTGGGCACGGAGTCGTACGCCACGCCGGTGATCGCCGGCGGCCGGGTGATCTGCGGGGCCAACAACGGCCGCCCGCGCGATCCGCGCCACGAAGGTCGCCGCGGCGTGTTGCTTTGTCTGGACGAAACCACCGGCAAGCTCTGTTGGCAACTCGTGGTGCCGCGGTTCGAGCACCAGATCTATCTTGACTGGAGCGGGGGCGGCATCTGTTCGCCGGCGGCCGTCGAGGGCGATCGGGTCTACGCCGTGACGAATCGGGCGGAGGTCGTCTGTCTGGACATCAAGGGCATGGCCAACGGCAACGACGGGCCCTTTCGATCTGAAGGCCGCCACATGACGCCCGCCGGCGAGCCGCCGCTGGAGGTGACCGATTTCGACGCCGACGTCCTCTGGCTGTTCGACATGCCCAGCGGGGCCGGCGTCCACTATCACGACTCGTCGCACAGCTCGATCCTGATCGACGGCGATTACCTCTACTTGAACACCGGCAACGGCGTCAACCGCACGCACAGCACGATCCCTTCGCCCGACGGGCCGAGCCTGATCGCGTTGGACAAACGCACCGGCCGGCTGGTGGGGCGCGACCGTGAAGGCATCGGACCGAAGATCTTCCATTGCACCTGGTCGTCGCCGGCGATGGGCACGGTCGACGGGCGGCGGCTGGTCTTCTTCGGCGGGGGCGACGGGGTGTGCTACGCGTTCGACGCGCTGAAGCCCGGCGCGGCGGCGTTGGACGACCCCGTGACGCTGAATCGCGTTTGGCGGTTCGACTGCGACCCGACGGCCCCCAAGGAGAACATCCGCAGCTACATGCGCAACCGCCGCGAAAGCCCCAGCAACATCAAGGGCATGCCGGTCTATCACGAGGGTCGCGTGTACGTGGCCGCCGGCGGCGATATCTGGTGGGGTAAAGACGCCTCGGCGCTGCTGTGTATCGACGCCACGAAGACCGGCGACGTGACCGAAACCGGACGGATCTGGTCGTATCCGATGGACGGACACTGCTGTGCCACGCCGTCGATCCACGAAGGGCTGGTCTACATCGGCGACTGCGACCGGATGCTGCACTGCATCGACGCGGCGACCGGTAAAGCTTGTTGGACGCACGAACTCGAGGGAAACCTCTGGGCGGGTACGCTGGTGGCCGACGGCAAGGTCTACGCCGGCACGCTCCGCGGCGAGTTGCTGGTCTTCGAGGCCGGCCGTCAGAAACGTCTGCTAGCGTCGGTCCAGCTCGACGCCCCGGTGTACGGCACGCCCGTGGCGGCCAACGGTGTGCTCTACGTGCCCACCCGGCGCGACCTGTTCGCCATCGAGAAGCAGGCCGAGTAGCCCCGGCGAAGCGGCGACGTCGAGCGATCCTCGGTCTGCGGCTGGCACCGTCTATCCGCCCGGCAGATCGATCAGCGCCAGTGCGGTGAGGAAGTTCGTCTGATTGTTCCGCGCCAAGAGCACGTCGGTGGCGCTGACGCGCTGGTCGCGATTGTAGTCGTAGGCGAAGTCGATCTCGGCAGGTTGGAGGAAGTTGCGCGGGTTGTTCCGCGCCAGCAGCAGGTCGGTGGTCGTAACCTGGGCGTTGGTGGGCGAGTTGCCGGCCTCGGCCACGGCGTTGCCGAAAGCGAAGACGTCGTCTTCGGCCATGCCCAACTCGCTGCCGACGACCGTCACCTCGAGCCACCGGCCCTTGATCGTGTGATCGTCCCAGATCAACGTCACGCGATCCGACCCGGCGATACCGGCGCCGGCGCGAACGGTAAACGACGTCGGTGCCGTTGCGTCCGACCACGTGGCAGGGTTGCCGTTGCCGCCGCGGAAGCGAAACGCTTCGGGCGTGATCGCGACGGCGGCGTCGGCCACGTCGATCATCACGCCGTTGAGCCCCAGGCTGTAGCTGGTGTAGTTGGCCAGCGCCGCGCCCTCGCCCGGCCGCAGGGCCTGCTTGTCGGGGGCAATTGCCGCGTCGTCGGCCACGCCGGCCGCCGGGTCGTTGCCGTCGAACGCGGAGTTGTTGTAGAAGACGTGCCGGCCGACCACGCGCGGAGTCGTTGCCGCCCAGGGCACCTCGCCCGGCGTGGGAACATCGGCGATCCAACTACCGGGGTCGTCGCCCCACGCGTCGCCCGCGGTGCGCTGCAGCGACTTGGCCCCCTCAGGCGGGTCCAATTGCGGGTCGGTCGCCGGCCAGGCGCCGTCGGGTTCGTAGTCGACCTCGTCCTCGATCACGTACGGCACGACGTGCGGAACGGCCGCCGACGGCGCCACCGGCCGCATCAGCCGCAGCCGCTCGCCGCTATTGTCCAACACGCCCGAGTAGGGCCCGAATATCCGAACACCCGGCGCCACGGCGTACTTCAACTCGAAGTCGTCCGGGTCGCCGGGCACCACCAGCAGCGTTTCGCCGGGGGCCATCGACACGCCCCCGGGAAAGCTGAACCCCACGTTCGCGAATCGCCAGGTCTGCGCCCGGTCGGCCGGGTCGAACAGCTCCACGGTCACGTCGGCCGTGTTGTGCAGTTCGATGAACTCCAGGCTGTCGTCCGGCGCGTTCCAATCCTCGACGCCGTCGTCGCCCTGTTGGTACATGACCTCGCTAATCACGACCGAACCGATACGCGGGGCGGCATTCGGCTCGCCCAGCGTGGTCGCCGCCATGGGAGCCAGCTTGCCCACGTCGCCGACGCGCCCGAACGACTCGCCCTCGACCGCCGCGGGAAACTCGACGTGATCGGCGAACCGGGCCGCGTTGCCGGCCGGGTCGGTAGCGATCAGCCAAACGTCGTCGCCCTCGGCGCCGTTGAGCGCAAAATCCTTCGCGCCGAGGCCGCCGAACTCGGTGGCCTGATCGACCGCCAACGCACCGTCCTCGAAGCGGCCCTCGTAGAAGACCGTGAAACCGCCGGCGGGAATCACCGTGTCGTCGGGAATTCGGAACTTCTCGTAGTCGTCGTTGCGCGGGTTGCCGGACATGCCCCAGTCGTCGCTGAGATACCAGCCGCCGACGTCGATCGGCGCGACGGTCGGGTTGTGCAACTCGATCGCGTCGACCGCCGGGGCGTCGGTTCGCGTGAGCACTTCGCTGATCACCACGCCGGGATCGGCCGCGGGCTCGCCACCGGGCGTGCCGCCAAAGGCCACACTGGCACGCCAGGTGTCCGGATCGGCGTAGTCGCCGTCGGGGTCGATCACCTCTAGCGAAGCCCCCTTGCCGTCGGCCCGGCCCGACCAGCCGCCGGTGTCGTTGTAGGCGAATTCGTGAACGGTGCGCCCGTAGGGATCCAACAGAGTAACCCACTCACCGTCGTTCTTCAGGCCGCCCTGATACGTGCCGGCGACGTTCACCTCGTCGCCGTAGCGCAGCGCAAACGCGGCCGGATCGCGGACTACCACCGCGTAGCCGCCGGGCGCCAACGTCGCAGCGGCATCGAAGGTGAACTCTAAGTCGACGCCGTCGGTGAACTCGAAGCCGGGCAGGTCGAGCGGGGCGTTGGACGTGTTCTGCAATTCGATGAACTCGAAGTCGTCAGCCACCGCGTGCGGGCTCTGGGCCAATTCGGCCGGCGTGGGGTCGAGTGGGTGGTACATGACCTCGGTGATCTTCAGCGCGTCGAGCACCGGAACGGTCGGCGCGGCCGTGGTGAACTCGACCGGATCCGACCAATGACTCCAACGGCCCGTCTCGTCCTGCATCCGCACGCGGGCGCGGTACGTGTGGCCAAGCTCCAACGCCCCGCCGGGCACGTGCATCAAATCGCCGAACGTGGTCAACTCGGGGCTTTCCCAAACCGCGTCGATTTCATAGACCGGCGAAAGGTCCGGATCGTAGGCCGGGGCGTCCGGATCGGTCACCTCGGCCACGCGCCACTGCATGGCGCCGAACGTCTGATCGCCCTGGGGATCCTCGAAGGCGGTGGTTTGAAACGCAAGATCGTTCAGCGGAAAACCGGGCGAACCGGCGTAGGCGACGGTGGGCGTGTCGGGGATGGCCGCGTCGGTCGACTCCCGTGAAAGGAAGTTGTAGCCGTAGGCCGGCGGCGAACTCCCCCCGCCCGGCGCGGCCTGCATGAAATCGAGAATCCACTGGGCCATGCCTTCGTGATCGGCCGAGACCAGCGTACGCGACACGACGGGATTCCAGGGGTCGGAATCGGCCGGGTTGCGGTAGAAGGCCCCGCGGTGCGAGCCGGCGGTCCGCGGATGGTAGTTCCACATGAACTGATCGACGTCGACCATGGTCCACGGCTCGCCCGGTGGGTTGACCGCCGCGGCATACTCGCCGATCAGCAGGGCCAACTGGTCCTCGGTGAAGAGCAGATCCTGCAACTCCCGCCCGCGGGCCTGGTACTCGCGGTTGAGTTCTGCATGCTGCTTGATCGCGTTCTGCATGTTGATTACGCCGCTCCAGTGCGTGGTGGGGGCGTAAAGCATGTCCAGGTCCCAGGGGATCGGCACCCAGGAGTCGGTCGCGGAGTTGTGGTAGTAGTAGACGTTCCAGCCTTCGCGAATATCCATGTTGTTGATTTCGCGGCCGACGCCTCTAAACGAGTAGTACGTATCGAGGTCGACGTTGGCCCGCCACCAGCCGATCGACTGGCTACGGCCGTAGGCGCTCATAAACGAGGAGACATCCGAGGTGCTGGTTGTCTGGGTCGCCCCTTGGTGCTTCTTGTCGCCGCGGCCGCCTTCGATCTTGTAGACGTTTCCGTCGGGCAAGCTGCGTTCGTCGAGAAAGCGGCCGTCGGGGTGTTCCAGCGTCCAGTAAAGCCCCCACAGATCGCCCTCATATTGATTGGCCGGATTGGCCTCCACGGCACCGTCGATCACACGAAACTGCAGCGGGTTCATGCGTGAACTGGGCACGCCGGCCAAGTCGAACAGCGCGTAAGCGAGCGACTCGCCGATGCCCGCCATGCCGCGATTCACCGGCATCCAGGGCGTCGACGCGGCCACGAAGTTCATCGTCCGCCACGATTCGGCGTACGGCTGCCCGTAGATGTTGCGTGCCTGGAAAGCGTGAGAGCGGTTGAAGAAGAACTTCCACTTGTTCTTGCCCGAGACGTACGTGGAGAACTCACCGCGGACGCGATATTCGATGTGGTCGTAGACCTCGCCGGCATAGACCATGGTGCCGCGAAAGCGGTGTTCTTGATACTGGTTGTTATACTGGCACTTGATCACGTCGTCCGCGTCGGCGATCAGGTGATAGGCCGGCAGTTGGCCCATTACGTCGGCGTCGAAAGTGACCGGCGCAGTCGAGCCGGGCCGATCGGCGCCGGTCCAGGAGGGCACGCCGTCGTAGACGAAATAGGCGAAGTTCGGCTGCGAGTCGTCCATGTGCGGCGCGGTGATCGACCGGCCGGCCGTGTCGTCGGCCGTGATCCGGTAACGCACCAGGCTGCGGTTGGTGGCGGCCGCCGGCGGCAACACCACGCCGTAGACGTCGTCGTTGGCGGCGCCGTCGCCGTGTTGGCCGTCGTCGGCCATGGCCACGGTCGTCCAATACGCAGGGTTCGTGTAGCGGTTGTCGGCAATACCGACGTAGTCGCCCGGCTCGACGACCTGATACGCCAGCACCACGCTGCCGACGCCCTCGCCGTCGGTGACCTTGGCGGTGATCGTCACCGAGTCGGTGACGGCGGGTTGCACCGGATCGTGCAGAACCTGGCGGATCTGCGGCGGAGATTCCGTCGCGTAGACGCTGTTGCGCCGCCCGGGCGTGGGGCGCGCGTTGGCCGCCGTGATCGTGCCGCCGGGTTTCGTCAACGTGTTATACCCCGACGGCCGCCAGCTTCCGCCCAGGTCGTTGTCCAGCGCCGGATGGATCAACTCCATCGAACTGCCGCCGCCGCGGGCCGCGACCGGCCAGGGGAACTCGTCCTTGTACCTCACCCGGTCCTGCTCGTGCTCCAGTTCGTCGATCAACAAGATCCGCTCGCCGTCGTTGCCCAGCCCGCCGATCCAGGGCCCCAAGGCGTCGATGCCGTAGACCGACTTGATCGTCGTCGGATGTTCCGCCACGACCAGGTAGCGCCCGCCGTCCAATGTGGTCCCCTCGGGGAACGTGAAACGCACCCCGTCGTCGAACCGCCAACCGGAAAGGTCGATCGTGTCGGGAGTAGTGTTATGGAGTTCGATGAACTCGGCCCGTTGCGTGTTGTCGGCCGGGTCGTAGTGTGCTTCGTTGATCACGATGAAGCCGGCCGAGTTAGCCTCGCCGGGCGTGGGCGACGTGAAGAACTGCTCGGCCGCCCGATAGCTGGTCGCGGTCAGCTTGGCCGAGATCAGGAAGTTCTCGTCCGACGCATCGTAGTTCAGCCCGTGGATTGCCAACACGTTGAGGCCGGGCTGCAGCGCCGGGAGATAGCTGGTGACGTTGATCTCATCGTAGACCAACGACTCGGCAACGCTACGGCGGTCCGTGGCCGAGGAGTTCCACAGTGGCACGCCGGGCGCGTTGCGGGCGGCGATCCGTTGCCCGTTGAGATAGGCCACAAAGCCGTCGTTGTATTGCACGTGCAACTCGAGCGTGCCGAACTGGTCCGGGTCGTCGATCTGCAGCGGGATTCGCGTCCACAGCGAGGCGTTTTGGCCGTGCATTTCTCCGCGCACGTCCGATTCGATCGACGCGTCGAACTCGGCACCTCCGGCCGAACTGAACCCCACACCGCCGGTCGGCGCACTGGGCATGGCGAACGGCAACTCGATCCCCGCGTTGGCGCTGCCGGGCGACGGCGGCACGGTGTATTGCCAGTCGGAAGCCCGATCGCGGTCCATGTCGCCCTGCCGTTGCAGCGAATTGGCCGACGTTCCCCCGGACGTAATGATCTGATCGTTGTCCAGATCCTCCACGGTGATCGTCTGCCCGTTGATCGAGAGGTTCAGGCCGTCGAGATACTCCGGCGGATATCCCCAGACGACCGAATCGACCACGCCGCCGTCGGCGTCGACGACCATCACCCAACCGGTACCGACCGTCCGCCAGGAGATCTCTTCGCCCCAGAAGTTCTCCGGCGTGTTCGGGTCGTCGTGGCGATAGAGGACGTCTTGCGGTCCGATCCACTCGGGCAACTCCCAGAACGCATGCATCGAGTTGACGTTCGCCCGGACCCCGTCGTTGACCGCCACCACCCAGCCGGCCGTCTCGATCAACCCGGCGGTGACGTTTTGGATCTCGACGAAGTCGGGATCTTCGGTACCGACTTCGGTGATCAACAGCGGCGACTTTTCCTCGATCGGGTTCCACGGCGTGTCGTCGAAGCTGGCGGTGTTCCAGGTGTCGCCCAGCGGTTCGTCGGCCGCGGTGGGCACGCGATAGGCCAACTCGGCTCCCGCGTCCAACAGCACCCGCCGAATACCCCGGCTCAGCCCGTAGGAAACGTCGGACGACTGCCCGGGATACGCCGGCGCGAAATGATGTGAAATCGTCACCCCGTCCGGTTCGACCAGGGCCAGGTATTCGCTGCTGCCGAGTTTGAAGTTGGTGTGCAGTTCGGCGTCGGGATCGGTGCGGTCTTTGTCGGAGGCGAAGACCAGCAGGAACTCGCCGGGCAGAATAGACCGGGCCGGAAACTCCCACTTGGTCAATTCGCCGGCAGCGTCGGTCAAGTGCCAGCCGTCGAGGTCGACGGCTCGATCGGTCGGATTGTGGATTTCGATCCAGTCGGAATAGTCGCCGTCGACGTCGGCGAGGATCGTGTCGTTGTCGGCCATGAACTCGTTGATCACCAACGAGGTGCCGCTGAGCACGACCCGCGGCTCGAGCCGCTCGGCCGAAAGGGATCGCGCAAGTCGTAAAGGCTGGTGGCCCATAGTCGCTTCTCGCTCCGTGAAAGCAGCGTCCTCTTGCCCGGCAAAGGACGACGCTCGGCGCCGTTGATGTGACGAGTCGGTCCGGTTTGGACGCGCATACCGCCCCACCCAGCCATTTATTATGACCGAGACTGCCAAAAGTGCAACTTATCGGCCGTCTGGCGACAGATCGGCCTGCGAAAGATCGAGCAGCCGCAGCATGCTGAGAAAGTTGGTGAAGCCGTCGCGGGCCAGCAACACGTCGATCACGTCGACTCGGCCGTCGCGGTTGTAGTCGTAGGCGAAGTCGACCGCGGCCGGGTCGACCTCGCTGCGGCGGTTGTTTCGGGCCAAGAGCAGATCGGTGGCGGTGACGTGGGTATCGGTGGGCGAATTGCCGGCCTCGGCCACCGCGTTGCCGAAGTAGAAGACGTCGTCTGCGGCCATTCCCAGCCGGTCGCCCAGGACGGTCACCTTCAGCCATGCGTTCGCGATCGTCTCGTCGGGCCAAGTCAGCGTGACGCGGTCGGACCAGCCGACGCCGGCGCCCGGGCGAACGTCGATCGTGGCCGGAGCCGCGGCCGTGGGCCAGTCGGCCGGATCGGCATCGCTACCCACGTGGAACAGAAAATCGGCCGCCGTCGGCGTGACGGCCGCACCGGCCACGTCGATCATCAGCCCGTTGATCCCCGAGGCATAGTTGGTGTAGTTGTTGAAGCCGGCCACGCCGCCGGGCAATAGGGCCGTCTTGTCGACGGCGATCGCCGCGTCGTCGGCCACGCCGGGGGCCGGATCGTCGCCGTCAAACGCCGAGTTGTTGTAGAAGACGTGCCGGCCGACGACGCCGGCTTCCCGGCCGATCCGCACGGTGTATTCCCCCGACGAGTCGTTTTCGGCCGCCACCCGCACGGTGTAGGCCCCGCTTACCACGGCGGTATGCGTCAGCCGCGCGTTGCGTCCGCCCGACGTCCCGTTCGCGTCGTCGGCCACGACTTCGCCGGCCGGATCGATCAACGCGACCGACAGTTCCAGCAGATTCGCAAACTCGCCGGCACCGCCGGCAGGCGTGAACGCTTCGATCAGCAGCGATTCGCCTGCGGTGACGTCGACGCGAAACTCGGTGAAATCGACGGCCCCGTCGGAGTCCGGCAGCCGATTGTCGACGGTGTAGGTATCGATCAGGCGTCCGCCGTCTTGGCCGCCGGCGCCGTCGTCGATCGAGAAGAAGTCGAAGGTCGCCTGCAAGTCGTCGACCGAAATACGCATTGCTCCGTGGTCGTCGTTGTATCGCGCGGCGCTGCCGTCGACCGGCTCGCTGAATTCGTACAGTCCCTGCCCGCCGGTCCCATTGACGAAATAGATCGTCTCGCCGCGGTGGATGCGCTCGTAAAGGTGATTGTGCCCGGAAATTACCACGCCGGCCCCCCACTCGCCGAACGGCCATTGCATCCGGCCCGTGCCGCCGTAGCCTCCGGACACATAGGGCGCGTGGTGGAAGTAGACGAACTTCCAGTCGGCCGTGGAGGCGGCCAACCGGCTTTCGAGCCAGGCCATCTGTTCCGGTTCGCAGGCCACGTTGGTCGACGCGCAGTCGCTGTCGACGACAAAGAAGTGGATCGGCCCGGCGCGGAAATCGTAGTAGTTCTTCTCGCTGGTGTGTACGCCGTCGGGCAGACGGCCGCCGGCAGGGTCGCCGGCAGGGTTGTCGTGCAGGTAGTCGAGGAATCCGGTGAAGTCGCCGAAGTTGCCGTCGTGATTGCCCACGGCGGGGAAGTACCGCTGCACGGGACTGGTCAACTCGGGATACGCTCCGTCGCTGCGGGCCTTGATGAAATCGCCGTAGAGGTTGCCCAACGTGGCCGTCCAGGACGGATCGCCGGGCACCGGATTGATGGTGTTGGTGTCTCCGGTGGTGATGACAAACTCCGGCTCCCAGCCGTGGAGCATCTCGGCCACCTGCGTCGCGGCCTCCATGCCGGTGCCCATGTCGCCCACCGCGGCGAAGACCATTTCCGGCTCCAGCCCGATGCCGAGCGAGCCGAACGCCGTGGTGTCCAGGGGCACGTCGACGACGTTGGGCACGTTGTCGTAGGCCAGAGGAAGGCTGAAGACCCCGTCGCGAACGACCAGCAGACTGTAGTCGGCCCGGACGGATGCGTCGCCTGCAACGCGGACGTAGCAGGTACGCGGGCCGTCGTCGGCCGAAGCATCGGCGAACGGTCCAATCTGCCAGGTCGTGTCGTCCACCGCCTCGCCGACGTCGAGCAGTTTGCCGGCGCCGTCGTACCACTCGAGCGTCAAGCTGCCGAACGTGCCGACGTTCGCCAGGACCACCTGCACGGATTGATCGCCGTCGATGGAAAAGCCGTACCAGTCGTCGTCCGAGCCGGCCGTGCCGAGCACCGCGCTGCGTTCGGCCGGTCCGTGACCCAGCACGGTGAAGCTGCCGTCGAGGTACTCGGCCGTGGCGATCGTGTCGTTTGCCGGGCCGCCGTGCGATTCGTGTTCCGCTGCCGCATTGAGAATGAGTCGTGCGTTGCATCCGCCGACGCCGCCTCCGCTGTCGCCAAGCGCCACGGTGTACGTACCGCTGAACGCCGCACGAATCGCCTGCAAGACGACGCCTTCGCCGGGTGCCGCAGCCGTCGCCGCCCCCAGCGAAACGCCAGCCGGATCGAGCAACATCACGGCCGGCTGTATCGCCGCATCGCCGCGCGCCACGACCGTCACGGTCTGGCCGGCGTCCAACGCGATCGTGAAGCGATCGGCATCGCCGCCGGGGGCCACGACCGCCCGAACGTATCCGTCGTAGATCAACGATCCCAGCGGCATCGTCGGCCGCAGCGGCAGCGGAAAAGGCACCGCGTCGAGCACGTCGAGGTCCGTGCCGAAGTGGAGCACGAAATCGCCGCCGGGGGTCCCGTCGCCGTCGAGATCGGTGCCCGTGAGGCCCTCGAATTGGCCGTCGCCGCTGTTGAGCGTGAGCTGGAAAGCGTCCTCAGGCAGATCGGCGAAGCGGACCGTCAACGTGGAGTTGCCCGGATCGTAATCGAAGAAGACCGGCTCGTGCGGCCCGCTCAACTCGCCGAGCAGTTCCACGGCCGTCGGCCGCAGCGGCCCGCCACGGAGTTGCTCGTCGAACGTAGCCCGGAACGTGACGTCACCGGTGGCCACGACGTCGCCGTTTCCGATCGACGAGGAGACGACTCGCGGGGCGGGCAGCGTGTAGTTGCCGAAGTTGACGTTCTCGATGATCTCGCCGGCGGCGATCGAAAGCCGATGCGTCCGCGGCGCCACGCCCGTCCGGTCGAATACGGCGACCGAGTGATCGTGCTGTGCGGTCGTGTAGACGTGCTTGCCGTCGGGGCTGATCGTGACCGAACTTGCGTAGTTCAGCCCGTGCACGCCGTCTTCGCCGTTGCGGGCCGCTTCAACGAACGTCAAGCGGCCGGTCATCGGATCGCGGGCGAACGACGTCAGCGCGCTATCGTGGGCGGCAGCCGCGTAGAGATGCTTGCCGTCGGGGCTGGCGACGACGGACGAGACCCTGTCGAGCGGCGCAGCGTCGTCTGCCCCGTTGCCGCTTTGCCCATCGCCGGCTTGCCCGTCATCGACGACTTGCTCGAAAGCCAATTCACCGCTGGCCACATCGCGACGGAAGACGGTAATCGCGTCATCGTCTCTGGCCGCCACGTAGACCTGGCCTCCGCCGGGCCCCACGACCACCGAACACGCCCCCCGCAACTCCTCAATGCCGTCCTGGCCGTCGCTTGTGACCTGCACGAACGACAGGGCCCCGGTGACGGGATTCGGCCGATAGACGGCCACCGAATGGTCGTAGACCGCCGCCACGTAGACGTCGCCCGTATCGGGATCGACGGCCAGCGACGACGCCCCGTTCAAACCGTCCGCGCCGTCTTGTCCGTCGCGGATCGACTGCAGCAGCGTCAACGCCCCGGACACGGCGTTTCGGTGAAAGACGTTCAGCGCGTCGCTGAATTGGGCGGCCGTGTAGACGGTATTGCCGTCGGGGCTGATCGCCACGGCCTGCACGCCGTTGAGCCCCGTCACACCGTTCACGTCTTCGCGCACCGAGCCGACGAACGCCAACGCGCCCGTCGCCACATCTCGGGCGAACGCCGCCACGGCGTCGCCGTCCTTGCCGCCGACGTAAACGTGACGGCCGTCGGGGCTGATCGCCACCGATCGTGCGCCGTCGAGCCCCTCAACGCCCGCCTGGCCGTCGCGCAGCACCTGCACCACGCGCAGCCGTCCGGTGTCCGCGTCGCGGTCGAAAGCCACCACCGCATCGTCCTGCGTCGACACGGCGTAGAGGTGATTGCCGTCGCGACTGACGGTTGCCGCGACTACCCAAGTGAGCCCGTCGGCGCCGCCGAGCACCTCGTCGACCACCTGTACGAGTTCCAGCCGGCCGCGATCGGCGTCGAAAGTAGGGAAGGTCTGTGCCCAACCCGGCGGGGTCACCTCGCGGACTTCGTACTCGCCCGGCGGGACGTCCTCGAACGTGTAGACGCCGGTCTCGGTCGCCGGGTCGATCGTGCCGTTTTCGTCGAGGTCGACCGGGGCGGTGAGCGATGTCGCTGTGACCTGGCCGCTCGACGAATCGACCAGTTCGATCGACCAGCCGTCGAGCCCCGCCTCATCGGGATCGTGGATGCCGTTGACGTCGGCGTCGTGGATTGTGCGGCCCACGACCGAGAGCAAGCGGCGATCCTCCAGCCGTTCACACTGCAGCCGCCGCGACCGTTGATCGTACCGAATCGCCCTCATCGCATATTATCCAACTCGCCCAGAATCCGGGGACGCGTACGCCAAGACTCTATTGTCCCATTCGGTGGCGTCGGTTTCAATCAATAGATTCGGCGCCGACGATTTGGGCAGTCCAGCCCCCCATGAGGCGGGGCCGCGGCCGTGCGGAAGTTCCGTGAGTCTTCGCTGCGGAAACGGTCCTTTGCCCGAAAACGTCAAAGTAGTCATCTCGCTGCGAGATGTAGCGCGTAAGCACGTAGGGTGCGTTAAACGCACCGATGCGCTCGGTACATGTGAAACGTGCAGGCCACAGCCGGGTGCCCGTGCGTTACACGCACCCTACAACTGTTCCCGTGCGTTACACGCACCCTACAACTGTTCCCTTGCGTTACACGCACCCTACAACTGTTCCCTTGCGTTACACGCACCCTACAACTGCTCCAGCCCCGGGAAGAGCTTCGTCAGCGCCAGCCAGCCGCCGGCCACGAGCAGCCCGAGCACGGAGATCCAGAGCATCACGTCCCATGCCCGGCCGGGGGTGATCCGCTTGTCGCAATGGCGGTAGCGGAAGTAGAGCGTGGCGCCGCCGAGCATGGGCAGCATGATCGCCTGCATCACGCCGCTGGCAAGGATCAACTGCGCCGGCTTGCGCCAGAAGACGTAGAACGACAACGCCACGATCGGCAGCAGGATGCAGAACGTCCGCACCCACCATAGCCGGTGCGCTTCCGTGCGGGCGCCGAAGCCCAGCACGCGGACCGCGTCGGCGGTCACCCTGGCATGGCCGGCGGTGGCCACGAAGAACGTGGAATAGAGCACCGCAAACGCCCCGAAGAGAAACATCCACCAGGCCCAATTGCCGTAGACCGCCTGATACGGCCGGGCCAAGGCCTGGATCATCTGATTCTTCTCGGGGTCGAGCCCGTCTTGATGCAACACGGCCGCGCCGAGCATGTAGAAGGCCAGCGTGGCGAAGGTGAAGATGATCATCGAGATACAGGCGTCCCACCGCATCACCCGCAGCCAGCCGCGGGCTCGTTGGCCCCATTCGGCCGAGTCGTCCTTCGGGCCTGTGAAGCGGGCGTAGCCTTTCTCCAGACACCAGTAGGGATACGAGATCAGCTCCGTGGCCCCCACGCCGATGATTCCGAAGGTGGCCAGCGCCGTGGCCAGCGGCGAGATCACTTTGCCCTGGACTAGCGCTAGGGGTGAACGCACCATTTCATCGCCGCCGGGAATGCGGAACTTCAGCCCGTCGGCCACGTCGCCCCAGTGGATCACGTACCGCGGGTCGGGATGGAACTGCAGCGCGAAGACGGCCACGATGGTAACGATCGTAAAGGCGACCACCAGCACCGTAGAGAAGTTCTGCACCAGCGCATAGCGGCCGATCACCAAGAGCACGATTGTGGCCGCGGTGACGATGGCTGCGTAGATCACGTCGTCCCAGGTCTGCGTATTCGGCCGGGCATGCCCGATGGTGTCGATCAGCCGCTGTTGGATCGTCTTTCGGGCCGCCTGGCGGACGTCGGCGTCGGAGTTCGTGAGTTGGGCCGTTTCATCATCCGACAAACCGTCGCAGATTACGGTCGCCTGTTGGTCCCAGGCCTCCTGTTCGTCCAACAGCGCGACGAAATCGCCGGTGATCGGCCGGGTCATGGCCAACGACTGCCCGACCCCGCCGACGATCCCGCCGAGCTGCGCCAGGCTGACGATGAACATTGCCAGCCAATACCAGGTGAGCCAGTTGGCCCCAAGCCTGGGGCCGGGCATCTCGTTCATCGCCGCCATGGTGGCCTTGCCGGAGGAGATCGTATAACGGCCGAATTCGACCTGGGCGAAGAGCTTGATGACGCAGCCGATGATGATCAGCCACAACAGCCAGAAGCCGGCCTGGGCGCCGGTCTTGGTGGTGGCGATCAGTTCACCCGAGCCGACGATCGACGCCGCAATGATCAGCCCGGGGCCCAATCGCCGCAAGATGCCCGGGATGGTTTGCGGCGGGGCCTCGATGTGACTTCGTGTCGGCTGGTTCATGGGGGGCCTTTCGCTAGAGCGCGAGCATGCACACTGACCGGGGGAAGAAGAAGGAGAAAGGATGAGGGATGAAGGATGAAGGATGAAGTGGGGGAGGACATATGCACCGTCTTCGGCGTCGGTCTTTCATCCTTTCTCCCTCCTCCTTCATCCTTCCTCTTTCCTCCTTCATCCTTTCAAATGCCCGATCCCCTGCCACCTCAGCCCCAACAACTCCGCCCCACGTCGGTCGATCTTGACCGGGTCGAAGCCGGCAATAATCCGATTCAACGGCGGGTCGCAGTGCGGGCCGCCGAGGTGGAAGTCGGCCATGCCGACGGTGGCGTCCATCAGCGTGAGGTCGGGCGTGCGGTAGGTGTTCAAGTCGACGATCGATTGCTGCATCCGGCCGTGAAAGACGGCCTTCTTCCAGGAGCCGAACCGGCCCGAGTAGTGTTTCGGCGGGGCCAGCCCCATCATGTTCTTCAGGGTGCCGGTGATCTCCGCCAGCGAATGGGCCTTCAGCACCGGCACGGAGATCAGATAGTGCGACATCGCGATCTTCGGCAGGTACATCTCGGGGAAGACCGGGCAGTTGGCGTTTTCCAGTCTCTTGAGCGGGGCGTGATTCAGGTCGATCAACTCCACGTCGTGCCGGGCGGCCAAGTCGCGATAACCCAGGCGGTCGAACACCTCGGGCGTTTCCAGGTGGGCGTCGCCGCAGCCTTCGCCGACGACGATCGTTGCCTCGCAGCACGAGCGGACGTATTCGATCACCGCTTCGACGCACTCGGCCGGCGTGGTGATGGGGAAGGCCGACGTGTTGATCAGGTTCGGCTTGATCAGCACGGCGGTCTGTTCGCGCAGCACGTCGGCGGCCGCTACGGCCTCCAGCGCCGCCGGGGCCGACTCGGCATACGACGCGAACTCGATTTCGGCGAATCCCGCGACCGCCGCTTCCGTTTGACTCATCGTGCGTTTCGCTCCTCTCGTTGGGAAACTGCCAGAACGCTGTATCTGCGTGGGAGTTGCAAGTGCATGCGATACGTCTTGCCGGCGACGATCTTCTGGCCGCCCGTTTGTCCGTCGGCGGTGAGGATCGTCATTGTACAGCGAGGATCGTCGCCATATTCGACGACGCCGGCGTTGACGTTGCCGGCCAGATCGCCGGAGTGCCAGCCGAAGTAGCAGCCGGCCTCTACGGCGTCGGTGCCTTCGACCGGCTCGAATTCAAACGGTTGCAGCCCGTCGCCGTCGTTGGTCCGCGTCTTGCCGACGGCGATCAGCCGGTAGGCGCTGCCTTGTTGCTTGAAGATCAGCGGCGTAACGGCCCGACCTTGTTGGGCCGTGCCGTTGTCGTTGAAGAAGCTCCAGGTCTTCAGCCGGTAGCCGCCGTCGAGAAAGGCGCCCTCGTAGCCATCGATGCGGCAGACGATCCAGATGATGCCGGCGGTGGTGTCGGTGGTGGGGCGAGATTGAAGACCCTCGACTGTGCCCAGGATACCGGGCGCGTGTGGCTCGGGCAGAAGCTCAACGGCGGCGTCGGCTATTTGCCTTTGCACGCCCGGCGGTAGACTCTTACGCACTGCCAGCGCTAGCCCATTGGAGCCAACCGTCAGCAACGATTTCTCGGCCCCCAGCAGCCCGTACACTTCGGCCGTTCTCTCGGCGATCTGTTGGAAGCCGGCGGTCGGGCCGTCGGCAAGTCGGGCGATCAGCAGCGGCCGCGGGGCGATTGCGGCGAAGAGATAATCCAGGTCGGTGACGGTCAAGAGGTCGGGCAGATACGGCATCGGGTGCGTGAACTCGATCAGGCTCGGAGCGGTGTTCTCGGCCCAATCGCGGACGGTCGTCACGTCGACCGACGCCACGCCCGCGATCTTCGGCTCGAGCAGTGCAGCCAGGCAGGCGTCGATCCCGCCGAGGCCGGACCCGGCGATCACGATTTGCTGCTTGTCGACCTCCGGCTGGGCAGCCAGATACCGAAAGGCCGCCAGGTCGTCGGCCACGCGCAAGGCCAGCGGCGGCAGTGCGGTGGCGTCGGCCGCGCCGTAGAAACTGACTAACTCACGGCCTTCGAGACGATTGGGGCCGGCCGGGAGCGTCGATACGTGTGCCGGCACGACCACCCAATAGCCGGTCGTGGCCAAGCGTCGAACGGCGAGCATGATCTTGCCGCTGCGGGCGCTTTGCAGGCCGCCGTGCGAGAGGATGATACCGCGGGAACGTTGTGGCGAAGCAGCTTGTGGACGGACCAGCACGGCAGGGATCCGCAAACCGACGTCGAGACTCAACTGCAAGTCTTGAATCACGAGGCCCTTGACGGTCGACGACTTCCCAGCTTCACTCTCGCCCGGCCGCGTGCTATCGAGGTTGCACGTCGCGTCGAGCCAGGCGACGATCTTCTCCCGATAGGCCTGCCAGTCGGCGGCCGCGGTGAACTCCTGGGGAAACGATTCCGCCCGCCGAGCCGTCAACCGATGGAAGTAGCCGAGCATCTTGAAATCGGGCTCTTCCGGCTTGTCGCACGGCATCGGTTTCGCGTCGCTCGGCTGAAGCTTCGCCACACGGGCTTCGATCCACGGGGCGATCTCGGGAATGTACGGCGTCAGGTCATGGGAGCGAAGATCGAGAACGTGACGGAAGCGATCCTCGGCATCGTGCAGGCTGTAGACCCTGTTCATGGCCCGCACGACCTGGTCATACCCGTCCGGCGGCCACCAGTTGTCGCCGGAGTTGCTGCAAACGAGCACGGGCCGCGGGGCGATGCAGGCGTTGATGCGGTCCCAGTCAGTGTGGGCCAACACGTTGGCGACGTACGGCGACGGGTCGGAGAGGTGGACGCCGTCGGCGGCCGGCATTTGCGTCCAGGCTTCGTAGGTCGTGGTGCCGCAGACGGGCACAACGTATTGAAATCGGCTCTCCAGGGCGCCGGCCAGCCACGTCTGTTCGGACCCTTGGCAAAGCCCGGCCACGCCGATCCGCCCGGGATCGACGTCGGCCCGCGTGAGCAGGTAGTCGAAGCCCCGCAGCGTGTCGAAGACCTGGATCCCCATCACCTGCGTGCCGGCCGCGGAGGCCACGGCGTAGAGCCCGGCCTTGGGGGCGGCGCGCCGGCCGATGTGTGGATCGTCGATAAACAGCACCACGTAGCCGAGCTTGGCCATGTGAAAGACGAAGCCGCGATAGTACGGCAACGTGTAGTGCCCCAGCCAACCCGGCGGCACCACGATCGCCGGGCGGCGCCCGGCGTTGTCTTTGCGGCGCACCACGTTGGCCGACACATAGGCCCGCTCCGCCCAGAGGTAAGCCACGTCCTCGATCACCAGGCCGTCTTGCTCTTTCTGAGAGGTTACGGCGGCCTTCATCGGCTCCCGCTCGGGCAGCCCCAGCAACTCGGACAGCTTTGCCAACGTCTGGCGGCGCTGGGTTTCCCACGCCTCGGCCGTATCGGCCATCGGCGGCAACTCGGCCGCCATGCGGGTGGCACGTTGTCCGAGGTATTCCAGCAGCGGCGATGTGCCCCGGGCCGCGCAAAGCGCCGGCGCGAGCACGACCGTCGCCAGCACTGCCCACACGTGGCAACTCCTATTGAACCACATATCGACCCCGCTCCTCGATCGAGTCGCTCGGAAACGAACCCACATGACCACTCGGCCGCCGCCAACCTAACCGAATGCCCTGGGGTCTGCAACACCTCGGCGATATCCACACGTTCGGGCGATCAAAGAGTACGTCGCTGGATTCGCTACAATTCAGCGGTGTCGCGACGCGATGAATCGACGCAGTGCGGGACCAACGACGCCCGTCGGCACAAGGAGATCCAGGCCCACGGCAAGCCACGGCAGGACCGCCGCGATCGGGCGGATCTGGGCTGGTGCCGACCGGGATCGTCGTGGCAAAGCCGGCGTATCGTCGGGCACGGTCTCCGACAATCCGCCGCCATACGACCGTTGCGACGCTCCGCCGGTCGCTTCTGTCGAAGCTCCGTCGTCCGGCGTGTCCGCCGTTGGGGGCGGCAACTCCGGTCACTCAATGGGCTGCGTCCGCAATGCTCGGCCGGGCACTGCCTCCGAATTCCCGCCGGTGGGCGGCTTCGCGTCACCGTCTGCCGGTGTTGGCGGTGGCGGCCCCGTTGCGGGTTCCGATCGCAGCACCATTCCGGCACGAATGGCCCCCATCATTTGATCGATCTCGGCGTCGTCGAATTGGCCGGAGATAATGGCCCGAGCCCGAATGGTCGTCATGATCGTGGGAACGCAGATCACCCGGTCGTTCAACAACATGGCCAACGGCTGTCCCCGATTCTCGCCGGTGAGCTTCGCGAACCGCTCTTGGGCCCGGTCGTCGAACTCCACGCCGACCGCCGGCGAGCCGTCGGGCTGCTTCTGCAGCGATACGCCGGTGAGCCCCCACGCGCGGCGTCCGTCCTCAATGGCCAGCATCACGTCGTCCGGCGTGGTGGCCAGCAGCACGTACTGCTTGCCCCGCCAGATGCCGGTGATCAGCGGCTCGGCGAGTTGCCCTCGCACCTCGAACCAGGCGAACGACTCCCTGTTTGGCAGCAGGACGTCCGGCCCAACGGCACTCAAGTGATTCACATAGCGTCGGATCACGTCAGCGTCCATCGCCGCGTCGCTCTCGGGGTCGCTCGTCGGAGCGAGGCGGTAGTCGAGCCGAGCCGGATCGTCGTCCCAGCCGGCCACGCTGAGCGATACATCGCCGACGCCCGACTTGCGAATCAAATCCATCACGGCAATCGCGTGTCTGGCGGGAAGTTCTCTCCAGCACCGGAGCTCGACTTTCAGTCGTGCGTCCGGCGGAGCATGTTTGGCCAGCAAGCCGATCAGGCCGCGGCTATCGTAGCGCACGCCGTCGACGCGGATCGCGCCTTCTTTGTCGAGTTCCACGATGAACGTCTGCTCCGGCAGCGGCGGCGGCGCCGGCGCCGCCGCGGTATCCACGTACGATACCGGCTCCGGAAACCGCCGACTCAGGTTCATCAGAGACATCGAGTCGGACGCGGGCGTCGTCGAGAAGCTCGTCGGGCGCGGGCCGGACGTCGTGTTGAAGAGGACCTTTAGCCGATCGCCTTCGAGTTCGTAGATCCCCCGGCGGCCTTCGCGGGCGTCTATGCCGAATGCGGCGAAGTCGATCGTCTTGGGCGTCGCGGTTGGACCCAAGCTGTAGAAGAGTGTCTCAAGGCGCTCGCCACCGGATCGGGCTTGGCTCAGGCTTTCGTAAATCGCCCACTCATTCGGGCCGATCACGACGACGAGCCTGTCGTCACGATGTTCTTCCGCCGCCTTGGCGTCGCCGAGAATCAGTTCTCCCTCCCAAACGCCGAGGATCGCCTTTGTGTCTTGCGTCTGCTCTGGCAGTCGCTTCAGATCGTAGAGGTACGTCGAGTCGTGAACGGCGATCGACGAGAAGCTCGTTGGCCGCGGGCCGGACGTGTGAATTCTGACCTTGAGCCGATCGCCGTCCAGTTCGTAGATCCCCCGCTCGTCTTTGCCGGATCGGTCGAAGTCGATCGCCTTGGGAGCCGCGCCGGGGTTCAAGCCGTAGAGGAACGTCTCGGTCAGCTTGCCACCGGGTCGGGCGAGGCTCACGCTGCCGTAGAGTTCCCACTTGTCCCGGCCGATCACGACGATAATCCTCTCGTACTTCCCCCCCGCCGACTTGACACCGCCGAGAATCAACTCTCCCTCCCAGACTCCGAGAATCCCCTCGCGATCGTCGCTGGCTTGAGTTTGACCGGCGGGCGTTTGGCCGGCTTCGGGCCGTCCCGTCGTGCCCGGCGGTGTGATCTCTACGTTGCCCTGTTCATCGACCTCCACGTGCGATCCGTCCGCCGCTTCGATCGTCGTTCGCTGGCCGTCGCGGTTGATGGTGATTAGAATTCCCAAGGCCGTTCCCAAGCCACCGGTCAGCAGCATCAGACACGCGACCAGCACCAGCGGCCCTCGCCGTCGGCGGAGCGGAGCCGCTTGTGGCATTGGTGTGTTCCCGTCAAACGCGCGATCCAACGGCGCTTCGGCGGCTCGCACGGCGAGGCCCTCCAAGTCGCAATCGACACAGAACGGCTTCAGCGCCTCGGCGACTTCCGCCGGCGTGGCAGGCCGCCCCTCGGGGTCCTTTGACGTCATTCGTTCGAGCAGCGAGGCCAACGCGTCGGGCACCTTCGCGGCAAACTGCTGCACCGGCGGCATCGGCTCTTGGGCGTGGGCGGTGAGCTTCTCGAACGTGCCCCGACACTCCGGGCCGCCAAACGGCGCCCGGCCGGTGAGCAGCTTGAACAGCGTGCAGCCGAGGCTGTAGACGTCGGCCCGAATATCGACCGTGCGGCTGTCGGCGGCCTGTTCGGGGGCCATGTAGTCGGCGGTGCCCATCGCCAAGTCGGCGGCGGTCATCTCCTCCGCCGCTGCCGTTAGCTGGAATCGGGCCAGTCCCAAATCCAATAGCTTCACCTCGCCGGCCGACGAGAGCATCACGTTTGACGGCTTGACGTCGCGATGCACCAGGCCGTTTTCGTGGGCGTATTGCAGGGCCAGGGCCGTCTGCCGGGCTAACTCGCAGGCGTCGGCCACGGCGAGTGGTCCGAGGTGGCGCACCAGCTTCGCCAGATCGAAGCCCTCGATATGCTCCATCACCAACACCGGCTTGCCGGCGATCTCGCGGGCGTCGTGGGCGTGGACGATCTGAGGGCATTCGAGCCGGCCGATCGCCTTCATTTCGCGTTCGAATCGCGCAATCGCCCGGCCGTCCTCGACGCGGCCCTCGGCCAGCACCTTCAACGCGACCACACGGTCGAGCTTCGTGTGCAAGGCCTTGTAGACGGTGCCCATACCGCCGTGGCCGAGCTTCTCGAGCAGTCGATACTCACCCAGTTGCCCTTGGTCGCCGAGGCCCGATTGACCGGCCGCCGCCCTGGCCCGCTCGACGGCCTGCTGACATTGGGCCTCGTCCGACCACGGATCGCTCGTGGCAGGCGTACGCAGCTTGGCGATCAGCGTGTCGTCGCCGTCGTCGAAGGTGGCCAATTCCGCCTGACACTCGTCGCAGGCGTCGAGATGCTCGGCCAGCGTGTCGGACGCCTCGTCGGAGAGCTTTCCCACGGCGTAGTCCAAGAGTTGCGGGCGGCTGGGGCAGGTGGCGGGCATCGGGGTGTTCCTTCGGAATTCTCAGGGCAAATCACGTCCTACAAGAACTAACGCGGGGGTTTGACACGACTTCATCGCCGCCGCGTTAAGCTATTGCGCCGCAGGCACTTCCCGTCTAGCCGCCGCCGGTACGGCGGTGTGACGTTGGGCACTGACTCACGTCGCCGTGCCGGCGACGGCTAAACGGTGACGGGTGGCCGGGGCAAAGCGCAGCGGTGCCCCAGTAGCCAACATCTGGGGCGCCGCTGCGCTTTGCCCCAGCTACCCCTACAACTCCGCGAGTTCCTGCCGCAGCCGACGCAGCACGCGGGACTTGGCCTTGTAGACGGCCGTGACGCTCATGCCGAGGTCTTCGGCCACACCGGCCGGGGGCTGGCCGTCGACGGCCGTTCGCAAGAAGGCCTCCCAGGTGCGGTTCTCGAATTCCGCGCGGACCAGTTCCAAAGCCCGCCTCGAGAGCGGCCCGCCGGCGTCGCTCAGACGGGTGAGTTCGGCCGGCTCGGGCACCTGGAGGAACTGTTGCTGGGCGTCGGTGCCGCCGCGCGCAGCCGGGCGTCGGCGGCTGCGGCGGAAGTGGTCGCGGATCTTGTTCCGTGCGATGGTGCCCAGCCAGGCGGCGAAACTGTCGCCGGGCCGCTCGCGGCGGAAGTCGGCCACCCGGGCAGCCACGGCCGCGAACACTTCCTGCACCACGTCGGCCGCGTCGTCTGCTTGGATGCCCGCTCGACGACACCAACCGTAGACCTCCGGGCCGTAGAGTTCGACCAGCCGTTGCCAGGCCTCCGGCCGCCGGGCCTTGATCCGTGCCAGCAGCGTCGAGGAGATCGAACTCGAATCGGAGCCGTCGGATTGTCTGCCGGTCGTCGAATCGGTCACGTCGATTTCCGCGTTGAAGCTCAAAGGGCCGCCACGCTGCGCGAGCGTCCATTCTACCGCGAATCGGCAGAGCGCGAAGCGGTCCGACGCACCGGAAAAGCGTGCAAGAACATTGCACGGCGGCCGCCCACGTGGTAGGATGAAGGTCGACAAAGGGGCCGCCATTCGGCATAAAGCCGCGACCGGTGGTCGCGCCCGTACGGTCGGCGCTTTGTGCCCGTACGGTCAGTGAGTCACCGTTAGACCGTGTGTCGTGTTGACGTCGGGGCACGGATTCTTGTGCTTCGGGCGCGACCTCCGGTCGCGGCTTTCTGACAGATGTCCAATCGCCAAACCACGCAGCGAAGTCCCCTCGGCCGCTTCGAGCGCTTGCAGCCGCGCAACCTGTTGGCGGCCGCCGCGATCGAGCTTGGGCCGGCGGCGCTGTTGCCGGAGCAGCCGTACGTCGAAGTGGAACTGCACGATGGCTTCACGGACATGGGGCCTTACGATGTTGTGGGTGGCGTGCTGGGTGTCGTGCCGCTGAATCGCTTCCTGTTGGACACCGGGGCCAACAGCATCCTCTCGGCGGCCGAGGCCACGGCCGACCTCGCCCGCGGCGGCTACGAAACCGAGGGCACGTTTCACGAAAAGGGTGTCGGCGGGGAGACCGTCTACGACGTCTCGGCGCCGTATCGCTTCGAGTTTCGCGGTTCCGACGGCGTCTCCCATTCGCTGCCACAATCCGAGACCACCACGCGGATCCTCTCCAGCGAACACGAATATCTCGGCGCCCAGGTGAGTGTCGGCGGCGTGGCCGGCGTGGCGGGGATGCCGGCGATGGTCGGCCGGGTGACCACGCTCGACCAAACACCCTGGGCCACGTCGTCCGATCTGCTGAACGTCGAGTCGCCGGAGGTGCGGTTTGCAGCGGGGTCCGATGCACTGCCGGCAACCAACGGCCACCGCTACAGCGTGGCCGTGGGCACGCCGGTGCAGTTTCACGCCGTCGAGGGCCTCCCGCCGGACAGCCCGCCGGACGCCCCGTTGCCGGCGTGGGGGCCGCTGCCGTTTGTGAGCATGGCGGTCGAATTCGACGGGCAAGACGCCACGGGCAACTTCGTCGTGGACACCGGGGCCCAGATGACGATGATCTCGCCGTGGCTGGCGTTTGCCATCGGGCTGGACGAAAACGGCAACGGCTCGCTCGACGACGAAGCCGTGTCGTCGATGCCCATCGGCGGCGTGGGCGGCGGCATCACGGCGCCGGTGATGGTGATCGACAAGCTGCGACTGCCCACCGAACAAGGAGCAGAACTCGTCTGGCTCGACAACTCGGGCGAGGGCACCGGCTTGCAGGTGCTGGTGTTGGACATCCACGAGGGGATCGACGGTGCCCTGGGTGCCGATCTGATGGCCGGCGGGCTGGTGCTCGAATTCGACTTCGACAAGATCGACTTCGTGGTGGCCAAGCCGCCCTATTTCGAGCAGATCCACTTCGACTTCCGCGAGATGGACAACGGCGCCGGCACGATCTACTTCGACGTCGATGCCGCGTACGATGAGATCATTCCGGGCGTGGCCGGGCGCCACGTCTTCTACAACAACTCGTCGTTCGACGGCAACGACCCGGCGCCTGACGCCCGGGACGACCTGGCGATCGCCGTCGACAAACGGGCGCTGCTGCCGGGCCGATCGGCCACCGCGGCCAACTACACCAGCTACGGCCACGGCATCAACGGCCTGATGGTTGACTTACACGGCTTGCCCGCGGGGGTTTCGCTCGATGCGAACGACTTCCGATTTCGCGTTGGCAACAACAGCGCCCCGGGAAGTTGGACGCTGCTTCAGATCGAACCGACGATCACCGTCCGCCGCAGTGCCGGCGTGGGCGATTCCGATCGCGTGACGATCACGTTGCCCGAGGGGGCCGTTCGCGGCCGGTGGCTCGAGGTGACCGTGTTGCCCGGAGCCCGCACCGGACTGAGCGAGCCCGACGTCTTCTACTTCGGCAACGCGGTGGGCGAAGCGGGCAATTCAGCGGCCGACGCCCACGTCACGGCCACCGACGTATTGCTGGCGCGGAACAACCCCCGCAACTTTCTGGACCCGGCCGCCGTCGACTTCCTCTACGACTACAACCGCGACGGCCGCGTCACCACCACCGACGTGCTGCTGGCGCGGAATAACCAGACGAACTTCTTGGACGTGTTGAAGTTGATCGAGTTGTAGCGGTCTTGCGTCCCGAGGCCTTCTCCGAGCTCCGACTCGGACTGCCGGCCGCTACGGCCGCACTTCCCGCAACACGTGCCCCAATGCCCAACGCGCGTAGAGCGCCAGATTCCCCGGGCTCTTGTCGGCCGCCGCTTGCTTCACTTCATCGAGCGCACCTCGGGTCCTTTCGCCGATCGCCACCATGCTCATTGCCGCGTGCAGCCGAACGGCCGGGTTGCCGTGCTTCAAGCCGGCAACGAGAACCGGCAGCGCGACGGCCTCTTGTCCCAAGCGGCAAAGGACTTCGGCGGCAGCCAGGCGGACGTTCAAGCTCGGGTCCTTCAGTGCCCGACGCAAGGCGGCTTCGGCCGGCCGTGCGTCCTTGCCCAGCGCCGCCAGCCCGGTGGCCGCCCAATAGCGGACCGCGGGGTCGGAGTCGGCCAACAACGCGATCAGTTGCTCGCGCTGATCGGGGCCCTTGCCGACCAATTCGGCCGCGTCGAGTACCCGCTCGATGCGAAACGCGTCCGGCGTCCGCGCCATCACATACGGCGAACCGCCCTCCGCACGCCGGTGCATCTCGGCTTCCGGCAGCAGGCCCGTATCGCGGGTGTCGATCATCCATTGCCGCAGCGCGGTCCGCAGGCGTTCCAGCGTGTCGCGATGCTCCGCCGAGCCGGCCAGGTTGTTCAGTTCGTACGGATCGGCCTGCACGTCGTACAACTCCTCGGCCGGCTTGTTGCGCGCGAGCAACACGCGCTGCGGCCCGTCGAGTTGCCCTGCCGCGTCCAGCCGTCGCAGTTCTTGGCGGATCGGGGTCTGCTCGGAGTAGTTGCTGGATTGCATCGCCGGCCGGTGCGGCATGTAGTTGCGGATGTACTTGTAACGGGCGTCGCGGACCGCGCGGCTGAACTCACCCACTTCGTCGACCCGGTCGCGGATGGCGAAGACGTGTTGCCGCGGCTCGCCTGCTTGGACACCGAGGAACGCGCTGCCTTGCATATACTCGGGAATCTCCAGCCCCAAGAGACTCAACACCGTCGGCGGGAAATCGATGAAGCTCACCAGCCGGCCGGTCGTCGTGCCGGGCTTGCCGGGGGCGAGTTGTTGGTACTTCTCCGGGAATCGCACGATCATAGGTACCTGAATGCCCGAGTCGTAGAGCCACCGCTTGCCGCGCGGCAACGCCGTGCCGTGGTCGGAGTAGAAGAAGACGATCGTGTTTTCGGCCAAGCCGTCTTCTTCGAGTTGATCGAGCAGGTCCTGCACCTGGCCGTCCATCTTCATGACCTGCGTGTAGAGCTGCGCCAGGTTGCGGCGGACGATCGGCGTATCGGGATAGTACGGCGGCAGCGGCACACGGGCCGGATCGCGCCGCACGGCCGCCGGCAGTTGGGCGTTGATCTTGGCGAACTGCTCGGCCGAATAGCGGATCTGGCCCTGATGCGTGCAGGTGAGATTGAACACGGCGAAAAACGGCTGCGACGGCTTGCGGCTCCGCCAATGGGCCTTCCCCGAAGATTCGTCCCAGGCAGTCTTCGGAGTGGTGAAGTTGTAGTCTTCTTTGACGTTGTTCGTGCAGTAGTAGCCGGCCTCGCGAAGATACTCGGTGAAGCAGCGGATCGTCTTCGGCAGCGGTGCGGGGCCTCGCAGGTGTTGCGTGCCCAGGGAGCTGGCAAACACGCCGGTGATCAGCGACGAGCGGGCCGGTGTGCAGACGCTGGCGCTGGCGAACGCCCGGGTGTATCGCACGCCTTCTTGGGCCAGCCGGTCGAGGTTCGGGGTGACGGCGAACGCGTCGCCGTAGCAGCCCAACAGCGGGCTCATGTCCTCACAGGTGATCCAGAGGATGTTGGGGCGGTTGGAGGGCGCTGCTTGTTCGGGGGCGTCGGCCGCAATTCCGGCGACGGCACCAAGTGCGCAGAAAGCCGTCGGGAGCAAGGCGGGCCAACGGAACGTGAGGTGCGGCCTAATGACGCTTGGCATGTGTGTGTCCTCGGTGCGCTGAAAACAGAGGGAGGCAGCCGGCGCGCCCCCCCGTCGCGGCGTTGTGACTCGAATTGTGCATGTGCGAGCCCGAAAATGGGACTGGCTCCGTCGACGGCGGGTCTGGCAGTGCTGATTGGCGTTGCCGGCGGTGCCTGTCCCCTTTTTCGGGCTCCCGCACACTTTGCAGTTCTCCTGGCGTTACGCGAAGAACTCGACCGCGTTGGTGAAGACCTGCAAGCCGTCGCCCGTCGGGCCGCCCTCGCCGCGGGTCCAGCGGGGATGGTGGGTGGGGTCGATATGGCGTTCGGGGTGCGGCATCAGGCCCAGCACGCGGCCGCTGGCGTCACAGATGCCGGCCACGTCGGCCACCGAGCCGTTGGGGTTGTCGGGATACGACACGCCGTTTGCACCGGGCCGCTGGGCAACGTAACGCAGCACGAGTTGTCCGGCGGACTCGAGTTGCCCCAGCACGGCGTTGTCGCGGGTGACGAATTTCCCTTCCGCATGGGCCACCGGCAGATACATCGACTCGACGCCGCGCAGAAAGACGGACTTCTCGCCGTGTACCGCAAGCTGCACCCAGCGGTCCTCGAACTTGCCCGAGTCGTTCACCGTCAGCGTGGCCGGCGGACCGTTGCTGCCGTCGTCGTCCAACAGCACGCCCGACTTGATCAGCACCTGAAAGCCGTTGCAGATGCCCAGGATCAGTTTGCCGTCGTCCTTGAAACGGGCCAATTGCTCGGCCAGATGGTGCAGGATCTGGTTGGCCAGGATGCGGCCCGCGGCCACGTCGTCGCCGTAGCTAAACCCGCCGGGGATGCAGAGCACTTGAAAGCGATCGAACAGGCTCGGGTCTTCCAGCAGCCGGTTGATGTGCAGCAATTCGGTCTTGGCCCCGGCCCGCTCGAAGGCGAAGGCGGTCTCCAAGTCGCAGTTGGTGCCGGGGGCTCGGACGATGAGGACGTTGGGTCGGGGCATGGGGACTGGGAGATGGGGGCTCGGGACCAGGGGTTGGGGGCCAGTGTCCTACCATCGCAAGGGAGCCTGCCAGGCTTCCTTCAATGCTGCCAGGTCGGCACGGATCAGGCGTATCTCCGGGCCATCGGGGCTGTTCTCGTTGGTGCAGATGATCTCCATCCGTTCGTCTGTACCGACAGTACCGACGAAGCCAAGATGCGCGCAGGGAACCTCGGACATCGCGGCCTCGAACGCATCGGCCTGATCGGGATCGACCTCACACAGGAACCGCGTGTTCGATTCGCTGAATAGGCGGACGGCATGCGACGTCACGTCGCCGTCGACCGGCATCGCGTCGAGCCGGATCGTTGCCCCCAGCCTGCCGGCGAAGGCCATCTCGGCCGCGGCGACGGCCAGGCCGCCTTCGCTCAGGTCGTGACACGAGCGGACCAGCCCGGCGTCGATGGCGGCATGTATTGCGGCGAACGTCTTCTTCGCCTTCTCCGCGTCGACCTCCGGTGCCCGGCCGCCGGAGAGCCCTTCGACCAACGCGAAGTGCGACCCGCCCATCTCGTCTTTCGTTGTGCCGACGAGATACAACAGGTTGCCGGCCTGTTTCAGGTCCATCGTGACACACCTGCCCACGTCGTCGACCTGCCCCAACGCACTGATCAGCAGCGACGGCGGGATCGAGATCGGCTCGTCGGCCCCCGCCGGGCGGAACTCGTTGTTGAGGCTATCTTTGCCGCTGACGAACGGCGTACCCAGTACGGTGGCCACGTCATAGCAGGCCACGGCCGCACGGACCAGCGAGCCGAGCGTTTCCGGCCGGTCGGTGTTGCCCCAGCAGAAGTTGTCGAGGATCGCGATCCTCGCAGGATCGGCCCCCACGGCCACGCAGTTGCGGACCGCCTCGTCGATCGCGCTGGCGGCCATGCTGTAGGTGTCCAGATCGCCGTAGCGAGGGTTCATGCCGCAAGAGATTACGATCCCGCGCCGCGAATCCAACAACGGACGGACCACCGACGCGTCGCCGGGGCCGTCGTTTTCTACGCCCACCAACGGCTTGATCACACTGCCGCCTTGCACCTCGTGGTCGTATTGGCGAACCACCCATTCCTTACTCGCCACGTTCAGCGAGCCGAGGATCGCAAGCAGCGTGTCGGTGTAGTCGCGGCCTGCGTCGTCCGGTAACGCAAGCGGCTCGATCGATGGCGGCTCGTAGACGGCGTCGCGGATGACCGGCGGACGGCCGTCGTGCAGGAACTCCATCGCCAGATCGGCCACCTGGTGTTCGTTGTACTTCAATACCAGCCGGCCGGTGGGCACGAAGCGGCCGATCACGGTCGCCTCGACGCCCTCGGACGCACACAGCGCCGAGAGTTCTTCCCAGCGTTCCTCCGGCACCGAGAGCGTCATCCGCTCTTGGGCCTCGGAGATCCAGATCTCGGTATACGAAAGGCCTTCGTACTTCAGCGGCACGCGATCCAGCCAGACCTCGGCCCCGATCTTCTCTCCCATCTCGCCCACGGCGCTGGAAAACCCGCCGGCGCCGCAATCGGTCACCGCGCTGTAGAGGCCCCGGTCGCGGGCGACCAGCAGCACGTCCAACAGCATCTTCTCGGTAATCGCGTTGCCGATCTGCACCGCCCCGCCGGAGACGGTCTCGCTTTGGCTGGTCAACTCGGCCGAGCTGAACGTGGCCCCGTGGATCCCGTCGCGTCCGGTGCGACCGCCCAACGCTACGACCAGATCGCCCGGCTTGGTCTCCTTGAACGACATCTCGTGCGGGATCAGCCCCACGTTGCCGCAATAGACCAGCGGGTTGCCCAGGTATCGCGGGTCGAAATAGAGGGCCCCGTTGACCGTGGGGATGCCCATCCGATTGCCGTAATCGCGGACGCCTTCGACCACACCCTGCATCACCCGCCGCGGGTGCAACACACCCGGCGGCAGCGACTCGTGGGGCGTATCGGGCGGGGCGAAGCAGAAGACGTCGGTATTGCAGATCGGCTTGGCGCCCATGCCGGTGCCCATCGGGTCGCGGATCACGCCGCCGATGCCCGTGTTGGCCCCGCCGTAGGGCTCCAGGGCCGAAGGATGGTTGTGTGTCTCGACCTTGAAAACCACGTTGTAGCGATCGTCGAACCGGATCACGCCGGCGTTGTCCTCGAAGACGCTCACGCACCAGTCGGCCTCGCCGGCCTGTTGGCGGATGGCCACCGTGGCCGCGAAGATCGTCTCCTTGAGCATGTTCTCGAATTGCCGCTCGCCGCCCGGGCCTCGGTAGTGGATCCGTCCGGCCAGGGTCTTGTGGCTGCAGTGTTCGCTCCACGTCTGGGCGATCGTCTCGAGCTCGACGTCGGTCGGGTCGCGGCCGAGCGTTTGAAACCGCGCTTGGATCGTCTGCATTTCGGTCAGCGAAAGATAGAGTTGCCCGTCCAGAGCCAGATGCTCCAGCGCGGCGTCGTCCATCTCGCGGATCGGCACCGTCAACGGCTCAAACTCATACGCCGAGCCGACCTCCAGCCGGTCGAAATCCAACGGCCCGACGATCACCTGCTCAATGGCGTCGTTGGCGAGGATCTTCGCACAGAGCACGTCGAGCGTCTCGTCCGACAGCCCACCGATCCAATACTTCTTCAGTGTGCGGACCGCCTCGGCGGGGATCTCGAAGTCGGCAATCGCCTCGAGCGCGCTCTGGGCCACGGGGTCCATTACGCCCGGCTTGGGCAACACGTGAATCAAACGCTGGTCGCCGCCCGGCGGACTGGTCAACGACCCGTTGCCGTTGCCGTTGGCCACCGCCGCCACCACCGTCCGCTCGACCACGCGGTCGGCCAGCAGTTCGTCGGCGATGCGGGTGACCTGTCGTGCGTCCAACGGTCCCTGGATCAGATATCCCCGGGCGCTGCTCACGGTCAGATCGTCGGCCAGTCCCAAATCGGCCGCCGAGGTTTCCACACGCCGAGCAAAGAGATCCGGCTGTCCTTCGGCCGGATAGATGTCAACTTCCCAAAGCATCGCGGCTCTTCTTGGCTAACGTAAGAAATCGGTTCAGTTCCGTCTGATTGTCGTCGCGGATGGCCGCGTGCAAGGCGGCCAGCTTGGCGCCGTATTGCTCCAACGCCGAAAGCACGTGGTCGCGGTTTTGGGCTACGATTTGCAGCCACAGGTTCGGATCGCTGGCCGCCAGCCGGGTGGTGTCGCGCAGCCCCGGGCCGGAGAGGCGGAAGAGCCGCTCGGGCACGGTGGCCGCCAACGCCGCCGCGGCAATGTGCGGCAGGTGGCTGGTCATCGCCAGCGCCTGATCGTGCTCTTCGGCCGACATCTTGATCACCACCGAGCCCAGCCCTTCCCAAAACCGCTCGATCAGGTCGAAGTCCTCGGCCCGGGTGTTCTTCGTGGGGGTGATGATCGCCACCCGGCCGTCGAACAGGTCGGCCGAGGCGTGGGCCGCACCGCCCTTTTCGCTGCCGGCAAGCGGATGCCCGCCCAGGAAGCGGCAGTCTTGGGGCAGCCCCTCGTCGAGTGCGTCGACGAGCGTCGACTTGGCGCTGCCCACGTCGGTGATCAGGGTCCCCTCGCGGCAGTATCTGGCGGCGTTGCGGACGTCTTCGGCGATGTGCCCCACCGGAGTGCAGACCACCACCAGATCGGCCTCGGCGACGCCTTTGGCCATATCGACCGTGGTATTGGTGACCGCGCCGACCCGCCGGGCGATCCGCAAACTGACCTGCCGCCGCCCCACGCCGATCACTTTCTTGGCCAATCCCAGCTTCAACAGCGCCAGTCCGACCGACCCGCCGATCAGCCCCACCCCGACAATGGCCACGTTTTCCAGGCGTTTCATGAGTTTCCTCGGGCAGATCCGTCAGGTGAAGAGGCGTATTGTAGCAGAAAGCCGGCGTGAGCGGGCAGGCCCCCCGGCGGGTGGTGCGGGTGGGGGAGGGGAGTTGGGGGGGGAATCGCCGACCTGCGCAGATGCAATCCGTTCCGTGAGACTGTCAAGGCTGTTTGAAAACAGGACGGCTCGACCAGAGGTAGGTCTTGCCCTTCCAGTCTGAGAAGGCCAAGACGGAGCCATCCGGGCTGAAGGCAACGGACCAGATCGTTGCCTTGTTCTCCGATTCCAGCGAACGCAACAGCTTCCCACTGCGAGCGTCCCAGATGCTCACAATCCGATCCCCGCTGACAGTGGCCAACAAAGAGCCGTCAGGATGAAGGGCCAAATCCGTGTAGCCCGTACCTTCGCCCTTCATCGTGTGGCGGACCCTCTGATGAATAACATCCCACAGTGCCACTAATCCGCCACGGTAGCCGGCGGCGACCAACAAGCCATTGGAACCGAACGCAACCGACGTGACCTGCTGTCCATCGAGGGCACCGAAGCCAAGTGAAGAAGGGCCAGACGCGCGCGTACGCCCGGAACGATGGTCGGCGTCGAAGCTACCCTCAGGCTTTCCCGTCGCCGGATTCCAGAGTCTCAGCATTCCGTCATCAGAGCCGGAGACCAGCATTGAGCCATTCGGGCCAAAAGCGACACACGTGACTCTTTGGGTGTGCCCCGTGAGCGTGTACCGAACCTCTCCAGTAGCTACACTCCACAGCTTCACAGTCTTGTCATCACTTCCCGACGCCAACGTCCTGCCGTCGGGGCTGAAAGCCAGTGAACGCACGTCGCCGACGTGTCCCGCGAATTGCGCCCGAAGCAGTCCGTTGGCCGGATTCCAGATCCGGACGGCGGACTTGTGCCCGCTGGCAGCAACTAATCCGCCACCTGGAGAGCCGGCAATGCCCCACAGCAAATCAGACTCCCAATAGTAGTTTGCCCTCGGCGTGACGTGGCCTCCAGACACCGGGAGCGTGTGGCGAACTTGGGCGGAGTCTACATCCCAGGATACCAGAGTCCGATCTCCACTACATGTAACGAGGGTTGACCCGTCGGTGCCGAAGGCGATGGCGACTATCGGCCCGTCTTGTCGATCCAGAGTTCCTGTCTGGACGGCATTCGCCCAATCGAAACCTCTTATGCTTCGCGTCAGTTGACGCGCCTCGAACAGCTTCGTGGCAATTTTGCTCTCTGCCAATGCAGAAGAAGTAGACGATTCTGCCCGTTTGTACCAGACAGCAGCATGGCGAGCTAGTGCCGCTTTCGCATCCCCCTTCTCGTCGGCCAGATCCAGCCACATGTCGGCCAGTTTGATCTGCTCGGCCGGGTCGGCCGGTGGGGATTCGATCTCTTGTAGTGCGGCCGCCTTCATGCCCGGGTCGTTGCCTTTGGCCAGATACGGCAGGCCCTTCTGCCAGTCTCCGCAGGTGAAACAGTGCCAGCGGCCCATGAAGAGGTTGGCCGCCGGATCGTCCGGCGAGGTGGCTAGTGTGGCGGCGGCCTGCTGGAGCCCTTGCAGGGCGTTGCGGCGGTCGAAGAGTTGCTTGCGATACTCGCGGCCGGCCGGCTGGCGGCAGGCGTTGTAGGCGGCGTCGACGAGTTGTAAGGCGGCGGCGTGTTGATCGGCCAGGAGGCTTTCGTCGGCCACTGCCAGCGAGGCCTCTGCGAGCTTCCCCAGCCGCTCGGCGTCGCTGGCGGCGGCGGCCACCGTGGGCAGCATCTTCTGCTTGGCCGAGAGTGCGTCGACCTCGAAATCGCCCGCCACCAGGTCGATCGCCTCGATCACCACCGCCGCGTCGCCCGCGGCGGCCGCCAGTTTGGTCGCCTCGAGCCAGAGCACAAACCGCTCGGCCGGATCGCCCTTCGACTGCTTGCCCAAGGCGATCATCTCGCCGGCCAGCACCAGCTTCTCCGCGGCCGGCCTCGGCTTGCTGAGCGTGTAGACCCCTTCGAGTTGGGCCAGCACGGCCTTCTGGGCCTCAGCCGAAGGCGCCGGCAGCCGCCGCTTCGGCACGGTGGGTGGATCGGTGGGCGGATCGGGCGGCGGCGGATTCACGTCCGGCGGATCGGGCGGATTCACTTCCGGCGGCTGCGGCGGGACATCCGGCGGCTGGCCCGTCGTCTTCGTGACGTCGGGGCCGTTGGGCACCGGATCGGGCCCCACCGGCAGTTCGACCGGCGGCGCGGGCGTCACGTCCTCCTGTTGCGATTTGCCCGTCTTCCCGCCCCGCTCGCCCGAATCGGCCGTCTTGTCCGACAGCGCCGAGACCAGTCCCATGGTCAGAACCAACAGCAACGCCACACAAACGGCCACCGTGCCCAGAACCACCGGCAGATTCTTCTTCCGCCTGCGGCGGACCGTCCGATAGGCGCGCGACGGTGCGACCGCGGCCGGCTGCACGGGAGTCGCCTCGCCGGGTTCCGCCCGAGGCACCGACACTGGCACCGCACGGGCGGCAACCGGCTGCCGAGCCGCCGCTGTTTCCTCCGCTGCTTCCTCCTCGAGGTCTCTCTGCAACTCCCGCGAGTATTCTTCCTCCTGACGAAGTTGGTCGTCGTAAGCAGCCCTCTTTTTGGGGTCCAGTAGCCGCACTTTGGCGTCGGCCACCTCGTTCAGCAGCTTCTGCGAGAGCGCCGCGCGTTTGCCGGACTGGAACGTCCGCAGATGGGCCATCTGCCGGTCGGCGGCCGATTCGATCACATCGAGATCGGTCTCGAACTGCTTGACGCCCAACAGCCGATAGCAGTTCGGCGGCTGTTCCTCCGGCGGAATTCCCAGCCAGCGATGGTACGGATCGAACGCCGCGGCCATAGCTCACCCCATCGTCGCACGGGAGGCAAAGTGTACCGCTTCAGCATAGCAGGCGTAGGCCCGATTGGGAAGATCGAGCGCCTCACGCCAACCGGGCCGAGCCTCACGCCCGGGCCGGCACAGCCGGAAATCCGTCGAGGCTAATGGATCGACGTGCTCAAACCGGTAGACATGGCCGCCGACAAAGTGGCCGGCGAATGGGCGCGGGCGATAGACGGAGTTGCGATGGCTCCGAGCAAGAACTGCAGGTTGATGCTGCCGGTTCGCGTCGAGGGAAGCTACGAATTGGCCGTCGAGTTCACCCGGCATGACGGTGATAAAGTTGTAGTCGCCTTCCTTCCAGCGGGGCTCGGGCACTGCCACGTATTTCTCGGAAATGCCAGCGGGATTGGCCAGATCAACGGCAAGGCCGTAGATCTGCGCAAACCGGGCGCACTGCAGAATGGTCGGCGACACAACCTTTTGGTGCGCGTTCATTTGACGGGAGATCTTGCGACGATTGACGCATTTCTGGACGGCCAGCCGCACTTTCGGTGGACGGGAAAGCAGGCGTCACTTAGTACGCTCAGCAGTTGGGCATTGAAAGAGAGCACCTGTCCGGGCTTGGGGGATGGGAGACCAGCGCGACGTTCCACTCTGCCCGCCCTCGGCTTCTCTCCGGCAAAGCGTCCTGGGTGCGGCCGGCCGTGACCCGGCCAGATTAGCGACGACTGCCTCTCGGCCGAGCGACTATGCCTACTGGTGCCCAAACTCCAGTTTGGGAACCTCCGAGACCTCCATTCGGCATGCTCCGGCGTTAGGTTCCCAAACTGGAGTTTAGGAACCAGTTGTGAGGCACGCCCCGGCCGGAAGAGTCGGCGCAAGTCGCCCATTCTCACACTCCAACTGGCACTCTAGGCAGGCTTTTCGGGTCGTGCTCCGGGCAATCAAGCGGCCGGTTGTAAGGAACCGATCAGTCAAAGGTTGTGGTCGTTTTATGCGGGCCGGCAGCGTCGGTGCCGCAGCGATCCGCGGGGGCCACCTGCGAGTTCGCAACCTGTGTAGTGTTTCAACTCAAATGGCACAAAGTGGAGGGTAGGTGACGATCTCCTC
>CAYYNP010000066.1:27906-36419 GCA_964472545.1 uncultured Planctomycetaceae bacterium | reverse complement strand
GCGCTGATCGAAAAGGGGGACTACCCGCTTTGGTTGCAGGGCTTCGAGGGCGCGACGACCAACGAATCGCTCGGCTCGTTGCTGGCGGAAGTCAACGGAGTGAACGTGCCGCTTTCGGTCGGCGACCACCAGGTGACCGTCAACATCCGCGACCAGATTGCCCAGACGGTGATCGAGGAGACGTTCGTCAATCATACGGACGTGCGTACCGAGGGCATCTTCTACTTCCCGCTGCCGCAGGACGCCTCGATCTCCGGCTTTGGGATGTGGATCGACGGCAAGCTGGTCGAGGCCGACGTGGTCGAGAAGCAGCGCGCCCGGGAAATCTACGAAACGATCCTCCGCGAGCGCCGCGATCCGGGGCTGCTGGAATGGACCGGCGGCAACATCTTCAAGGCCCGGGTGTTCCCGATCTTCGCCAACTCGCGCAAGCGGATCAAGATCGTCTACACGCAGGTGCTTCCGCTGAAGGGCAATCAATATCGCTACAGCTACGGTTTGCGGAGCGAAATGCTCAAGCAGAAGCCTCTGGATACGCTGAATATCGACGTCCGCGTGCATTCGGCGCTGCCGCTGGCGTCGGTCACGTCGCCGACGCATCTGTCGCGGATCGCCGCGACGGAGAACGCGGGCCACGTAGAATTCTCGGCCCAGGAGTACGCGCCCACGCGTGATTTCGAGGTCGTGGTGGAATTGGCCTCGCAGCAGTCCGACGTGGTGGTGATCCCGCACGAGCGGGGCGACGAAGGCTACTTCATGATGATGCTCACGCCGCCGGCCGGCGACGGGCTGTGGCAGCGCGAGGTGTTGCCGGACGGCGACCCGTTGCGGTTGTTGGTCCTGGCCGATACGTCGGCCTCGATGGACGCCACCACGCGCCGCTTGCAGGCCGAACTGATTGCGTCGTTGTTGGGATCGCTCACGCCGGAGGACAAGATCAACCTGGCCACCTGCGACGTCGATTGCCGTTGGGCCTTCAAAGAACCGATGCCGGCCGATACCAAACAGATCGAGGCCGCCCGAGAGCTGCTGGCCGAGCGGACTTCGCTGGGCTGGACCGATCTGGACAAGGCCTTTTCTTCGGCGTTCGAGCAGTGCGAGACGGCCACGCACGTGATCTACATCGGTGACGGCATGGTCACCACCGGCGATGCCGATCCGGTGGCCTTCGGCAAGCGGCTGCGGCGGCTAGGTGAGGGGCGCCCCGGCACGTTCCACGCGGTGACCGTCGGCAACGCCTTCGAGCCGGTGGTGTTGAAGACGATCGCGTCGCTCGGCGGAGGATCGATCCGGCAAGTCGGTGGCGAGTTGACGCCTCAGATCGCCGCGCGGCAGTTGTTGGCCGAGATCGCCCAGCCGGGCATCCGCGATCTAAAGGTCGAGTTCCCGGGGCTGACGATGGTCCGCGTCTATCCCGAGGAATTGCCGAATCTGCCCGTCGGCTCGCAGCAGATCCTGTTGGGCAAGTACTTCCCCAACGGCCGCGACCAGCAGGGCGAGGTGGTGGTTACCGGCACCCAGAACGGCAAGCCGGTACAGTTTCGCAATCGGGTCGTGCTTCAGGACAAGGCGGAAAGTAACTCGTTCCTACCGCGGCTCTGGGCCCGGCGGCACCTCGACGCCCTCTTGGAGCAAGGGGCCACTTCCCTCATCAAAGAGGAGATCATCGGGCTCTCCGAAGAGTACAACATCATCACGCCGTACACCTCGCTGCTGGTGCTCGAGAGCGACGCCGACCGCGAGCGGTTCGGGGTCAAGCGGCGCTTCCGGATGTGCGACGGCGAGGAGTTTTGGGACGAAGGACGCCGGATCGCCAACTTCGAACTCTTGCAGCAGCAGATGCGCCTGGCGGGCAATTGGCGGCTGGGGTTGCGGCGGACCGTACTGGGGGAGTTGATCGGGCTGGGGCGAAATGTGGAGTTCGTGTCGCCGCAAAGCGTCGAAGCGTCGACGCTGCTCACACGTGTCTACGATGTGAGCAGATTCGCGACCCCGATGTCTGCCGCGACGACCCGATCCTACGCCTACCGGCGGCTAGGGATCACCAGCGGCGGGACCGCCGGGGCTTGGAGCGTCAATGGCCGGGACGATGCCTGGTACTTCAACGACAACGCCCGGGGCAATCTTCTTGTGGAGGAGTTGCAGCGGCTGAACATCGTCGACCTCGAGCAATCCTTCGGCGAGGGCGGGGTGGAACTCGGCGGCAAGCTCAGCCTCGACGATATGTTGGATGTCGACGAAGACTGGATCAGCGCGGGCGAGTCCACGGCCAAGCGGTTGCCGTCGCTGGGCTCCGGTTTGATGCTGCGGCAGAGGCGATACGCAGCAGACTATGCCGACTTCCGCCGCGGCGAGGGCCGCTCTCGAGGACTCGCTCTGGGGGAGCAGGAGCGCGTCTTCACCGGGCTGTTTTCTGCCGACTTGCAGGCACCGTTGTTGCACGAAAAGCGCGAACGTTACGGCCGGCCAACCCGCCCGCAGCAATCGTCGCCGTGGGTCGCCACGCTCTTCCCTTATCTGCCGCCGCCTACAGAAGGTCCCGCGGCAAAGCCGAAGCAACCTTGGCCCGCCGACGCCCGGGCGCTGGCCGAGAGCCTGCTACGAACAGAACAACTGGCCGCCCTCTCCGGCGGGCTGCAAGTACAGCGCCGCGTGGACGGCTTCGACGCCCGCTTCGGCGACCTCGCGTCTCGCTCCCAAACACTCAATCTCGTCTCGCCCACAGCATGGCTCATTCTTGCACAGGGCGCCGGATCACAACACACGGTCCGTTGGTGCGATGAGCGGGAGCGGGGCGTCTTTTCCAAGGCCTTCGGGCTGGGCCGGCTGCGGGAGTCGATCGAAGCCGATCTGGGCAAGCCACCGCTGGACTTCAGCGGCTACTGCCTCAAGTCGATCGAGCGGACCTATCAGACCTACACCACCGAACTGAAGCCGCAAGGCGACGGCCGGACGTTGCTGGTACTGACCCATCCGACCGACCCGCAATCGCAGGTCCACGTGCTGGTCGATACCGAGCGGCACGTGATCCTCTCGATCGAACACCGCAACGAGGGCCGCCGCACCGTGGCCCAACGGTTCGAGGACTTCACCGAAGTCGCCGGCGGTTGGTGGGCAGGCCGGATCGAGCACACCGACGCCGAAGGACGCCGCACGACCCTGGTGATCCAAGAGTTCAAGTCGCTCACCGAAGACGCGTTTGCCAAGCGGATCGAGCGGGAATTGGCCGACCGCGGCCGGGTGCAGTTTCTCCAGGAACCGGCCATCTCGGTCCTCGACGCCAAGCAGGCCGAGGCCGACGGCAAGGCCCGTTTCGACGACCACTTCACCTTGCTGCTGCATTCGGCCGCCACGCAGCAATGGGACCCCGTGCTGGAGCGGCTGGAGCAACTCGAAAGTCTTGCGGCCGACAAGCCAGGCATGCGGTGGGTCCGCAATGCCGTGTTGAATGCGGCCCGGCGTCGCGAGGAGTTGAGGACCCGGTTGATGGAGGAGGCCGCCGCGTTGGCCAAGCTGTCATCGGGCGATTACTTCCTCACGGAGTACGTGCGGAGCCAAGCGTCGGGCGTGTTTGGAGCCAATGAGATGCTCGAACTGCTCGACGTGCTGCGGCCCGTCTACGAGCGGCAGCCGGCACACCTGCATGCGATGAAGACCTTCAAACAGCAGCGAATGAACTACCTGGCCAACACCGGCCAGCACGACTTGGCGATGGCGTTGCGAAAGCAATTGGCCGAGGAGTGTCCTCGCGACCACAACCTCCAGCGAGACTACGCCCAGCAGTTGGTCAACTCGGGCGACTTCGAGACGGCCTACGCCTGGCTCGACGGCGTGCTGACCGATGAGGCCCGTTGGCTTGAGCATGAAGAGGAGTCGCTGCGGAGCCGCTATGCGGGCTTCCTGCGTCAGCAAGGCCGTTACGTCGACCTGGCCGAATTCCTGCGGAAGTGGACGCTGCGGAATCCCGAAGACCTGACGTCCTATCACCAGTACCTCTCGGCGTTGATCTACACCGATCGCGTGGACGAGGCCAACCGGCTGGCGGCCCGGTGGCTGGACGATGCCCGAGGCGAGGGTCCGATCGAGGGCGACGTGCGGGGCCGGCTCGACGCCGCCGCGTTGCACGGCTTGGGCAGCATCTACGGCCTGCACACCGAGCGGATCGACGAGCGCTGGCTTCAGCCGCTGGCCGACACGGCCCTGTTTCTGGCCCGGCACGAAGGCGGCGGCTCGATCGCCGATCGAATCATGGGCAACCACCGCTTCCGCAACACGGACGCCTGCCGCCGGGTCCGCAAGGCGGCCGCCAAGATACTCGTCGCCGAACTCGACCAACTCGAGCCGGCCGAAATCCAACGGCTGGTCAACTGGATCTCGCCCAACGACCCGGCCGTGGAGAAGCCCGTCTGGCAGCAGATCGCCGACGGGCTGAAGCGTCGCTGGGTGGCCGAGACCGACGAGCAAGTGAAGAACCAACTGCTGCGGCCGCTGATCTACTCGCTACGGTATCACGTCGGCGCGGAGCCGTGGCTGGAGTTGCTGCGGCTGCGGATTCGCGAAGACGAATGCCAGGAAGCCTACGCACAGCTCTTCACGGCCGTGCTCGAGCAGCCCTGGTCGGCGGAGTTCGAGGACGAGGCGTTCGGCCTGCTTCGCAAGCAATCGTTCGACGCGGAAGAGACACAGCGGCTGGCCATCGAAGTCACGGCGCTGTATCAACTGACCGATCGCATGGTCCGCGCCCGGTTCGATCATCGGATGAAGCAGATCGAACACCCGGAAGACGAAACGCGCACCGATCTTCGCGACGCGAGGAAAGAGAACGTGCGGACGGCCCGCCAAGAGTTCGCCAAGCGGCTGCGTAAAGAGGCCACCAAACACTCCGACCAGTTCGGGCAGTGGCTCCAAGCCGAGCGGCTCTATCTCGACGTGCTGCTGGGCGACGACCTGAAACGGATCGCCGCCGAGTGCTGGGTAGTGCTCGGAGACGAACCGCCGAAGCCCGTCAAGGCCGATGACGTGGACGACGATCCGGCCCGTCGCGCCGAATTGTGGCTCGACGGCGTCTTGCGGCATCGCCATCTCGTCACGCTGGCCAACTTGGCGGTGCGCAAGGACGCCGAGCCGGCGTCGATCGACCGGCTGCTGGCGTACCTCGATGCGGGCATCAAAGCCGACGAGGAAGCCGCCGCCGAAAGTGAGGCCGATCGTGCCAATCCCCGCTGGAAGCGGGCGAAGTATCAGCTTCTGGTCGCCTTGGATCGGGCGGAAGCACTGGAGAAGGCCCTGCGGGATTGGATCCTGCCGAAAGACGCCGACAACCAATGGCGGCTCGCGCTGGGTTACATCTTGGCCGAAGGCGGCAAGATCCTCCCGGCGATCGAGCAG
Organism: uncultured Planctomycetaceae bacterium; assembly: GCA_964472545.1. GTDB lineage: Bacteria > Planctomycetota > Planctomycetia > Pirellulales > Thermoguttaceae > CAYYNP01. Next base: position 31,031 of record CAYYNP010000066.1, on the reverse strand, counting down.
TTCGAGGCGGTCGAGGCCGACGACGAACTGGGCCCCGAGCAGTACCGTGCGCTGGCCGATTGGTACATGGTCGTCGACCGTCCGGAGGACTACCGCCGGGCGAGGATCGCGTCGTACAAGTTCATGGATGAGTGGCGGCTGTCGAACTACCTCTCCAACAAACTGCGGCCCTGGCACGATCGCGACGGCCAACTGCCCGGCGAGTTGGAGGAAGACGTGTTGCTGGTCTTCGGCGCCTTGTTGGAGAAGTCGAGCCGCCCGCAGGGCCACCTCGGCCAATTGCGGCAATTCTACCAGGCCACGCACGATTTCCGGCTGCTCGAGCACCTGCCCGACGGCGTCGTGGGCCACACGGCCGAGCGGGTCTATCCCTTCCTACAAGGCATGGCGTCGGTGCTCTCGGAGGTCCGCGACGAGGCTACCGTCGACCGGATCGCCCAGCGGTTGGTCGAAGTCCGGAAGAAGGCAGAAACGCCGATCGACCATCGGGCGGTCGATCTTCTGGAACTGCTCGTCGAGCGCCGCGCGGCGGAAGTGGAGAATCAGCCTGGGCCACACGTCCATAACGCACTGACCGCCATGCAGCGGGCGTTCAAACGGGAGTGGTCTTCCGGCGAGCCGCGGCGGATGGCCGATCTGCTGGCCGGCTTGGGGGCCATCTCCCAGGCCGAACTGGCCGACGAGCAAGTTCGCGAACTGGAGGTGTTGCACGGCGATGCCGAGGCCGGCTCGGTCGATCGGCTACACATCGGCCGCTCTTTGGCCGCCGTCCGCTGGGCCTACTCGCAGCACGATCGGGCCATCGAACTGCTCGAAGCGGCGTTGGGAGAGTACGAAACGGCCCGCGGCGGCGTGCTGCCGACCGACGCTCGTGACACGTTGGATACGCTCATCCGCTATCTGGAAGACCAACGGCATTACGCCCGGGGCGAGGCCGTGCTGAAGCAGCAACTTCCGCGCTCCGTCCACTTGCAGCAGACGCATTGGCTCACCGAGCGGCTCGACCGGCTCTACCAGAGCGCACTGGATCATGACGGCGACGTGTCGTTGGGTTCGAAAGAGACGCTCTACAAGGCCCTGACGCAGCGAATCCGCGGCCGGCTGAAGACTGGCGATCACAACCACCGCTACACCCTCGTCCAGCGACTGTGCAGCGTCTATCGCGTCGCACACCTGAAGAGGTATCCTACCGCGGTCGACGACCTCAAGGCGTTCGCCTTCGAGGAGTTACCCGAGGTCTTGAAGCTTCAAACCAGCAACTACCAGTCGATGGTCAAGCAGGTCGCCCAGACCCTCTACAAAGAGGCCGGGCCCCGCGCCAGCCTGACCTTTCTGGTCGAACGGATCGAACAAGAGCCCGGCTGGCTGCTGTTGGCGAACGACGACGGCTGGCGCCACCACTATTGGCAGTTGGCCTACTGGCGGCACCTGATCAAAGACCGGGGTGGACTCCTGGGAGAGTTGGAGCCGCGGCTGTTGGCGATCGTTACCGCCGAGCTGCGCCGCGACCTCGAATCCCGGCGGTACCGCTATCGCCGAATCTACTGGCGCCACCGCAGCTACTTCTGGCATGAAAAGGAGGACGCCTTCGCCGCGGTTGCCGAGGAAGTCTACGCCGAGCGCAAGCAGTCCGGCGCGGCCGTCCGCCATATCGCCGAGTATCTCTTCGACGGGTTGGACCATTACGATCGCGCGATCGAGATGTTGGCCGCCGCCCACGAAGAGAAGTTGCTCGACGAGGGCGGCCAGGCGACGCTGGTCAACTTCCTGCAAAAACGCGAACGTCACGCCGAAGCCGCGCCGATCCTCCGGCCGCTGGTCGAATGGCGGCCCGACACGATCGACTACCGCGTGCGGCTGATGCGTGCCTGCTTCGGCATCGGCCACAAGGAGGAACTGGCGGCCGTGCGGTTGCGGGCGGACGAACATTTCCACCAAGGCGATCGCTGGAATGAGGGCGTTTTGGCGGAAATGGCCAAGGCTTGCCTCGACACGGAACTGTTCCAGCTCTCGGTCGACTACTACCGTGAGTTGATCGCGCTGCACGAAAGCACGCAGCCCAATCGCGGCATCGGCAACGGCACGCTCTCGGAGTACTACACCTTCAAGGCGCGAGCCCACGCCGGCCTGAACGATACGCCCGGGGCGGTCGCGGCGGCTAGCGGGGCGGTGATAAGTTGGGGGCCGGAACACGAGAAACGCCGCGAGGCGCTGAACGCGTTGAAGCAGGTCCTGCTCGACGCACCGGATCTCGACGCCTACGTGGCCGAGGTCGACCTTCAAGCCGAGAAGGACAAGCAGCAGAATGCGATCCTCCGCAAGGCACTCGGCAAAGTCTACTTCGAGAACCAGCGCTACGACGACGCCGTTCGCCAATTCGAGATCGCCCGTGAGGTGCAACCGAACGACGCCGAGACGCACAAGAAGCTCGTCGAGTGTTACGACCGGCGGGAAGACAAGGAGGGGGCCGTGCGGCAGGTGCTCGCGTCGATAGAACTCTCGCGACGCGACATCGAGCAGTACAAGGACCTCGCTCGGCGGCTGACGGACCTCGGACGCGGCCAGGAGGCCGAACGAGCCAATACGTCGATCGTCGAGATGCTGCCCAGCGAGTCGGAGAGCCACACGGCGCTGGCCGTTATCCGCCAGGACCAAGACCGCTACGACGAAGCGATCGCCCACTGGCAGCGCGTGGCCGAGATCCGGGCCCTGGAGCCGACCGGGCTGCTAGGGCTGGCCGCCGCCCAGATCCACCAGAAGCACTGGGACCAGGCCGAAGACTCGCTTCGCAAGCTCGACACGCGAAACTGGCCCGCGCGGTTCAACACGGTGGACGAAGAGAAGAAGGAAATAACCGTGCAGGATCAGGTCCGCCGGCTTCGGGCGAAGATCAAGCGGTAGTCGCCCCGACAAACAAAAGGCCCCGAAGCAACGGCCGTATGGCCGCGGCTTCGGGGCTCAACTTCTCGTGTCGACGACGGCCGTACAGTAGTCATCTTGCTCCGCAAGATGTCACCGCGTCTCGCGGAGCGAGACGCCTACTATGGTCACCGCGTCTCGCGGAGCGAGAGCCTACTATGGTCACCGCGTCTCGCGGAGCGAGAGCCTACTATGGTCACCGCGTC
>CAYYNP010000066.1:26616-27806 GCA_964472545.1 uncultured Planctomycetaceae bacterium | reverse complement strand
GCCTACTATGGTCACCGCGTCTCGCGGAGCGAGAGCCTACTATGGTCACCGCGTCTCGCGGAGCGAACGCCTACTATGGTCACCGCGTCTCGTGGAGCGAGACGCCTACTATGGTCACCGCGTCTCGCGGAGCGAGACGCCTACTATGACTGTGCGGCTCATCTCCGTTCGAGCAGTTCCTTCAGCAGCCCGCGCATCTCTTCCATCTCGCGGCGCATCTGGTCCATCTGCTCTTGCATCTCGCGGATCACCGGCGGTTGGCCTTCAAACGGGTTTTCCAGCCGTAGGGGGGCCTCGCGATGGGCCGGGCCGGGCTCGCCGCCGTGCATCATCCGTTCGACTTGCTGGGCAAGCTGACGGGCCTGGTCGTGCATGCCGGCCGCCTGAAGGTTCTCGATGGCAACCCGCAGGTGGTGGATGCGACGCTCCATTTCCTCGCCGTGTGGACGGTCGGGACGGGGCGGCTCGGGCTGACCGCGGAGTCGGGCCACCAACTCGCGGCCCGCACGCTTAAGCTGCTCGGCCTCCTCGTGACGGCCAAGTTCGCTCAGACGGTGGATCTCACGCTCCAACTCCTCCAGATGCCGCGCGATCTCTTCTCGCTCACCCGGCGGCGGACCTTCCGGCCGTGGCTGGTGCCGCTCTCGCAGTTCGTGCATCTGACGCTCGACCTGCTCGGCCGCCTGGTGGATTTCTCGCATTTGGGCTTCGAGCATCTCGGCGCGGTCGGCCGCGCCGTCGGGCAACTCTTCCATCTGACGACGGATGGCCTGCGCCCGCTCTTCCAGTTGATGAGCCTTCACCTCCAACGCCCGCATGTGGCCTTCCGCTTCACTGCGTGCATGCTCTTCCCGCTCACGCGGCGGGGCTTCCCGCTCCGGGCGACGGAGATGGGCACGAATCGCCTCCATCCTCTCCTGCGCCGCTCTTATCTCCCTCGCGATCTCCTCACGCGCGTCCGCACGATCCTCCGGCGTCTCGCGGAATCTCGCCATGAGGTCGGCAGCATGGACCTCCAACTCCTGTAGGTGGGCCCGCAGACGCTCCTGAGGCACGTCCACCTCGCGGGCCTCGGCTTCCTCACGCGGCTGATCCGGACGCTCGCGACGTTCGCCTTCCTCGCGCGGCCGATCACCTTCCTCACGCGGGCGGTCGCCTTCGCGGCGTTCGCCTTCCTCACGCGGGCGGTC